>CANQWI010000019.1 GCA_947627515.1 uncultured Clostridia bacterium
AATGAACCCCCACCCCTACCCCGCCCCCTTAGAAAGGGGGCGGGCGAGAGGAAGGACGTCATTGGAATGGCCCGTAGGCAACAGGCTTTTATTCCAAATCGCCTCACCTCAATTTTTAATTTTGAATTTTTAATTTTTAATTTATTAAATGACCATTTTCTCCGAGGGCCGTTATGACGCAGTGGTGATCGGGGCGGGACATGCGGGCTGCGAAGCCGCGCTTGCCCTCGCACGCACGGGTCAGAGGACGGTCATGCTCACACTCAATCCAGACAGCATCGGCTTTATGCCCTGCAACCCCTCCGTCGGCGGCACGGCGAAGGGGCATTTGGTGCGTGAGATCGACGCTTTGGGCGGGGAAATGGGCCTCAACGCCGACCGCTGTGCCCTGCAATACCGCATGCTCAACGAGGGAAAGGGCGCCGCGGTGCAGTCCCTCCGCGCACAGGTCGACAAAAACAAATACCACACCGAGATGAAGCGCGTCCTCGAGCACACAGAAGGTCTTCGCATCGTGCAGGGCGAGGCGGCTGAAATTTTGGCGGAAAATTCCCATGTCGTCGGGGTCAGGACGACGTACGGCGGCGTGTTTGAATGCCGCGCGGTCGTTGTTGCAACGGGCGTCTACCTCAATGCAAGGACGATCACGGGCGAGGTTGTAAAAGAGAGCGGGCCCAACGGCTTTTCCCGCGCCACGGAGCTTACAAAAAATCTCCTCTCGCTCGGCTTTCGTATAAGACGCTTCAAGACGGGCACTCCCGCCCGCCTCGACGGGAGGACGGTGGACCTTGCGGAGCTTGACCTGCAGCCGGGGGAGGAGACGTACCCCTTCTCCTTTTTGAACGACAGCGTTCCCGCGGCGCAGACGCCCTGCTACCTCGGGTGGACGAATGCCGAGACGCACAGGATCATTCTCGACAATCTCGACCGCGCCCCCCTCTACAACGGGCAGATCTCCTCGACGGGCCCCCGCTATTGCCCCTCCATCGAGACCAAGGTCGTGCGCTTTTCCGATAAGACCCGCCACCAGCTCTTTTTGGAGCCTGAGGGCGCGGACACGACGGAGGTGTACGTGCAGGGGCTCTCCACCTCCCTTCCGCACGATCTGCAAAGGGAAATGTACCGCACCGTCAAGGGGCTCGGGCACTGCGACATCGTCCGCTACGCCTACGCCATCGAGTACGACTGCATCGACACGCTCGACCTTTTCCCCACCCTTGAATACAAAAGGGTGGAGGGCCTCTACACGGCGGGGCAGATCAACGGCACGAGCGGGTACGAGGAGGCGGCCGCACAGGGGCTCATGGCGGGGCTGAATGCGTCCTTAAAGCTCCGCGGCCTTCCCCCTCTCATCCTTCGGCGGGATGAGGCGTACATCGGCGTCCTCATCGACGACCTCGTCACCAAGGGCACCGAGGAGCCCTACCGTATGATGACCTCGCGGGCTGAATTCCGTCTCTCTCTCCGTCAGGACAACGCCGACCTCAGGCTCACCGAATACGGACATGGGTGCGGGCTTGTGACCGAGGAGCGGTACATGGTATACCGAAATCGCGTAAGGCTCAGGGACTCGGTCATGGGTACCTTAAATGAGAGGGCCGAGCACGGGATCGCGGACATGGTGGTCGCAAAATACGGCGGCGGGCCCCTCACCTCGGGCGTCACCTATGCGGACCTCATCCGTCGCGGGATCCCTTTAAAGGAAATTATCGCGGCCTTCTCCATCCTCTCAGACATCCCCAAGGACGTGCTTCTTTCCTGCGAGACGGAGATAAGGTACGAGGGGTATCTGAAGCGGGCGAGGTCGGAGGCAGAACGGGTGCGGCGCATGGAAGGCAGGCCCCTTCCCCCCGACCTTGACTACACAGCCATCGAGGGGCTGCGGCTCGAGGCACGGGAAAAGCTCAATAAGCTCCGTCCCCTCAGCCTCGGTCAGGCAGAGCGCATCTCGGGCGTCTCCCCCGCCGACATCGCCGTTCTGATGGTCTACCTCTCGCTGCATTGAATAATTTTGTATAAAAAACCAAGGCAGGCTCGCCTGCCTTGTTTTTTAATTTATTCGGAATCCTTGCCGTCGGAGGCGGTGTCGGGAGCCTCTGCAGGAGCCTCGGGCTCAGGGACCGAAGTCTCGGGCTCGGGAGCCTCCTCGGCCTCAGCGGGAGCCTCCGCGGGCTCGGCCGCTTCAGGTGCGCCCTCGGGAGCCTTTTTCTTCTTCGGCGACCAGACTGCAAACAGCACACAGGCCGCGGTGCCGAGGATGAGCACAATATCTACGATCGCCCACAGCGATGCGAAAAGCGGTGAGAAGGGTGCCGCCGAGCCCGTCTGCGATTGCACACCCGAGGTGTACAGCGTATCGAGATAGGTATAGAGGATGCCCTTTGCGGATTGCCGTGCCGCATATTCCTCGCCTGCACCGTCAAAGCTGATGTCAGCGGGGCTCGATTCGCTTCTCAGCCAAAGGTCATTCCCTGCCTTGATCGCTCTCCCGTAGTTGCCCATGTAGCTCTGTCCCCAGTCGGTAATGACGGAGCCCTTGAAGCCCCATTCCGTCCTGAGCATATCCGTAAGGAGCGCGTGGTTGTAGCCCGACCAGACCGCGCCGACGCAGTTGAAGGCAGACATCATGGCGTTTGCACCGCCCTCCTTGACCGCGATCTCAAACGGTTTGCAGTAATTCTCGCGGAGGGCCTGCTCGGTGATCCATTCATACCAGTTATTGGAGTTCTGCCCCGATTCCGCAAGTGCAAAGTGCTTGAGGTAGCAGTAGACATTCTCCTCCTTGGCACCCTTGATGGTCGCCGCGGCCATGTAGCCCGAGAGCCTGCCGTCCTCGCTGTAATATTCATAGTTACGGGAATTGTAGGGGGAACGGTGAAGATTGACTCCGGGGGCATACCAGCCCTGCACGCCGCTCGCCGTGCCGATCTTGCCCTGCACAAGGCCAAGCTGATACATGAGGTCGGTATTCCACGAGCAGCCCGAGAGCGTCTCTGCGGGGAAGACCGTCCAGCCCGTCGTCTGTCCGGGGGAAGCCACGGAGGAGTTGTAGCCCGCGGGGCCGTCCGTATCAAAGTTACGGGGCTTTCCGACCGATTCGATCGCCTCGGTGTGGAAGCCGCTCATCCCGATGAGGGTCTTGATCTCATCCTGCGTGAGCTGGTTGAGGAAGGCCTCCCAGTAGCCCGCGCTCTCCCCCTCGTCCTCGCTGAAGAGAAGCTCGAGGAGCCACGTCTGCGTCTTGAGCTGCACATTGGGGTCTGCCATCTGCTCAAGCGTGGGTGCGATCTCCGCGCCATCCTCGCCGACGCCCATGATGTAGAGATCTGCGTTCGCCCCATAGAGATAGGAGCTCACCTGACTTCTGATTTCATCCGTCTCGTAGCCGTTGTATTCGTAGCCGTTGTTGCCCTTGTCGTCCCCTCTCGCGCTGCTTGCCGCACCTGTCACAGAGCCGACCGCCTTTGTCCCCGCCTCATAGTTGGCAAAGTTGTTCGCGCGGGAGAGATAGGTCACGCCGCCCGTGACGCCGTTGCTGCCGTCGACGGGAACGTTTGCATAGGCCGTGTCGCCCGTGAAGAGGTTCTTGACGTCTGCACCCGTGACGGGGTCTTTTTCAAATTTGATCGTATTGGTGAGGTTGAAGGAGAGCGACTGTCCCTCGTAGGGAGTGTGGGCGTTCTGCATGAGCTTGATGTCGTACTGCCCGTTGTCGAGCTCATAGCCCGTAAAGCCGTTTCCGTTCTTGTCGTAATCGTCATAGGACGCCATGTCGTAGGCGGTGAAGGTGAGCTCGACATCCGTCTCCTCGTTCTCCTCAAGCAGCTTTGTCTTGCCGAAGGCGAGAAGGTTGATGCTTGCCTTTTCGATCTTGCCGTCCGTGTAGGGAGCCGAATAGTAGAGCTGGACGACCTCCTTGCCCGCATGGCTTCCCGTGTTCTTGACATGCACCGTGGCGGTGTAGGTCCCCTCCTTCTGCAGCTCGGCACCCTCGCTTACGGCTGTCTCGCCGTTATACTTGATGCCCGTGAGGGTCTGCGTAAAGGTCGTATAGCTCTGGCCGTAGCCGAAGGGGAATTGCACGACCTCCTCATAGCTCGTATTGTTCTTCTCGAAGAAGCTCTGTGCCTGTCCGTCCGCGCCCTTGTAGCCCGCGGTCTCGTACCATTTGTAGCCGACATAGATGCCTTCAGTGTAGGCGATGTTGCCCTCTATGCCGACATTGTTGTAACTGGGGCTGAAATTTTTCCAGTTGTATGCATAGGTATCGGAGAGCCTGCCCGAGGGGGAGATTTGGATCTCGCCCTCCTCCGTCAATTTGGAGCCGAGGAGAATGTTCGGGATCGCCATCGCGCCCGACTGCCCGGGGATGCCGATATAGAGGCAGGCCTTGATGTTGTCGTATTCCTCAAGGAAGCCGAGCTCGAGCGGGTTGGTTGTGTTGAGAAGAACGGTGACGTTGAAGTTGTACTCCTTGAGCTTGTCGAGCATCGCCTTTTCCTCGGGCATGAGCCTGAGGAAGTCGCCGCCCGCCATGATCCCCTTGAGCTCCGCGCCGTTGCCGTTCTCTGCGCCCCAACGGGAGAGCACGACGATCGCGTCCTCGGAGGTCGCCTTGGCCTGCTCCATGCGCTGGCTCGTATACCAGCTTGCAGGGGGATTCTGAAGGCTTTCAAGCGCGTTTGCGCCCGTCGACCCGCTCTGCCCGCGATAGTCGGCGTCAAAGCTGCTGAATTCCGCATAATCTTCCGCGAGCACTTTGTTATAGGGGAATTGCTGGGCAGTGAACGCCTCCGTCAGAGTGGTGTGCATGGGATTCGACTCATTGATGGGCGTACCGCCGCTGCCGCCGCCGACAAGAAGAAAGCCCGCGTCCGTCGCGCCCCAGCCGAACAGGTTGATACCGTGTTCATCGTCGGGATAATCGCTGATCCTGAGCGGGAGATAGGGCTCCTCCTCTCCGTTGCGGGTGACCGTCTCGTTCTTTAAAAGGACGATGCTGTCCTCGGCGATATCCTGCACGATCTGATCGCCTGAGCCGAGGGCCTCCTGCGCCTCCGCACTGTCCGTATTGCCGCCGATGCCGCCGAAGAAGCCGTGCAGAAGAGGTGCCTGCTCCTGAAGGAAAATATTTCCCCAGATGAGGACGCCGACGAGGATGAGCGCGACGACCGAGAGCACGATCGTTTTCACGCCGAATTTGAATTTCATAGTTTCCTCCTTATTTTTTTGATCAAAAGCAGCGGATAGGGCGGCAGTTCCCCGCCGCCCGTTCCCTGCCGTAATTTCAGGAATTTATCCCGTTAAGCCCGTACGTGACGCTTCCCGCCGTCCATTTGAAATCGGAGAAGGTCACATCGGCGTCCCTCAGAGAGGTTGCGTCACAGCCCCAATCCCAGTTGGTCCCTGTCCCTTCATCGTTGGGACCGGGCACAGCCAATGAGACGGAGAACATCCCGTTTGACCCCTCGACGGTGATCGTGTTGTCCCCTGCTTCGAGGTCAACGACCTTCCCGTTGACGCGGATCGCGCCCGCGACGGAGGTGTGCACCTTCACCGAGAAGGTATAGCTGCCGCCCTTGTCGAATGCAGAGCTGTTGTAGAAGATCTGATTGCTGTACCAGTTCCCGGGGTCGCCCACATGGAGGCTGATCGACCCCTTGGCCGCGTCGTAGGAAAGCTGCGTCATGGTGCCGTACTGCGAGTAGTAGTACCATTTCGAATCCGCGGGGATCTCTCCCTCTCCCATCTCGGTGGGGATCATCTCGCCCTCCTTAGGGACATACTCCGTGAGGCTCCAGTCGCTCACGGTGAGCTCTGCCGCTCTGACGGGCTCGCCGTTTTCGGCACCCATGAGGATGATAAAGGAGGCACCCTCGTTGTATTGACCCGCATATCCCTTTTCGAAATGAAGGATATCGAGCGTCTTTTCCTCGCCTGCGGTGAAGGTGTATTTCACGCCGTTGAAGGTGATGGTGCCCGCGACGCTGAGCTTGAGCTTGATGTGAAGGTTATAGGTCTTGCCCGTGACAGCCTCGGGGTTCTCGTAGAAGAGCTGGACGCTGTAGCCGAGCGAGGAGGTGCCCGTCGTGTCATAGGCGACGGTCAGCCTCTTGTTCTCCTTGTCGAGCTCGGACTTGCTGAGCGTGACGACGGAGCCGAGATCGCCCTGATCTGTCCAAAGGTACCATTCTCCCTTGTGGTCGACGGCGTTCTGCTGCCCGCCGATCCTGATATCGGAGCCATGGGTAACGGTGTAGGTGCCGACCTCGAGCCAGCCTGTGTCGAGGAAGCCCGCAGCCGCGCAGGCACGGAGCTTGACGGTGTACGTCCCGTTCGAGTGAAGGGCTTCGTTGATCGTGCCCTCGCTCTCGATCCTCTGCGTGGTGACAAGCTCATTCCCCGAGAAGAGGCCGAGCTCATAGTGGTCGACGCCCTTGGGATTGGGATCGGAGAAGGAGACTCTGCCGCTTGCCGCATCGAGCGTAGCCGCTGTCAGGGCCTGAAGAGGCGTCTCGCCGCCCTTTTCCCACTTCGCAGACTTGATCGTAATGACCTCGCCTGCGTCAGAGGTACCGACCATGGTCGTGTCGGTCGCCATGATGATGGTGAGGGAGGGTGCGTCCGCGCTCTCGTTGTAGTAGACGACATATTCGTGCTCGCCCTCGAGAAGGTGCACCTCTGTACCGTTGATCTTGATATAGCCCTCTGTGGAGGAATTCAGAACAAGGGTGACATGGTATCTCTCTGCGCTGAGGCCGCTCTGCTTGTAGAAGAAGCGGACGATCCATGCGCAGTTCTTGCCATCGATAGGATTGACCTTATAGTCGAAGGTGTAGCTGTTCTTCATGTCGCTGTCGGCGTTTGCCGCAGTGCTCATGGAGTGCATATCCACACCGTTTGCCATCGTGCCGCCGAGGTCTGCGGAATAGGCGAGGTCGGAAACCGCAGCGTACCAGTAGGTGAGCTTACCGGGGGTGCCGACTGCCTCCTTTTCGGTACCGAAGTACATGACCTCGTTCTGCTCGGGATCGCTGAGGTCCCTGAAGTGCATGTTGGCAAAGGTGTAGGTGCCTGCGCCGAGGTCGCCGTTGTCCTCACTGTCGCTCTGCCAGTCGGGAGAAGGCTTGCCGAAGAGCATCGTGAAGTTCCCGCCCATATAGTAGAAGCGCACGGTGTAATCGTGGGTGCCCGTCGAGGTGTTGACGCGCTGCCCTGCGATGATGAACTGCTTGTTGTTGAGGTCGACGTCCTGCCCCTCGCCGTCCTTTCCGCTGAGGGTGAAGGTGAGCTCATAGAGATGGTCTGCCTTGAATTCCTCGGGCTTGGGCTCATAGTAAAGCTGATTGGAGTACCAACTTGCCTCGCCCGTCAGGACGATCGTAAGGGTGTCGTTCTTGAATGAGGAGTTCGCGAAGTCGATCTGTCCCCATTCGGACCAGCCGTAGTATCTGCCGACGCCGCGGTCGACGTCACGGTAGGAGGGAAGGATCTTATAGTCCACAGCCCCCGTCTTGGTATATTTCTCGGTCGCCGCAAGCCAGCCGCTGTCGCCATACTGCGCAACGCCGCTGTAGGCCTTGACTTTGAGGGTGTACTTCCCTGCGGGGACCGCAGAGTCGTCGAGGAACATCTTTCCTGCGTCAGGGGAGACCTTGTTGTCCGTACCGCCGGGCATATAGGAGACGCCGCCGCGGTCGGTGAGGATATCCCTGCCCTCGACGGGCTTCATGACGGCCGTCGTGTAGGTGGGCGCATCCTTGCCCTCCTCGAAGAAGCCGATCACATAGCCCTCGAGCTTTTCATTCGGGTTGCTGTCGGTCACCGTGATCTCCTTGGTGGTCGGATCGACGGAGAAGGCGGTGGGAGTCGCGAGCGCGTTCTGCGCGGGATCGTAGGCCTCCCAGCGGAGGTTCCTGATGGAGAGCGTGCCGTCGTTGAATATCATGGCCGCCTTGTCGTCGTACCCGGGGGGAACGAGGGCATTGCGATATTTATCGTGGACGGCGAGGTTGATCGAGATGGAGGCAGAGTCGCTGTTGGGGCCCTGGTCATAGTAGTAGACGGTGACGGAGTTCTCGCCCTTGTGCAGCTCGACGTCCGTCTCGTTGACGGTGATCTTTGCCTCGATGCTGGAGGTCATGGTGAGGGTGAGCTTGTAGAAGCCCGCCGTCTTGATGGGCTCGTTCTGATAGGTGTTCTTATAGAAGAGCTGAACGGCGTACCATCTGTAGCCCGTGTTGCCCGTGACGGAGAAATCGAAATCGCCGCTCGTGCCCTGTCCTTCACCGTTGAGCACGGGGTCACCGGCGTCGCCGTGGAAGCCTGCCCATGCCCACTTTCCGCGGTTCCGGTTGGCACCCGCCGAGCCGAGCTCCTTGTCATTGTTGACGATATAGTAGCCGTCGGGCTCGTGCTCCCATTTGACGGTGACCTCGACGCTCGCCTTGGTGTTGCCCAAAGAGCGGGACGCCGTGACGGTCGCGGTGCCGATGCCGTGTGCGGTCAGCTTGCCCTCCTCGACGGTGAGAATGCCGGTGTTGGAGGAGCTCCATTCGACCTTTTCATTCGTCTCCTTGCCGGAGCTATACACCTTGGCGGTGAGTGTCTTGGACTCATACCCGTCGTCCTTGCGCAAAAGGGTGAGCTTGCCGTCCTCCACGCCCTCGCCCGTGATGCGGATCTCGAACGCGGTGACCGTGACCTCGCAGGAGATCCTGCTGCCCTCACTGCTCTCTGCAGTGACGGTCGCCTGTCCCTCCCCGACCCCCTTGAGGGTGACAACGGTCCTGTCGGTATTTCCGTTGAAGGCAACGACCGAATCGTCCGTCGTCGTCCAGTTCACGGAGAGCTTTGCCTTGTTCGTCTTGTCTGCGCGGGAGACCGTGAGCACACGGGTGTCCCCGACGGCAAGCGTGAGGTCGGTCGCGGTGATGTTGAGATCACCCGAGCCGCTGCCGCCCTCGCCGCCGCAGGCCGCAAACACCGCAAGTCCGAATATGACCGCAAATACGGTCACAAGGATTGCCATAAGCCTTTTTTTCATAACTTTCCTCCTTAAATATCAACACGGCCTACCGCCGATGTCTTCCTTATGCATACACCCGCACGTAATCGATCTGCATCTGCGCCGAGATGAAGGACGCATCGGGCGTTCTGCCGCCGTCATACCCCCCACCGACCGCGAGATTGAACACGAGGTAGAAGGGGACGTCAAAGGGCGCGGAGCTGTTGTTTACCCCGAGCGGCGAGCTCGTGTACCAACGATCGCTCGTCACGCGGAAGATCTCCGTGCCGTCCACAAACCACGCGAGGTGGTCGCTTCTCCATTCGAGGGCGTAGGTGTGCCACTCGGAAATGGGCTCGGCAAGGCGCGTCGTGCCCGACCGCCAGATGCTTGGATTGCCGCCGAAATGCACGGTGGTGCCGACCTCGTTGGGAATGCGGCCGCGCGCCTCCATGATGTCGATCTCGCCGTTTGCTGCCCAGCCGCCGTAGCGGTTATCGGTGCCCATGCCCTTTTCGGGCTGAGGGAGCAGCCAAAAGGCGGGCCACATGCCCGTCCCGAGGGGGAGCCTCATCCGCGCCTCAAAGTAGCCGTACGTCCAGTAGCCCCTGTCGCGGGTGGTGATGCGTGCGGAGGTAAACTGCCTTCCCTCGGGAAGCCCCTCCTGCCGCGCCGCCGTGATCGCCGTGACCCCCTCCACAAGGGAGACGGCGTCCCTTGTATAATACTGCAGCTCGTTGTTTCCCCAGAATATCGGGCCGTAGGCGGTCTGCCCGTCATTGACGTAGACGTCGCGGACGCCGAGCTGGTATTCCCATTTGCTCTCATCGAGGGTGTCGCCGTCAAATTCGTCATGCCAGAGCAGCTGGCGGTCCCCCTCGCCCTCGACCCCGCTGAGCACGGTGAGGGTGTATTCGTCCGAAAGCTCTCCGCATACGGCCGTGAGCCTTGCGCTCCCCGCCTTTTTTGCGGTCAGAATGCCCTCTGAAATCGCTGCGACCTCTTCATCCGAGGAGGACCACTCCGCGGTATAGCCGTCGGGGATCCCTGCGGTGAGGGTAAGCGTATCCCCGACCGCAAGCAGCGCGTCGTCCTGCATGGACCTTAGGCCCAGTGAGACAGAGGTGACCGTAACGGTGCAGGTCTGCATTGACGAGCCGTCCGTTGCGGCGACAACCGTTTCCCCCTCCCTGAGCGCGGTGACGATCCCGTCCTGCGAGACGATCGCGACGCTCTCGTCGAGAGAGGTGTAAAGGGTGTCCTCGTCCCCGTCTGCGAAACGGAGCTGTGCCCCCGCGGCGACGGTCGCGGACGTGAGGCCGATGCTGACCGTGGAGAGCGTCTCGGGCTCCTCCTTGGGCGCGGAGGCGTCGGGAAGCTCCAGACCGAGGTTGAGATCGCAGCCCGTGCAGACAAGCAGAAAAAGGAGTGCGACGACCACTGTGGCCGCTCTCCCGAGGGGTCTGCCGTTTTTGCTCTCTCTCATGCGCTTCCGCACACTCCTTCCGTCCCGCGAACGGGCGCAATAATACAATTATATTGTACTGTGATTATATCCCCGCGGCGGGGTGCTGTCAATGTGTTTTGAAAAAATATTTCCGAAATAGGTTTATTCTGTCATTTTTTCGGCCTTTTTTGCAAAATCCGAACATCCGCTTCGTATACCCCGCGCCTCCCTCATTCCGAGGCTCCGGCTCCTCATCCCGAGGCGAAGCCGAGGGGATCTCATCAAAGCCCACGGACTCAATACAAAACGGACCATTCCTGATTACGTCACCCTGCCCCGCGCACATTCTATTTGTGACTAAGCGCGGCACGAGCACCGCTCTTGGTGCGAAGTAGCTTGTCGAAGGGTCACCGCAGCAAAAAATAAGGTGATGGTTCGACTACGCTCACCATGACCGATTGGGAATGAACCCCCACCCCTACCCCGCCCCCTTAGAAAGGGGGCAGGCGAGAGGAAGGACGTCATTGGAATGGCCCGTAGACAACAAGCCTACGTTCTCAATCGTCCCGCCACAATTTTTAATTTTCAATTTTTAATTTTTAATTTTAAATTTTTAATTGAGAATTCCCCTGCTGCGCTCGGAATGAGGGGACAAGCCTATTCCCAAATCACTCCCCCGCCGCAGTTTTTCATTTACAAATCGAATGCGATGGCGGTGATGTCGTCGTTAAAGGTGCCGCAGAACTCCTTGAGGGCGGCCTTGAGACGCTCGATGAACCGCTGGGCGTTCCCGCTTTGGCGCAGAATTTCCTCCACGCGTTCGAGAGAGAACTGCTCCCCGCGCCTGTTGCGGCTCTCCGTGACGCCGTCGGTGAGGAGCACGAGGATGTCCCCCCGTGAGAAGGGAAGCTCGCCGTCCTCATAGTTGAATCCCGGCATCCACGTGGAGACGGGCGGGCCGCTCATCATGATCTCGTCGATGCCGTCCCTGCCCTTTAAAAGAATGGGCGCGTTGTGCCCTGCGGCGCAATAGATGAGCTTTTTTTGCTCTTTTGCGATGCGGACGGCAACGGCGGTGACGTACGAACGCTCGTCGAGGTTGAGCTCCTGAAACTTGGCGTTGAGCCCGTAGAGAGCTTTCGCGGGGGAACGTTCGCTCCTGTCCCATCCCGCCCTCACAAAGGCGGAGAGCATGCCCGCCGAGATGCCCTTTCCCGAGACATCCGCAAGCACCCCCATCACCTCGCCGCCCGCTTCATAGACGTCGGGCAGGTCCCCGCCGATCTCGCGGCAGGGGATGTACATGAAGGAATAGGGTGCGTCGCTCTTGGCGGCGGGAAGAAGCCGCTGCTGAATGTCCTGCGCGGAGGACATCTCACGGGCGATCTCCGTCTCATAGGCGTTGTCTGCGACGCCGAGAAAGAGCCCCTCCCCCATCGGCGTCACCTTGATGCGGAGAGTCAGAGCCTCGCTCCCCCTGCGAAAGACGAGCTTGCGAAAGGAGGGCCGTCCCGCCGCCACGGCGTCCCGCAGGAACGCGCGGAAGGTGCAGTAGGCGCATTTGACGCCCGCGCCGCACCTTTTCTCCTCGGTGCAGGAGATCGCATCCGCAAGCGTCCCCCGCTCCCTCCCGTCAAAATAGGCGCGGAAGGCACGGTTGCAATATTTTACCCTTAAATCGCGATCGACGACGATGGCCGCCGTGGGAATGGTCTCAAGGATCTCCCTGTACAGATTGCTCATTTCAACCTCGATACATGCGCAGCGTATTGCTGACGATCCTCACGTGCAGCTGCGTCGCGGGAAAGAGCTCCCCGTCGAGCTGGACATAGTCCGTCCCCTCGGGATAGATCTCCGCCTCCCTGCAGAGCACGTGATGATAAATTTTATTCTTATGCAGCCTCCCCCGCATCAGTTTGATGAGATAAAACGGGAGAACGAGCTTTTTGGGGCAGTCCACGGCGATGAGATCGATGAGCCCGTCGTCGATGACCGCGGGCGGGCAGATGGGGATCCCGCTGCCGAACTGCGAGCCGTTGCAGGCCGCGGCAAGAAAGACGCTGTAGCTCTCCTCCCTCCCGTCCGCGACGATGCGCATCCGCACGGCCTTGTATTTTACGAGCGAGCGCAGAAGAGAGGAAAAATAGCTCATTTTCTTGCCCGCCGCCTTTTTCCGCTCACGGCGTTCGAGAATGTCGACGTCGATGCCGAGCCCCGCGATGTTGAGGCTGCGCCTTCCCTCCCCGCAATCGAGAAAGTCGGTGTATTTTGGCTCGGAGTCAAGGAGCAGATCGACCGCCCCCGCCCCGTAGGGAATGCCCGCCTTTGCGGCAAAATCATTGCCCGTGCCCGCGGGGATGAGACCGAGGATGGTCTTTTCGGGACAGGCGACGGCAGAGAGAACGGCATTCAGCGTCCCGTCTCCCCCGACGGCGACGAGCGTCGTCTCCTCCTCGGTCAGTCTTGCGACCTCACGACGCATGAGTGCGGGGTCCGCGCCGCTGAGCACGTCATATTCCGCGCCGCGCGCATCGAGGAGCTCCCTCGCCTCGGCAAGTACTTTTTCACTTTTTTTCGTATTTGGATTGTAAATAAGGTGCAGCATAGGCCTCCTCGCCTATTATGATACAATAAAATTGTCTGTTTGGCAAGACGGTTGGGCAAAAATTCCCTCTGAAATTCCGCTGCAGGGAGAAATCTCCCCCGCTCCGACAGGGGAAAGAGGCAAAATTTGATTTTGTTTTTTTCAATTTCCTTGTCAAGTCGGACGGAGTTTGGTATAATGGACGCATGCAAATGCAGGTTCCCGAAAAATTTGAATTGCTCGCCGGGGAATGCGGCGGGCGGCTGTATGCGGTCGGAGGAAGCGTCCGCGATTTTTTGCGCGGCCTCCCCGCGGGAGAGGGGACGGACTGGGACCTCGCCTCCCCCTGTACGCAGGAGGAGCTTTTGTCCGCTGCAAAAAGGGTCGGGCTCACCGCCACCGCCGTCTATCCGCGCACGGGGACGGTAAAGCTCTCGGACGGGGAGGGGCTTGCCTGCGAGCTTACCCGCTTCCGTCATGACCGCTATACGGCGGGCGTCCATGCTCCCGCGGAGGTGGAATTTACCGAGGATATCTGCGTCGACGCGCGGCGGCGGGATTTCCGCTGCAATGCCGTTTATTACGATATAAGTGCGAAAAAATTCATCGATCCGCTCGGCGGGATCGGGGATATTGCGCAAAAAATCCTCCGCACCGTCGCCCCCGCGCTGCAGGTGTTCGGCGAGGACGGGCTACGGCTCATGCGCCTTGCACGGCAGGCCGCCCAGACGGGCTTCACCCCCGACAGCGAATGCCTCGAGGGGGCAAGAGAGCACGCCGCCCTCATCCGCGACATCGCAAGCGAGCGCGTTTTTCACGAGCTCATGCTCCTTCTCCATGCGGACGAGAAATCGGGCGACCCCGCATCCCCCTACCGCGGCCTGTGCATCCTCAGGGAGACGGGCGTTCTCCGTGAAATTCTGCCCGAGCTCACCCTCGGCGAAGGGATGGTGCAAAACCCCGTCTATCACGCCCATGACGTTTTGGAACACTCCCTCCGCGCCGTGCTGTATGCCGCACCCGAGGTGCGCCTTGCCGCCCTTTTGCATGACGTCGGCAAGCCGTACTGCTATCTTCACAACGGAAATTATCACGACCATGAGTTTGAGGGGGAGCGCATCGCCCGCGACATCCTCACCCGTCTCAAGGCCCCGACCGCCCTCACCGAGCGGACCGCACTTTTGGTAAGGCTGCACATGCGGGACCTCGACCAGCGGATGCGGGAGAACAAGGTAAGGCGGGAAATCGTGCAATATTATGCATTTTTGGAGGAATTCTTCGCCGTGAAGCAGGCAGATTATTCGGCCTGCAGGGACGATGTGTCCGAGGCCCCCACCGTCAAAAAATGGCGGCGTATCCTCGCCGAAATGCAGCGGGAAAGGGTCCCCTTTACCCTCCGCGAGCTCAAGGTAAACGGGCTGGATGTGCAGTCCGTCGGCGTCCCCGCGCGAGAGACGGCGGGGGTGCTCAACGCCCTTCTCCTCGAATGCGCCTGCGACGGGAGCCTGAACAGACGGGATACCCTCCTTCGCTTGGCAAAAAAATTCCTCTCACCCCAATAATTTTTACAAAAAAGGAGGCACCATGTCCACAGCAATCTCCATTGTAAATCTCGTTCTCTGTGTCGCCTGTCTTGCGGCGATCCTCGTTCTTTTGCTCAAAAAGAACAAAAATGATGGCACCATGTCCGCGGAGGAACTCTCGAAACTCTCTCAAAAGGTAGACCAGATCGCGACGCTTTCCGACTACACCGCCCGCGCGACGGAGAACCTCAATCGCGCCACCGAGGCCCGTCTCAACGCCATTCAGGGCCGCCTTGCCGAGGACCTCAAATATATCGTCGACATCAACGCGCAGAACCTCGAGCGCATCCGCAGGACGGTGGACGACAAGCTGACGAGCTCCATCGACGGCAAGCTCACGGAGAGCTTCCGCGACGTCGGCAGGCGGCTTGAAAAAATGTATGAGAGCGTGGGCGAGATGAAGTCCCTCTCCGCAAACGTCGCCGACATCAAGCGGGTGTTTTCCAATGTCAAGCTCCGCGGCACGTGGGGCGAGGCCCAGCTGGACGCCCTTCTCGATCAGATGCTCTCCCCCGAGCAGTACAAGCGGAGCGTCAAGCTCAACCCGCTCGACAACTCCCTCGCGGACTTTGCCGTGCTTCTCCCCTCCCGTGACGGCGAGACGGTGTATCTTCCCATCGACAGCAAATTCCCCGTGGAGGAGTTCGAGCGTCTCATCGCGGCCTCCGAGCGCGGGGACCGTGACGGGGAGCTTCTCGCCCGCAAAAATCTCGAGAGGGCGGTCAGGCTTCAGGCGGATTCCATTGCGAAAAAGTACATTCTCCCGCCCGTCACGACGGATTTCGCGCTCATGTATCTCCCCTCCGAGGGGCTGTATGCGGAGGTCACAAGGATGGCGGGGCTCTCCGACTTTTTGCGGACAAAGCGGGTGATCGCATGCGGCCCGACCAACCTCGGGGCACTTCTCAACACCCTGCAGACGGGCTTCCGCACGGCGGCCATCGAGAAGCGGTCGGGAGAACTGAGAAAAATGCTCGAGGGCTTCCGTCTCGAATTTGCCAAATTTGCGGAGCTCCTCGAGAAGACGCGACGCAAGCTGCAGGAGGCGCAGGACAGCGTCGAGAGCGCGGAAAAGCGCACGAGCTCCATCGGCAGACGGCTCTCCGCGTTCGGCTCCATCGACGGCGAGGAGGACGGCACGGGGACGGACGGGGAGTGACTTTTTTCGGCTTTCGCACCCCAAGTATTCCAAAATGCAATATAATTGTTAAAATTTGTATTGTGAAATAGTTGCATTTTTACCGCGCAAGGATTATAATTGTGCAGTGGAATGATCCATTCGAAATCTTCATGAGGGAGCAGGTATAATCATGGCAGACGACAAGAACAAGAAGGCCGCCGCCGACAAGGCGGCAAAGGAGGCCGAGGCCAAGGCGCAGAAGGAAGCCCAGCTGAAGGCCCAAAAGGAGGCCGCCGACGCCAAAAAAGCCAAGGAGCGTGCACAAAAAGAGGCACAGCTGAAGGCTCAGAAAGAGGCCGAGGCCGCACAGAAGGCCAAGGAGGCCGAGGCCAAGGCACAGAAGGAGGCACAGCTGAAAGCGCAGAAAGATGCTGAGGCCGCCCAAAAGGCCAAGGAGCGTGCACAAAAAGAGGCACAGCTGAAGGCTCAGAAGGAGGCCGAGGCCAAGGCCAACGAGGAGGCGCAGTTAAAGGCCCAAAAAGAGGCGCAGCTGAAGGCCCGGAAAGAGGCCGAGGCCGCGCAGAAGGCGAAAATGCAGCGGGAGGCTGCGGCAGCGTCTGCAGCAAAAAAGGCAGAGCCCGCACAGCCCGCAGCGCAAAACGGCAAGCAAAAGCCCCCCAAGATGACCCGCAAAGAGAAAAAGGAGCTTCTCAAACGCCAGCTCGCGCGGGAAAAGGAGCTCGTCGAGGCGGGCGAGATCCCTCTTCGCAACAAATATCGGCCGAGGGGCTTCTTTTGGCGCGTTCTCGGCATCTGTCTCGCCTTTTTCATGGGCATCTTTGCAACGGTCGGCGGCGTCGTCGGCGCGGGTGCGATCTTGCTCGGCGGGCCCTCGAGGGACCTTCTCAACCAGTTCGGCTTCAAGGCCGAGCAATACATCAGTGAGGAATATCTCGACAAGTCCGTCTTTGAGATCTATGACGAGCTTGTCAAGGAGATGAACGCCCTCAGCGGCAATCCCGGGGACCTCACCCTCGAGAACTTCTCCAAATACACCCCCTTGCTCGACACCTACATCGACCAGCTCGTCGATCAGAATCTCAAGGAGCTCGGCGTCGCGCTCGACCTCAGCGAGCTCAGGACGACCCCCTTCGGCCAGCTCGGTACCTATGTCAAGACGGGCATCCTTCCTCAGATCGAGGTCGGCCCCGTGCTCAGACTGAATACGGGCGTCACCCCGAAGAAAATTAAGGACAATGCTCCCATGTACGCCCTCAGCTACGGCAAGCTCGGCGTCGATTATACGATTGCAAACGGCACGGACAACGAGGGCAATCCCGACACCGTCGTCAAAATGCTTGACGGTAAAAAGCCCAAGAACATCCTCGACCTCATCCCCACTCTCGCGGGAGACGACTATAACGGCGTTCAGCCCACCGCGGCGGAGCAGGGCACGGAGAGCGGCGACAACGGCATGCTCGGCATGCTCGGCGGGATCGACCTCGGCTCCTTCCTCGGCCTCGATATCAAGCTTGACGGGGAAGAGGCCACGGGCGACAGCTCCATGGTCTACACCCTCTGCTACGGCACCGAGGGCAAAAATTATCAATTCGAAGCTCTCAAGGACTCCGAGGGCAACACGATCGCGGGCTGTCAGGTCCTCAAAATGATTGGGGACAGCAAGGCTACCTCTGTCAACACCCTCATCGATGATTCGACAGGATTTATCGAGGGGCTCCCTCTCGGCGAAATGCTCGGCCTCAACTCGGCAGAAAGCCTTGCAAACAGGGCAGACAACTCCATGATGTATGTCCTCTGCTACGGCACCGAGGGCGTGGATTACGACGTTGTCGACGATCGCATCGTGATGAGAGCGGGCCACGAGGACAAGGAGACCTCCCTCAGCAACCTCACCAATGAATCCACCGACTTTCTCAAGGGACTTCCGCTCGGCGAGATGCTCGGCCTCAACTCGGCAGAAAGCCTTGCGGACAAGGCAAGCAACGCCATGATGTATGTCCTCTGCTATGGCAAGGAGGGCGTGGATTATGACATCGACAACGGTCACATTGTGATGAAG
Organism: uncultured Clostridia bacterium; assembly: GCA_947627515.1. Classification (GTDB taxonomy): domain Bacteria; phylum Bacillota; class Clostridia; order Christensenellales; family Borkfalkiaceae; genus Gallimonas. The sequence goes on from CANQWI010000019.1 coordinate 17,822, forward strand.
GACGGCAAGATCGCCCACACGCTCGGCGACCTCACCGACGATTCCACCGATTTCCTCAAGACCCTTCCCCTTGGCGAGATGCTCGGCCTCAACACAACGGAGCAGGTCGCCGACAGAGACAGCAACTCCATGATGTATGCCCTCTGCTACGGCGCCGAGGGCGAGGATTACGATGTCGTCGAAGGCCTCATCAAGATGAGAGAGGGCCACGACGAGACCCTGCTCGGCGACCTCACCGACGGGTCCAACGAGGTCATTGACGGAATGTATGTGGACGTTGTACTCGGCATCAAGCCCGAATCCGACTCCATTCTCCGCACCGTTGCCTATGGCAATGAGATGCAGAAGGACGGTGAGGGCAACTATATGAAGGATCCCGACAACCCCTCCGAATATCTGACGGAGCTTGTTTTGGGTGACGACGGTGAGCCCGAGAAGGATGAACAGGGCGAGCCGACAGGCAGGCTTCAGTATGCAGGCGGCGGCAAATACATCATTGAGGGACAGGGCGACGCGGCGAAGGTCGTCATGCTCCCCGACCCCAACGACCCCGACGGCAAGCTTTATCCCAAGAAGACGATCGGCGACCTCACGGCAGCGGACGCAAACCTGCTCGAGGGCGTGACGCTCGGCTCCCTTCTCAATATCACAGAGGAGTCCTCTCAGATCATGCAGAGCATGGCGACATGGGACCTTGACGATCTGAAGGATGAGAAAAAAATCGAGAGCCTGACCATCGAACAGCTCGTTGACCTCGGCGAGACCCCCTCTGGCATCATGAATGCCATGAGGACATGGACGATTGCCGACTTCAACAATCAGGAGAAGATCGAAAACGAGCTTTACATCGGCGATGTCGTCGGCGACGCGAGCTCGGGCATTATGAAGGCCATGAGGACATGGACCATCGGCGACCTCAACAAGCAGGAGAAAATCGAATCCCTCAAGATCGGCGAGATCCTTGACGGCGATACGAGCTCGGGCATCCTCGAGGCCATGAGTGATTGGTCCATCGCGGATCTGAAGGATCAGGAGAAGATCGAGTCCCTCAAGATCGGGCAGATCGTCGACCTCGGCGACAGCCCCTCGGGCATTCTGAGTGCCATGAAGGAGTGGACCATCGGCAATCTCAACCAGCAGAACCGCATCGAGCGTCTCAAGATCGGGCAGATCATCGACCTCGGCGACAACCCCTCGGGCATTCTCAGGGCCATGGAGGATTGGCGCATCTCCGACCTCAACGATCAGAAAAAGATCGACTCCCTCACCCTCGGCTCCGTGATCTCGATAGAGGATGGCACATCCCCGAAGATGCTGCTCGCCCTCAAGGACATGAGCCTCGGCGAAATTTCCACAAGCATCGATTCGCTCTACATCTCCGACGTGCTCGACATTGAGCCTGCCAAGGGTAACCGCATCATCGCGCTTCTCCAGAACAAGCAGATCAAGAACCTCGCGACTGTGATCAACGACCTCACGATCGAGCAGGTCTTCGGCGATGATATCTGGTCATTTGCAAAGCATGGGAAAATTCAGGATGGCGTACGCGTATCGGACGACAACAGGATCAGCAGATATCAGGCGAACGGCATTGACGAGGTTGAGCCGTTCACCATCGAGTACGAATATTTCCATGAGGGTACACAGGTCTACAAGCACCCCTACATCAGCGACGGTCATGGCGGCTGGAAGAAGGTCGATGAAAATGCCGTTGTCAACGAGGCGCACTTCGATCGGGAGGTTGAGGTCACCTACGCACCCGAATACTATATCGTCGACTACGACAAGGCCCCCGCGGAATGGCAGCTCTTCAGCGGCAGCGAAGAGATCAAGCATGACGATCCCTTCACCGATTACTATTTGGATGCAGATGACGTGCGTCATGACCTCGACAAACGGGATGTATACAAGGAAAACGGCGTCAAGGTGGAGGGAAAGCGTATCCTTAACAAGGAAAGCGGGTCCGGCACGATCTACTACTACGTCGTGAAGGAGCCTGTCACCTACCGCTACAGCGATCAGGATGAGACGGCGACCTACTCCGAATCGGAGATCACGATCGAGTATTACATCACGACCGATACGCTCTCCCATGAGCACGCAGAACGCTATCTTGCGGGCGTATGGTACTTGCTTCTCACCGACGATCGCGGGGATTATCATACGGGCCTTGCGTACAAAATCACCGAAATGGACCAGCTCGTCACGAATGTCACTGCAAAGATCAACAAGATCACCCTCCATGATATGTATATCCATGAGCTTATCAATGCGGATCCTGATGTGCCGCTCAGCGATGCTATCAACTTCAATGCAGACTTGAACGGCGACGGACAGCCCAACGAGAAGGTCACGAATATCAACCAGCTTACAGTCTCTCAGGTGATCGATCTTGTCAAATACATCAACCGGCTGCTTTCAAGATCATTCCCCGGTTGATCTCAACAAAGCATGCGCCCGACGAATATGTCGGGCGTTTTTGCTTGCCGAGATAAAAAATGCGCCCTTCTCCCCCAAAAACCGTTGACGAAAGCTTGAAAATCGTCTATAATAGTTTTTACAAACCTTGCATGCGAAAAACGCATGCCGAATAAGACCGGGAGGTGAATCAAATGCAGAAGTACGAAATGCTCATGCTCCTCAGGAGCGACATGGAGGACGACGCGAGAGAGACGGAGCTCAAGAAGTATTCCGACATCGTTACGTCCATGGGCGGGACCGTGGAATCTGTCGACAAGTGGGGCGTCCGCAAGACGGCTTACCCCATCAACTACAAGACAGAGGCCTTTTTCACGCTCATGACCTTCATGGCGGACGGGCCTGTCGTCAAGGAGCTCGACCGCGTTGCCGGGATCTCCCCCGACATGCTTCGCCGTGTGATCACAAGAAAAGAGGAAAAGTAAAATGAACAAGGTGTTTTTGATCGGAAATCTTACACGCGATCCCGATATGTCCGAGACGAACAGCGGGGTCACCATGTGCCGCTTCGCCATCGCCGTCAACCGCAGCTATACCTCGGGAGACGGAGAGAGACAGACGGATTTCTTCAACGTTACCGCTTGGCGCGGGCTCGCCGAGAATGTCGGCAAGTATTGCAAAAAGGGCAACAAGGTCGCGGTCTCGGGCAGCATCCAGATCCGCAACTATGAGGACAATCAGGGAAACCGCCGCACATCCGTGGACGTGATCGCGCAGGATATCGAATTCCTCACCGCGAGGACGCAGAGCTCGGAGAGTGACTTTTACGAGGCACCCGCCGCAAGGAGCAGTCAGCCCGCTCCCCGCAAAAAGCCCGCCCTCGAATCCTTTGACGACGACGGAGATATTCCGTTCTGAGTCCCCAAAATTTTAAATCAAGGAGAATGAAAATGGAAGAGAACAAGGAGCTCGAGGTCGCCGCGGAGCCCGTTGAGACGCCCGCCGAGGAGCAGACAGAAGAGCTGAAGGCAGAGGTCAAGGAGACGACGGAGCCCCGCCGTGAGCGCGAAAGAGGCGAGCGTCCCGCAAAGCGCGGCTACAAGAAGACCAACTTCAAGAAGGTCTGCCTTTTCTGTCAGGAAAAGAGCACGATCGACTACAAAGAGGTCAACAAGCTCAAGAAGTTTATCAGCGAGGGCGGCAAAATTTTGCCCCGCCGCATGACGGGCACCTGCGCGAAGCACCAGAGAGAGGTCGCCATCGCCATCAAACGCGCCCGCATCGCCGCTCTCATCCCCTTCAAGGCCGACTGAGCAGAAAACCACGGCTTCCCCCCTCGGGAAGCCTTTTTTTGTTGAATTTTCCGAAAGAGAGGGATGTGCGAGACATTCCAAATCGGTCATGCTGAGCTTGTCGAAGCATCACCGCATTTTTTGAAGCACCCCCTCCCCTACCCCTCCCCCTCAGGTATAAGGGGGAGGGCGAGCTTGCTGGAGTCCGTGGGTTTTGATAAGATCCACTCGCCCCCTGCGGGGGCTACTTCGCACCAAGGGCGGTGCTCGTGCCGCGCTTAGTCACAAATAGAATTCGCGCGGGACGGAATGAGGAGAGACCCCCTTGCTGCCCCTGTAGGGGAAGTGGCCTTCAGGCCGAAGGGGTTTTGAAACCCCTCAGCCGCTGAAGCGACAGCTCCCCTATGAGGGGAG
>CANQWI010000020.1 GCA_947627515.1 uncultured Clostridia bacterium
CCCTCTTCGAGGGCTACTTCGCACCAAGGGCGGTGCTCGTGCCGCCCCTTAGACGGTAATCAGAACGTGCGGGCGGGACGGAATGAGGAGAAAAACATATGGACTCCAGCAAGCTCGCCCTCCCCTTTTTTGAGGGGGAGGGGTAGGGGAGGGGGTGCCATTCTCAATTACTCCCCACCACAATTTTTAATTTTCAATTTTTAATTTTTAATTTCAATGTACAGTATTCAGACATTACAACAGGCGGTGCCGCGGCTGCTCGCGTGGTTCCAACGGGAAAAGCGGGACCTTCCGTGGCGGCGCAACAGGACGTTTTACACCGCGCTCGTCGCAGAGCTCATGCTTCAGCAGACGCGGGTGGAGGCCGTCAAGGAGAAATATGTCGCCTTTCTCGAGCGGTTTCCGACGGAGAGGGAGCTCGCCCTTGCCACCGAGGACGAGGTCATGAAGGCGTGGGAGGGCCTCGGCTATTACTCCCGTGCCCGCAACCTCAAAAAGGCCGCCGAGACGCTTTTTCATGAGGGTACCCCGCAGACATGGGTTGGGGTAAATGCCTTGGCGGGCGTCGGAAATTACACCGCGGGCGCACTCTCCTCCATCGCTCTGGGGCTCAAGGAGCCCGCCGTGGACGGCAATGTCGTGCGCATCCTCTCCCGCTTTTTTGCCGACCCCTCGACTGCGGACGACGCGCTCAAGGCAAAATATGTCGACCTTCTCCGTGCCGTCTATCCCGATGAGACCGCCGACTTTTGCGAGGGGCTCATGGAACTCGGGGCGATCGTCTGCGTCCCCAACGGCCCGCCCCTTTGCGAAAATTGTCCGTGGAACGCCCTCTGCCTCGCCCATCAGAGGGGTGAGGAGGAAAAATACCCCGTCCGCGCCCCGAAAAAGGCGAGAAGGGTCGAGACGCTCGACGTCTATGTCCTGACAAGGGAGGGCCGCTACGCCCTGCGGAAGCGGGAAAAGGGGCTTTTGAAGGGGCTGTGGGAGTTTCCCAACGTATCCGCGGGCTCCCCGCCGCCCTGCCCGTGCAACATTCTCTCCAAAAGGACCGCAAGGCACATCTTCACCCATGTCGAATGGCATATGACGGGCTATCTTGCCGAGACCTGCGAGGACGGCGGCTTCGTTTGGGCGACCGCAGAGGAGATCGAGCGGGAGCTTGCCATCCCGTCCGCATTTTCCGCGTTCAAATGTTGGCTGAAATGACCTCTTTTTTCAGGCGAGGTCATTTTTTTGGTTTGAAAAGGACTTTTTTCCGCATATAATCAATATATGGGTATTTTTGAAAACAAGCGCATCGATTATGAGGAGATCTCCCTCGGGCAGGGGGAGCGGCGGGTGCGGGCGGCCCTGCTTTCCGACCTGCACTTCCCGCGGCAGAGGGTGGACACGCAGGCCCTTCTGAAGGAACTCGAGGCGCGGGAGATCGACGCGGCATTTGTTGCGGGGGACCTCTTTAACCGCGACTGCGACCCCATGACCTGCGGGGCGAGGGAGCTTCTCGAGGGGCTCTCCGCGCTCATGCCCGTCTTCTTTGCGGAGGGAAACCATGAGGCCCGTCACAGGGCTGCGGGGAGGCTGCACGCACTCGTCGGAGAATGCGGCGTGCACGACGTCACGGGGACCTGCTTAAGGGCCACGATCGGGGGAGCGGACCTTCTCATCGCGGGGGACACCGAGCGGGACGGCGCACCGCGCTTTGCGGGAGAGGGGATCGCCATTTTGCTCTGCCACCGCCCCGAACGCGCAAGGGGACACGCGCAGATCCTCTGTCCCGACTACATCCTTTCGGGCCATGCCCACGGCGGGCAGGTGCGCATCCTCGGCCGCGGACTGTACGCGCCCGGGCAGGGGCTGCTTCCGAGGTACACCTCCGGTCTCTATCCCGTCGCGGAGGGGACCGACCTTGTCGTCTCCCGCGGGCTGGGAGCGAGCCGCTTTCCCATTCGTATCAACGATCCTCCGCACGTCCCCATCCTCACGATATTCGCATAAAAAAGCCGCTCCTGTGTGGAGCGGTTTTAAAATTTAAAACGAAATATTGCGGCGGGGGGCTACTCGGAGGGGTTCATCATGTCGCAAAGCTTGACGAGGGCGCCTGAGATAGGGAAGGCAGCAAGCACTATGACGAGGAGGAACAGGATGCGCGTCACATCCAGCCGCACCTGATCCCATGCGTCATAGACAATGTTGCCGAGGACGGGGATGGAGAAGACGAGGACGGTCACCCCGAGCGAGATCGCATATACGATCGCCCTGAGAAGGTTGAAGGGCTGTAAAATCCTGTACAGAATGACGAGACCGCCGAAGGTCATGGCAAGCGTCATGAGGGGATTGATAAGCTCGGCCGTTTTGCCGTCCAGCACATAGCCCACCGTGAGCCCGCCGAAGGAGTCGGGGAAAAATCTGACCCCGCAGTAGACGGTCATGACGCACAGGATGAGCGTAAGTGCCCCCGGGATACTTCGCGACAGGACGAAGGGGATGAATTTTCCCTTGACCCTTGCGGAATTCGGCTGGAAGATCGTGACGACGGCAGAGGGGAAGGCCGCGATCAGCACCTCGAAGAGGAGCATGTTGTTGGTCTGGAAGAAGTAGGTCACCTTGAGCGCGGCGCAGAGGATGGCGAGCACGGTGATAAAGAGCGTTTTGGTGATGTAGAGGGAGGCCGAGGCCTTGATGTTGTTGATCACCCTTCTCCCCTCATATACGACGGAGGGTAGATTGAGGAAATTGTTGTCGGTGAGGACGAGGTGGGAGACGTTGCGCGCCGCCTCGCTGCCCGAGGCGACGGAGATGGCGCAGTCGGCCTCCTTGAGCGCGAGAATATCGTTGACGCCGTCTCCCGTCATGGCGACGGTCGAGCCCTGCTTCTTGAGGGCCTGCACCAAGATCGCCTTCTGCTCGGGGGTGACGCGGCCGAACACGGTGTACTGCGTCGCCACATTCTGCACCTCCACCTCGGTGAGCCCGTCGAGGGAGATGTAATTGCTTGCATTCTTGACGCCCACCCTCCTTGCGACCTCGGCAACGGTGACGGGGTTGTCGCCCGAGATGATCTTGATCTCGACGTCGTTTTCGCGGAACCACTTGATGGTGTCCACAGCGTCGGGACGGACATTGTCCGCAAGCGTGATGATCGCCATCGGACGGAGGAGGGAGGGAATTTTATCGCCCGAGATCTGGGCGGGGGAATAGGCGAGGATGAGGACGCGAAGCCCCGACTGCGCGTACTGCTTGACGATCTTTTCGATCTTGGGCGGCATGGGACGGAGCACAAATTCGGGCGCACCCATGACAAATGTCCCTACCTCGCCGAAGCTGACCGCTGAGAGCTTTCTCTTGGAGGAGAAGGGGACCTTCGCCGTCGCATGCAGGGCGGCAGAGTGGCCGAACCGTGCTTCAAGCGCGATGGAGGTCTGATTGTTGTCCTCAAGGGAGAGTAGCATGCTCCCCATGATGTCCTCGATGGAGTAGTCGGTGTAGTTGTTGAGGAGCATGCAGTCGTTGACCGTCATTCTGCCGTCCGTGATGGTGCCCGTCTTGTCGAGGCATAAAACGTCGACGCGGGCAAGCATCTCGAGGGAATAGAGATCCTGCACGAGGGTGTGCTTCTTTGCGAGCCTTCTCACGCCCGCCGCCATCGCGATGGAGGTGAGAAGCAGCAGCCCTGAGGGGATCATGCCGACGACGACCGCCGCCGTTGCGATGATGGTGCGGGAGACGTCATGCAGTGCGTTCCAGTTGATAAACGCCGTGACGGAGGAAATGACGAGGATGAGGACGGCAATGATGCGGATGAAGAGATGGATGGAGTTCATGATCTCCGACCGCGGCTTCTTGTACTTCTTCGCCCGCGAGGTGAGGGAGTTGAGGTAGGTCCCCCGTCCGACCTTTTCGACGCGCACGCGGCATGTCCCGCTTGCCACGAAGGAGCCTGCATACATCATGTCGCCGAGCTCCTTTTTGACGGGGACGGATTCGCCCGTGAGAAGGGACTCATTGCACTCGACGACCCCCTCCGCAAGGACGCAGTCAGCGGGGATCTGACGTCCCGCCTCGAGAAGGAGCACATCGTCGACGACAATCTCGTTGACGGGGATCTCTGTTTTTTGTCCGTTCCTTACCGCCTTGACCGTGGAGGTGACGAGGACGGACAGTTTGTCGATCTGCCGCTTTGCAAGCACCTCCTGCACGATGCCGATGAGAAGGTTTACCGCAAAGATGCCCGCAAAGAGGAACTGCGTGACGCTTGCGCCCGCGTAGATGAGGGCGGCGGCGACGAGCACGCACAGCAGGTTGAAGAAGGTGAAGATGTTCCCCGCAAGGATGCTCGCGTAGGATTTGGAATACTTTTTGTTGACGTCGTTGAAGAGCAGCTGGTTAAAGCGGAGCTCCACCTGCTCGCTTGAAAGTCCCTTGTCAAGATCGGGGGTAAACCGCTCGGGCGCGTCCGTCGGCACGGCACGGGACTTTTTGAATTTCTTCATGAGGGCCTTGCGCTTCTTCAGGCTCTCCCCGTTCTCTGCCGCAGGACCGCTTTCCAGCATGCGCTCCGAAAACTTCTTCTGCACCTCCCCGCCCTCATTGTTTTCGGCAGGCGGTGCAGGGGTCTCGTTTATGTCGGATTTTTTACGAAATAGCTGCATAGCTTCCTCTTATTCATATTCTCGGTTCGATTTCTATTATACTCCATCCGATACCAAATGTCAATTCAAAATTTATGAATGAAATCGGAAGCTGATTTTTTAAGTTTATAGAGCTATAATTCGAGGAATTTGTTTTCTGCGGACCATTCCCGATTATGTCACCCTGCCCCGCGCACATTCTATTTGTAGCTAAGCGCGGCACGAGCACCGCCCTTGGTGCGAAGTGGGCGAAGCCGAATGGATCTCATTGCTATACGAAAACCACGCGATAGTCGCGTGGTTCAAAAGAGGCTAATGCCGATGAGATAGACAAAGACACTCCGATTGGTGTAGAATTGAGTAAGACCTGCCAGTCTAAAAAATTTACACCTAAAATAGTATTTTAGTAGTAAAGGAAAATCTTCCCCGACTATTATTTGGGACAAAGAATTCAAGTGATATGCGCCCCAAAAAGTGTATAACTTTTGGGGTGCGTATCGGGAGCAGGTGGATTATTATTTGCAAAAAGAAAACGTCTCCACGGGATCCGCGGCGACGCCTTCTTGTATTTGGAGGTACTGCAATCAATAGAAGATATCTCTATTTTATCACCCGAAGCGTTAAAAAAGCGTTAAAATCCGCACCCATGTCCCAAAATTTTTTCAAAAAAACCTTCCCCCGTACAGCATTTTCCGCTCCCCTTGGGCGGGCTTTTTTATTTGAGCAAGCAAGAAGACTCCTTAGGTCGAATTGATAGAGTGGGGAGGGGGTTTTCGAACGATTCGCCCTTTGAACCGAAACAAAGAAGTGCGAATCGGAATTTTTCTTCAATATTATCTTGACTTTGAGGGCAGATAATCAGGGCTTGGTGAGCCTTGCGACGTATCGTCCCGAAGCACGAGAGGAATTGATTGCCCTGCACGGTTTGAGTGAAACAAAATATGATTCCTTTGGTGCTCTTTTTATCGGGGCGATCAAGAAGTATTACGATAAAAAATAAGGTGCTGCTTGTCGGAACAAGTGTGTGCCGTTTCCACTCCCGAAAGATGAATCCCCGACAGGATGAAAAGGTCTGTCGGGGGTTTTTGCATCAGGGATGTCCCGCGCTCTTGGATTTCAGGTACAGGGCGATGGCGCGGTCGTATTCGGGCTCCAAAAAGCCGTACGATGCGTTGGTTTTGACAAGATGGGGGAGCTGCTCGGGAAGAAGGTCGTCCTCGTCGTCCAGAATGAGATAATATTTGATTTCGGGATGCAAAAGGAGATAGTCGCGGATGAGCTCCCCGCGGTTTTTTCCTTCATCGACGGGAAGTGCGTCTGCGATGGTAACGCCCCTTCGCAGGCCGCCGTTTATGAGGCATTTCCGATAGCTCTTCTCCTCTCGCCATGAGCTTGTGACAACGATATCGAATTTGCATTTTCGGCAAAGCTCGGAGACCCACTGCACGGCCTGAAAATTGTTGACTTTTCCGTCCTCGGGGAAGCCGTAGGAGACCTTCGTGCCCTTTTTATTCCACATTGGCGTGTTGACGACGCCGTCATAGTCTAAAAACAGAATGCGCGACTGCATTTTTCCCTCCTTTCCGAAGCCGCCTTCATCTCTACGTTTCGTATTCCTCTATGAGATCCTTGACAAGCTCCAGCGCGGCGGGGGAGAGCCCGCGGAAGCACGCATACGCCTTTCGCTCGAGCGGCGGTTTCTTTTCTTCCTCGTCGAGCGAAGCGAGGTCGATCTCTCCTTCGCAATAGATGCTGTCGGCAATGAACTCGAGGATGTCTACCGGTACCCGACTTTTTCGTTTGGAACGTCTTCTTGCGTAATCGGCGACAATCCTCTCCACAATGCGGCGAAAACGGTCACGGTCTCCTCTGTAAATCGCGGCGCAGGTCTCGGAGATGTAAATGCTCGGATCCGGCCGGTTGCGACGGCGGCGGTAGGCCGCATCGAGACGGGAGAAGATTGCCTTCTCCATGCGGCCGAGCTCCTCCTCCGTGTAGGCGTCCTTGTGAATGAGGTCTCTGTACGCTGCATAGAGTGCGCGGGTGGCGTAGGGCTCCTTCAGCCCCGCCGTATGAGCCTTGCGGAAGGCCTTGAAGGACATGGGCTGCTCGAGATGCGCCGTCTTAAAGCGGTACTCGAACCCGATCTCCCACACATACACCCAGTCCGCGCCGCCCAACCGAAATTTGACATAGTCGGCGAGGGTTTTCATCGGGATGTTCTTGTATTCGGCGAGGATCACCTCATCGTTGCAGTCCTTTATCCCGCACTCTTCCTTGCAGAAACGCTCGAACGCCGCAAAGGCAACGGCCGCGGGGGAGTCGTCTCTGTCGTTTACGAGCCGGTCCTCATAGCTTTCTTCCCCGCAGTTGTCCACATCATATCGGAAAAAATGCTCGCCCGTCTCGTCTATGGCAAGGATTGCGCTCGGCTTGTTCTTTTTGGAATTGTCCTCCACATATGCGAATACCCGATGCTTCATGACGATATCTTTGATTTTTTTTGAATGCCCGTAAGGGCGAGGGCCTCGTCTGTGTAAAAGCTCAGCTCCGCTCTCCGCGCACGGGCCTCCTCCTCGGCAAGGATGAGACGGTGGGCTTTGAGCATTAGCTCCAATCCGAGGTTTCCTTTGAGAAAATTGGAAAGGGAGCGAAGCATTCTGTCATGCCCCCTGAGCTCGCCGCGGAAACGCTCGTAATTGAGATATGTGCCGTCCATGCCGAGCGTGTAATCATAGCACACCTCGTTTTCCTCGATGTAATAGCCGCTGAGAAGCATATCCGACTCATCGCCGTACGTCTCGTGCTTTTCGATCAGACGGTCGCGGAGCGCAAGGGTCTGCTCCCTGCGGGTAAAATTTGGCGTCCTGCTGTTGCGGAAGCCGTTCTTTTTGAGCTCCCCGCTGCCCCACGTCGCCATATCCGTGAGGACAAGGAGCCCCCTGACGGAGCCGTCCACAGGGTCGGGGTCCCACTTGTTTTTCTGAACGGGGACAAGGAGATCGCCGTATTTGAAGGGCGTCGGAAGCTTCACCCACATCCATTCGAAGGCGTGGAGAAACGCCTCATCGCGTTCGCCGCTTGTTTCGTCGATTTTCAGACAGGAGCCGTCGGGGAGCAGGGTCGCCTCGATGCTCCTGCCCGAAAAGTAACGCTTCGTGACGGCGATTTTTAAAATATCTCCGTCTGTATTTTCCGCTTGCACGTCGGCAAGAGCCTCGGAAAAATTGCGATAGACGAGATGATGCCCGTATCCGTCCTGAAACCAACCGTCTTCTTCCTTGGAAAGGTAGTCGTAGGTGCAGACGGCGTCGTCCCCGTCGCGCATGAGCTCGGCAAGGAGCGCGTTCTCCCGCTCCATATAGGTGCGGAGAAAGGAGGCGACCGTCTGACCCCTGAACACCCCCTGCCGCCGCTCGCGCAGGGCATGACCGCCGAAGCGTTCGATGAGCTCCTCATAGGCTGCATGCTTTTCGGAAAGGGGCCGTTCCGTCGCCCCGTGAATGACGTACATGGCCTGTTCGGGCGTGAATTCATAGTGGATCCTACGGAGATAGCTTGCAATGTCTTTGGAATTGAGAAATTTTGTAAAATCCATGGGTTTTTAAGGCTGTGCGGGTGCGATCGGGGGGAGCGTGTCGAGGACTGCTTCAAGCCTTGTGATGGTTTTTTTGAATTCCGTAAGCCTTTCGTCGAGGAGCGGCTGTATGTCCGCAAAGGGCTTCATCCGCTCCTCTTTGGTGAGGAGCTCCATGGACTTGCTCGTGCCTGAGATCAGGACGCCGACGGTGGAATCCGTGTGGTCGTGCGGGACCATGCCCGCGTCCTCGAGAGCCTTGATGATCGCCGCCTGCACGGGCGTCCAGCCGCCCTTTTTGGGGGTTTCCAGCTCGATTTTCAGCTGATACCCTTTTTTATTGTCCTGCTTCGTCTTTTTATCCTTCTTCGATTGTTTATACCGATTCGACGGGTAGGTCAAAACGATGTGGAACAGACTCTTTGGATCTCCCTTCTTTTCATTCGCAAAGGCGGCCTCCATTTTCTGCGTCATGAACTGCTGGGTATCCTTGGTCGTGACCGCGCCGAGGAAGGCCTTGCAATATTGAAGCACCTTTTTGGATGTTGCAGAGGCGCGGTAGGCGTCGATGGCCTCAACCGCCTCGCCGTGATCGTCCACGATCATTTCGCAAAGCTCGTATGCGTCGGGGTTTTCATGCAGCAAATTGTTTGTAACCATTTTGATATAATCCTCCAAAATTATAGTCAGCTTTTGTCCCTGTGACGATTTTCTTGAGATATTCTTCTTCACTCTTTCGAGCACTGCGAGAAATTCTCTGTATGTGAATTTACAATAATCCTCATTGACCTGCATGTCGTTTTCGCCGCCGCGGTTGATGGGATCATCGCCGGTAACGGTCATATATATGAATATTTTTTTGTAATTCGGATATTTGCTGCCGACAATATCGCTGTAGCGCATCAGCTGATTGTCGTGCGACAGTGTCCCCGTCTTGTTCTCAATGACGACGACCGTTTCCGTTCTCGGGACCTCGATCAGAATGTCGATATGATCTCTTTCTCTGTAGGTTTTTGTCTCGCCCTGCACAAGCTCGCCGAACACGGCCACGGGATCGGGAGCCGCCCCGATCGGCGAGCCGTTTACGATCAGCCTCCCGAGAATATCCGCATTCCTTTCAAACGGATACAGCTGCTCAAAGAATTCCTTGAGCACCTTATTCCCAAGCCCGTGCGGGTAGGATGAATCGAACAGCCATGCGAAAAATGCGGAATGCCGTATCTCCTGCCCCGCCATGTTGACGGCGTCAAAGAAGTTGATCTCGTCATTTTCCTTTTTTTCGACCTCGCCCAGCATCGCGATCAGCTCGTCAAGCGCATCCTGAAGCTTTCTTTTCGGCATTTTCTGCCTTGATTGCCTTTCAGTCGTCTTGCTCTGAGTCTTTTTCCCTGCGTCCTCGTCGGAGGAATTGAGCGGTTCCCAAAGAGCCTTGCCTGTGCGGACGTCGATGAGCCTTTTCCCCTTTACGGCAAAGCTCTTGTTTCCCTCTGCGACCGTGAAGCTGAGCTCGTTTTTGCCCGCGTCAAAAAAGGCCCTCTCGTCGATTTTCTCAAGGCCCGCGGGGATATAGACCGCGCGAAGCTCATGGCATCCCGCGAACACCTCCGCATTGAGTTGACGGAGCGCGGCGGGGAGCCTTACCCTTTGCAGTGCCGTGCATCCGAGAAACGCGCCGCGGCCGATCGTCTCGACGCTGTCGGGGAGTGCGAGCTCCTTCAGGCCTATGCAACGGCAGAAGCAATTGCTTCCGATACGCTTCAAGGTGTCGGGGAGCGTCACGCTTTCGAGGAACACGCACCCTTGAAATGCCTCATGGCCCAAAAACAGGAAGCCCTTGGGGAGCACCAGCCTTTTCAGGGACTTGTATGCAAAGACCGCATTGGCGATATCCGTCACCCCCGCAGGGACAATGACCTCCTCCTCGTCACCGAAATAGCCCTTCAGGCTTGCAGTGACGGCATGCTCCTCAATTTCAAAATAGCCTGCATTGCTCATTCCTCGTCCTCCTCGTCGCTTTTATCGTCTGTGTCGTCGGGGATATCCTTAAAGATATCGTCTGCGTCATCCTCGGCGTTTTCATTGTTCTCCTCGTCCGCGCTCTCCTCGTCGTCCGACAGTCGCTCTGAGGTTCGATTGGTGCGACGGAAAACGGGCTCCCTGTCCGATTTTTCGACGCAGGCCGCGAGGCTCCTTGCTCTTGACGGCCGACACAGTTTCCCCGTCCCTTGCGCAAGAATGGAACGGATCGTCGCGTAGGAGACGTCAAATTCCTCTGCGATCTCAAAGAGGCTCTTTTCCTCCTTATAGAACAATTTGACGATCTTACATTCGCGCTCGGTGAGCGAATTCAAGAGGTCGGAGAGGACCTTTTCGACGCTTGCTCCGTCGACGCTTTCCTTCAGCTCCGCCCATCCGAGGCCGAGGCTCGAGGCGATGAGATTTTCGGGCCAATGCATGCCCGCAGGTCTCATGTCTGCCTCGTAGTCAGTAAGCTCCCGCTCGATCTCCCTTGCGACGGCCATAAGCTCCGCATCGTCGTACAGCTCGTACATCGGCTCCCTACGAAGCTCCTCCGGCAATTTTGCTTCCTGTTCGTTCATTTTCTCCTCCTGTTTTTTTTATTTTCACTCGCGCCGGCGAGCAGTTTCACGGCAATGATAGCACAAATAAATTTTGCGTGCGTCAGCTTCACTTTTTTGAATACATCGCACAGATGTCCTGTGCCATGGAGAGAAGCCTGTCCCGCAGGGGCTTGGGAGAGACGATCTCGAGCTCTTTTCCATAGCTCATGCACCAGCCCAAAAAGACGGGGTCTTCGGGGTTGACCGTGACGGTGACGAGGAATTTTTTGTCGCCGTCGGGGTAAAGCCGCGTCGTCTCGCCGAATTTGTCGTAGACGTCGCCCGCATGCTCGTTGAGAAGCCGCATTGTGACCGTCTGCGTGCCCCCGACCCACATGCCGAACGCGCTCATGATGTTCTTGAGCTCCCCGTTTTTGAAGCGGGCGATGTCGGCGTTCAGGGAAAATTCCCGCTTTTCGATCTGTACCATCCGCATGCGGTCGATGCGATAGGCGGCGATGCCCCTTCCCTCCTGAAGGGCGACAAGGTAATAGTACCCGCCGTGGAAGGCGAGGGAGACGGGGATCACCTCGTACCGCTTGATTTTTCCGTCGCTGTCCCTTTTGGCCTCCTCTCTCCCGTTGACACCGCGGAGATGGTATTCGAAGGAGACTCTTTTTTTGTGCTCGATGGCGCGGTCAAGCTCGGTGATGGTCTTTAAGGTCTCATCGTTGGAGTGCTTGAGCTTGTCAAAGCAGAGCACGTTGTCCTTGAGCACCTCGGCCTTGTTGCTCCCCGCCTGCATCGCGACCGCCGCGACGATCTCCTTTGTCTGCGTCCTCGAGAGAAAGGCCGCCGACTGCGTTGCGTCGATGAGAAAGCGGATCGCGTGGATGCTCAGCTCCCGCTTGGCGATGTAATAGAGATTGCTCCGCGAATGCACGGTTTTAATGTTGTAGTCATAATCGTTGAGAAGAGCGATGTCCGACGCAAGTGCCTTCCTCTCGCAGCTGATCCCCTCGTCCCGAAGCCGCTCGAGAAGCTCGTTGGTGCTCAGCGTGTGCTCCTCGTCGGTCTCCGTGCGCAAAATGTCGTAGATCTTCAACAGCTTGATCTTTTGTCTCTCGCTCCTTGCCATAAGATTTTCTCCTCGGGATTTTTCTGTACCGATTATAACGCGGTTTTCTCGCTTCGTCAATAAGATACTGTGTCATTTATGGACCACTAAATTTATTTATCGCGCGGAAATTTTTTGCGATACGAAAGAGGGGAGGGGAAGAAAAAAGAGGGTACCATGTCCGAGGCCCGTGGAATTTCAAGGGGGCATGGCCGTCAAAAAAAGAAAAGGTCGGGCAGGGGCCCGACCTTTCCGGAGCTTTATTTTGAGGCGCGGCGTTTCTTGAGAAGGACGAGGGTGATGGCGGCGGCAGCGGCGACGAGAACGGCCGCGCCGACGCCGACGGTCACCCAGACCGCAACGCCGACAGTGGGTTTATCATCGGGAGGGGGAAGGGGAGTGTCTCCTGCGGGAAGGTCGCCCGAGGGGCCGAGCGGGGGGATCTCCTGCTGCGGCTCGAGAATTTCTCCGCACTCCGAGCACACCGTGCCGTCGGTGAGGCCGCTCTCCGTCTCGGTGGGAGCCTTCCCGGGGACCGTAACGGCCGTATGCTCCGTGACGCCCAGCGTCTCACAGCCCTCCACGGCGTCACAGCGTTCGCATTTTTTGCCTGCGGCATGGCCGATCTTGTTGCAGGTGGGAAGCTCTTCCTCGATATCGACGGTGAAGCTATGGCCGAGCGGTGCGATGTAATCGACGCCCTCGCCCACCTCGTCGCAGTAGACGCAGACCTTGCCTGCGCCGTGTCCTGCGGTTGTGCAGGTCGCCTCCACGGCCTCTCGGGTTTCAAACTTATGTCCGTGCGGCTCGATCTTCGTGATGCCCTCGAGAATGAGGCCGCAGACGGCGCATTTCTTTCCCGCCGTGGTGCCGTAGCCCTCGCAGGTCTCGGGGACCGCGTTGACGGTCTCAACCACATGCCCAAGGGCATTCCTGCCGTCCTTCGCCTCTTCGCCCTCGACCATTTGATTGACTGTGACTGTCCGAAAGCTGCTGGCGGTGAAGCCGTCGTCGAAGTCGTCCTCGGTATCCTGCTCCAACATGGCCCTTTCGAATTCCTCAAGACCGATGGAGAAGTCGAAGAAGAAGGTCTCGGCCTCCAGACAGGTGGCGTCCGTATGCGTATCGCACTCGATCTCAATGACGACGGTCGTCTTGTGCCCGCAGGGTGTTCCCAAAACATAATCGGACACGCCCCAGCAGACCAGATACCACGTCACCCTTGCGACGCCCTTTACGACGACCTCCTCCTGCGTGTAATAGGAGTTGCCCTCCTCATCCACCATTTCCGTTTTTTCGATCGTCTCGCGTCTCAAAAACTCGACGGTATAGCCCTTACCGTCTCCCTCGCTCGTATCCAGCATGTAAGAATGGCCGATGGGGTCCGTGCTTTCGACTGAGGACATGATCTCGCCGCAGCCGTCGTGGGTGCATTGGTACACGCCGCCCTTGCCTCCCTTTGTGCAGGTGGGATAGTCGTTCGGATCCTCGGGCCAATAATAGAAGAAATCATGTCCCAGAGCGGGGATCACAAGGTCGGCTTGGGTGCGGTAGAGCGTACTTTCGTCCTCAAAGTTGAAATTACAGCCGCAGGTAAGGCAGGTCTTGTACGCCACCACGCCGTCCTCGGTGCAGCTCGGGTCGACTCTATTGTGAACGCACGCCTTGGAGCCGTCAAAGGTGTGGCTCCTGTGCAGTCGCAGCGTGTGCCCCGCGTTGGCCTCGGTGAGGGTGATCTCGGTGAAGAATTCTCCCGTCTCCGCATCCTGATAGACATAGGGAAGCTCAAAGGTGATCCCGCTCGCATTTGAGGCCCTGCGGCGGGCATTTCCATTTTTCGTCTGCTCGGGTAGAGAAATGCTCTCAAGCTCCGTGCAGTTGTCAAAGAGACGGTAGAGGTTGGCGTTTTCGTCGAGCTCAAAGCTCTTCAGATCCATGCTCGCAAGACTCGTGCAGTCGCCGAACATTCTGCCGAAGCTGAGAACATTCCCCGTCGTGAATTTGGAGACGTCGAGGCTTTCAAGAGAGCTGCAGCCGTAGAACATGTTGGTTGCGCCGCGCATGTACGTCGTATCGAAGTTGTCAAGGATGAGCTCGGTGAGCTTTTCGCAGCCCGAGAACAGCGACCCGCACTCGATGGGAGCTAAAATTTTCCCGGGATATACAAAGGCGATCTTGCTTCCGCTGCGGTAGAGACGGATGTAGGTGTCGATGCGGATATAGGTGTCCTTATAGTCCTGCGGGGCGGTCCTTACAAATTGGATGCTCGTGAGATCCTTATAGTCCTTGACGAGCGTCTTCCACTCGCGGGTAAACTGGCGGGAGAGGCTTTGATCGCCGTAGTCGCCGTCCACCGCGGGATACTCGTCTGCCGCCACGGGGGTGCCGTATTCCACGTTGATGAAGCTGATATTGAAGGGTCTGTCGTCGACGGTGAGGACGACAACGGTGTGCTCGGCCGTCTCGGTGCCCTCATAGAGGAAGACCTGCTTGTTGAAGAGGGGCTTGTCGCTTAAATCGATGATGCCCATGTCCTTCCCGTCCACGGTGACGGACGCCTGCCCGTAGGAGGGGTCGGTATCCGCAAACAGCGCAAAGCCGCTACCGAGGAATTTGAACTCGAATTTCACGCTGCCCTTTTTCGTGGTGAGCTTGCCGTTTGCGGGGTTCTCCGCAAAGCCGTCCGCAGGGTCGTTCGCAAGGTCGGTCGATTGCGTCATATAGTTGGCGGGCTTGACGGTCTGGCTGAGCTTGGATTCGACGCCCGCATACAGCTCCCGAATGACGGTGTGGCCGCTGTTGGAGAGGATCACGAGCTTAAAATATCTCACCTCCGTGCGGGAGAAGCTGATGCGCTGGCGGGCCGCATTGACATTGGTGCTCGCCCCGTCAAAGAGAAGGGTCCAGCCGCTGTCGTCGTCGGTGTAGCCCTGCGCCGCGTACGCGTACTGTGCGTCCTTGCAGCCGTAAAGCTGATACACGAGGAGCTTGTCGTTGCCGTTGGTGCGGCGAATGATGTCAAAGTAGTTGAAGGTCCGGTCCTTCTGCGTGTCGATCACAAAGATATGGGGGAGCTGCGCGGTGCCGCCGTTGTATTTGGAGTGATAGATCGTGCCCTCGTTGCCGTCCACGAGGTTGCTCCTGTAGACCTCCTGTCCTGCCTCGCCGCCCTCGCTCACGGGAGCCTCGAGGATCTTCCAGTCAAGGTTGGAATTCTGATAGTCGATCGTGGTGTTCTTGATGGAGTCGACAAAGCGGGGCTGCCAGCCCTTGAATTCATCCACGATCGCAAGGTCGCTGTCCGAAACGCTTGCGCTGAGGAGATACTCGGAGGGCAGGGCGACGATCTCATTCTCGGGAGCGTCGGGCAGATGCACGCCGATCGTCATGTGCCCCAGCCCGCCCCAGTTGACGAGATGACTGTCGATGAATATGACCTCGTTCTTTTCAAGCCGCATCTCCGCGCCGCCGAACTGCGTGTAGCTCGTGGTGTCGCGGGTGATCTTGATGGCCCCCGCAGGTGTGCCGTCAAGCGTTCCCCTGTAAAAGCCGATCTCCGCATAGTCGTCCGCCTGCGCGTAGAAGGTGTAGGTGCCCGACTTGGGAGCGCGGAATTTGAGCTGCAGGTGCAGATATTCGACGGGATTGTGGCCTGTCGTGCTGTCGAGATTGTTAAAGCGCACCCCCGCCGTGGAGGAGGAGACGGTGTAGGCGGGCTCTTTTCCCCGAATGAGCTCCTTGGCCTTCTCGACAGTCGGACGGTTGTAGGCAGACGCCTCGCCGAGGTCATATACCTCGCCGAAGAGTCCCTTGTAGACGAGATGCATATTGACGTTGAGCGTGACCTGCCTGCCGCCCGCAGTCCTGACGATGATGTCAAAGCGGTCGTATTCGGTCGGGGTTGCAGGCGGGGTGTAGGTCACCTTTTGCGCGGTCTCATCGTAGTCGGCCTGCCCGTAAAGTGCGCTCGTGACGGAGAGGACCTCCACCTCCTCGGGCGAGGAGAAGCTACCCTTGCTCAGGTCGAACACGGTCTCATGCTTGCCGTCCACGTCGTATTTGCGCGCCGTCTCATTGCCGTCGATGCCGTTTGCCCAGCGGTATGCGACGGGGACAAAGTCGGGCAGATTGTGCAAGAATTCGAGCTGGCTCGCGGTGAACATGCCGTCCTCGATGTTGGCGAAGTAGTTTTCATTCACCCAGTCGAGAATGTTGACGCGGTCCACGACGCCGATGCGGTAGACAAAGTCCGCACGCTTGTTGGGGCAATAGGCGGGATCCATCTTGTAGGTGTAGAACATATCCACGAACTTTTGCGGGCCGAAGCTGTGCAGAAGGGTCGCATACATGGAGAGCTGGTCGAAGTGTGCGCCGTTCCCCTCGTTGATCTCGCTGTAGTCCTCAATTTCCCGCATGAGGCCCGTCTCTTTGTCCTTGTATTCCTGTGTGATCTTTTGCGAACGCTCGATCGCCGTAAACGGGTGCACGTATTCCCCGTGCTCCACGCCGACGACGCGGCTGTCCATGTTGCAGAGCATGCTGTAGATGAGAAGGATGAGCGTATTGTTCCACACCTCGCCGTCCCCGTCGCAGAAGCCCCAGTTGACGCCGTGCGTCTTGGCCTGCACATGCCCCAGCTCATGGAAGGTGCCCCAGTTGCCCTTGGTCGTCAACGTCTCGTAGTTCATACAGATGGGGAACCAGTACTCGGGCTGGGCGCAGAAGTTGGAGTTGAGCGCAACCGCCTCGCCCGCAGGCACGTGCATGTCGTAGCACATCGCCATGTTGTAGTTATAGTCCCTGCCGTTCAAAGAGATGTCGATCGCAAACACGCTGTGCCAGAAGTAGGCAAGCTTTTCGATGTCGTCTGCGTTGCGCATGGCGTCTGCGGGGCCGATGAGCTGGCCGTTTTCGACATCCAGCGTCGCGACAAGCCCGGGGGCCTTGCGGAGCTGAGTCTCAAACTCCTCGACCGTCGTCACGCCCAGCACAAAGTGGGGGGTGAGCACCGCGCCCGTGATCTCGAGCTCCACCGCGTCCGTCGTCGGCTTGATGTAGAGCGGGCCGCCGTACATGCTGCCGATCTCAACCAGCATCTCCTCCCCTGTGCCGATAAAGCTGAAGGTCGTGCCCATGCAGGGGACCTTCTGGTTCTGCCACTGCCACTGCCCGTGCAGGCCGTAGCGGAATTGGGTGAAATCGGGCTCCCGCCTCTCGCTCTCGGCGGCCTTGGCCTCGTTGACGATCTTATCGTCCCAGTAGTTGAGATAATCCTCCATCTTGCCGAAGCCCTTGCCCTCCTCGTTGTAGCCGAGATAGCCCATCGTGTCCTGATGATGGGTGTAGAGGGAGACGGTCTCGCCCTTGTCGAGCCCCTTGATCTTGACCGTGACGGTCTCACCGGGGGCGAGGTACAGCCCCGTTGTCATGGGGGAGCGGTAGATGGGGTCGGTCACGATGCGCATTTTGACCGCCCGCGCATCATCGGGGATCCTGCCGTAGATAAAATCCGCGGCGGGGTGCTTTTTGAGCTGATCCTTCTGAAGGATCTCGCTGACATGCGTGTTGAAATAGTACGCCTGCCGAAGCAGCATGTACTTGGTGAATTCCGAGAAATATTTCTGCTTGGGGACGTTGCCGTTCGCATCCTTGTCCGAGCGGTCCAGTCCCTTCATCGGATACATGGGATGGTCCTTGTTGCCGGGCACAAGCTGCTTATCGCTCGCAAAGTTGATTTTCGCAAGCGGATGCAGCTCGCTCCCCGAGGCGAGGTCGAGCATCTGATACTCGTTTGGCAGGACGTCGGGAAGCTTGCGGACGATGTTGTCCTCCAAAATCTCCATCACGGGCTGACGGACGGTCACACGTCTGCCGCGGATGTCGTCAAGGCTGTTCAGCGAGAGCCCCTCGTCGATGTCCTCGGGACGCACAACGCCCTCGCTCTGTTCGGGCTGCGTCTGTACAGCGGGCGAAGGGGTCTCCGAGACGGCCGTCGCAGTCGCTGCGGCGGAGACCTTCGTCGGAGGGAGCATCGAGGCGACATCGCCGAAGCAAAGCGCGAAAACGAGCAGGAGGCAGAGAGAGCTTTTTACAAGGGTCTTTTTCATACGGTTTACCTGCACTGTCAGCGTATGCGAGGGGCAGAGGAAATGCCCTTTTCCCGCCGCGCACCGCTGACGTTCCCCATGGAAAATTCGGTGGATATATCGTATCATACGGACAGATATAAGTCAATAAGAAATAATAAATTCTTTTTTATGTACCGAAATTTTCATTTTGTCCTCTGATTTTCACATTTTTTTCATGCGAAAACGCCTTGCCGCGGGGTGCAGGCCTGTCGCGGGCGGGATTCTCGTGCGGATAGGGGAATTCTGCTTGTGCTCCTTGCTTTTTTGTGGTATAATGCAGAAAAACAGGACGCGGCCCCGCGGGAGGGGAATGAGGAGCGCGATGACGCTGTTCGACGCCAAAAAATATCAAAACCGACGCATATGCGTCGCTTTTTCGGGCGGGATCGATTCCGTCTGCCTCCTGCATGCCCTCAAAACGCAGGCCGAAGGGTACAATATCGCCCTCTCGGCCGTCCACATTGAGCACGGCATCCGCGGGGAGGAGTCCCTGCGCGACATGCATTTTTGCGAGGAGCTCTGCGAAAAATGGCAGATCCCGCTCCTTGTAAGGCGCGTCGACGTCCCCAAGCTCGTCAGGGAGCAGGGCGGGAGTGTGGAGGAGGTCGCCCGCGCCGTGCGCTACGGCATTTTCCGTGAAATTCTCAAAAACGGCACGGTCGACCTCGTTGCGACGGCCCATCATGCGGACGACGTCGCCGAGACCATTCTCTTTCGTCTCGCCCGCGGAACGGGTCCTGCGGGCATGCATGCGATCACGGAGTACGAGGGCATCGTGCGCCCCCTTCTCTCCGTCACGCGCGAAGAAATTGCAACATATGTTGCGAAAAACGGCCTTCCGCATGTGGAAGATTCCACCAATTCGGACGAAAATTACACCCGCAACTATATCCGTCACACCGCCCTTCCCGCCTTTGAAAAGATCCACGGAAACGCCGCAAGGCATCTCGTGGAATTTGCCTCGCTCGCCGCAGAGGAGGATGAATTTCTGCAAAAACTTGCGGAGGATGCGATCGTGCACGTTGCGGGGGAGGAGCGGGTCCCCGTGGATCTGCCCGACGTCCTGTTTCGCCGCGCCTGTCTTTCCTGCATGCGACACTGTGCCGAGGACGGGGGCTATTCCCGCGCGAACATTGCCGAGATCGAAGGGCTCAGGAGCCTGCAGAGCGGGAGGAGAGTCTCTCTGCCCCTTCCCGAAGATCTGAAGGGCTTTGCCGCGCTCTACGCCGTCCGCGAGGGGAACCATATCGTCTTTGCCCTGTCCGTCGACGGCACGCCGCTGCATGGGCCGTACCCGTTTACGGCAAAGCCGCAGCTCTATCTCTCCCCCGCGCCGTTTGAGGTTCGGGAAGAGGCAAACGAAACGGAGCGTTCAGAAAAAAAACGATGGTTATACGTCGATTTAGACGCTTTTCCAGACGGCTGTGTCGTGCGGACGCGGCAGGAGGGGGACATGTTCACCCCCTTTCACGCCCCGCGAAAGACGCTCAAAAAGTTTTTGACCGACCGCAAGATCCCCGCGCGGATTTCGAAGGATCTGCCCGTCATTGCCAAGGGGAGCGAGGTCTACGTTGTCGTCGGGGTGGAGATCGCAGACAGCGTCAGGGTCTCCGACAAGACTACCCGCCGCGGCCTCATCGGCTAAGCCCTTACGGTATTCAAACTCCGCTGCAGGCGGTTGAAATGCAAATGCGATTGTTTTTATAGTGCAAATGCGAGCTTTTCTATATGCAAATACGACAGAAAAGGAGAGAATTTATGCATCAGGACTGTGAAAGGGTCCTCATCACCGAGGAATCGCTTCGGGAGCAGGTCAGAAGGGCCGCCCTCGCCGTCGGGGAGCGGTATGCCGCGTCCAACCCCGTCGTCGTCGGCATTCTGAAGGGGAGCATCATCTTCTATTCGGACTTTATCCGTCATCTCGAGATCCCCGTGACGCTTGATTTTATGGCCGTCTCCTCCTATGGCGGCGGGTCGGTCTCGTCGGGGAAGCTCCGCATGAAGAAGGATATCGAAACGGATGTCAAGGGTCGGGACGTCGTCATTGTCGAGGACATCATCGACAGCGGCTTTACCCTTGCCAACCTCAAGGCACTCTTTCTCGAGCGCGGGGCAAGGTCGGTGTACATCGTCACCCTTTTAAACAAGCGCGGGCGGCGGGAGTACGACATCGAGCCCGATTATAACTGCTTTGACATCGAGAATGAATTTGTCGTCGGCTATGGGCTCGACTACAATGAGAAGTACCGCAATCTGCCCTATGTGGGCGTGCTGAAGCGGGAGGTCTACGAGAAAAATTAGCTTGGGGGATCCACTTGCCGCCCATCGATTGCACACAATTAAATCGCCTCATCGTGCGCATCGGCCGCGGGGACGCACAGTCGCTTGACGAGCTGTATCTGCTCGTCGGGAAGCGTATGTTCGCGCTCGCACGCGGGATCGTTCAGCGCAATGAGGACGCCGAGGACGTTGTTTCGGACAGCCTTGTGAAGCTCGTGAGGTATGCCGCCTCCTTCCGTGAGGAGAACGGCTATGCCTACGTGATGCGCATTGTCCGCAACACCGCCCTTGATTTTTTGCGCAAAAACAAGCGCGAGGCGACGGTGGACATCGATGCGCTGTTTTCGCTCTCGGACGATCGGTATTCCCCCGAAAAAAGAGAGGACGCCATCCTTTTGGAGCGGGCGATCCGCGGCCTTTCCCCGCCCGAGAAGAGGATGATCTACTACCGCTACTACCTCGATTACACCGTGCGGGAGATCGCGCGGGAGGAAAATATCGGCAAATCGACCGCCGAGCGGGCAGTTCAGGCCGCCGAGGAGCATTTAAAGGAGCTCCTGCATGCGGGACAAACGGAGGGGGAATAACGTCATTATAATGAAGGACATGAAAAGGGACGAATTCATCGAGGAGAAAATAGACTCCTATATCGAGGGGACACAGCCTGCGGTCGACCTTTCAAGGGCGCGGCGTGCCCTTACGGAGGGGCGAGGGAGAAGAAGTGCGAAACGGAGGACATGGATCGCACTCGCCTCCGCATGCGCAAGTCTGCTTCTTGTCGCGGTCGTCCTCTTCGGTGTGATGCCCCTTTTCCGCGCCCAAAGCATGGCGGGCGACAGCGGAGAGGGCGTCCCGCCCGCGAGCTCGGATGTGCCGCAGGAGCCCGAGACCGTGCGCTTTTCTCTCACGGGCGAAAATGTGCACGCCGAGAGGCTGGGGGTCAACGCGGTCGTCAGGGAGTATGGCGGGAGGCTGAAAAATCTCACAGAGCTCGGCCTTCTCGATTGGGTCTTTGCGGAATACACGCTGTACACGGTCGGAGAGGAGAAGGCACTGCTCGAAACGACTGTCCTCTATTCAAGCCACGGTCGCCGCGTGGACGCCATTGTCTACACCGACCTCTCGGAGGGAAAATATCTCGCCGAGGAGCTGGAGAAATATCGGGACCTGAGCTTAAAAACAGCGACATATATGTACGAAAAGACATTTTTGAACGGCGAATATGTGTACCTCGGCAGCTTCGTCTCAAGCGGCGCGGAGTACTGCGTCTCCCTGCAGTCCTCCTATGAAGGGGCGTTTTATGAGTTGATGGAAATTATTCGATGAATTTGTTTTCGTTCCCGAAAACAAATTCATCGAGCGAATAAGCCTTGTGCATCAATCAAGCTGGCTGCGAAAACGTTATATGCATGGACAATAAGCGCGAGGTATCGCGCAAATTGAGTGCGCTACCGCAAAAGCGTGGTTTTGCTCCGCGCCGTGATTGAGAAATTCGATGATTTCTTTTTCCAAGGGCAAAAAAGAAATCATCGAGGGGTTAGTTCTCATATTTCACAATTTCTTGGTCAGCCACGAGCGACGTATTTTATATGGGCAGTAAGGTTCCCGTAGGGTACCAAATAGG
>CANQWI010000021.1 GCA_947627515.1 uncultured Clostridia bacterium
TCTCGTTTCCCGCTCCAAACACAGCTCCGCACTGTTTTTTTTGGCGCCATAGCCAAGTGGTAAGGCAAGGGTCTGCAAAACCCTGATTCCCCGGTTCAAATCCGGGTGGCGCCTCCAGTCAGGGCACCCGCAGAGGAGCCCTTTTTTAATGTTTTTATGCCGCTGTGGTGGAATTGGCAGACGCAAGGGATTTAAAATCCCTCGGGATAAAACCCGTGTCGGTTCGAGCCCGACCAGCGGCACCACGTCGCGACGCGACGCATTTTGCAAGCCCTTGCCGAATAGCAAGGGCTTTGCTTTTTACGTCGGTCGCTCCTCTTCCCCAAAAATCTTTGCTCCGCAAATCTTTTTTGGGAGCCCTAATAATGGTTCGAATTAGGTTGTTTTTTGTCGAAAAGCGCGGCGGTCTGTGCCGCGAAGGGCTCCTCGCCTGAATGCCATTTTGATAAATCCATGCTGAAATTTGTTGCTTTTTTAGAAAAAATTGCTATAATAAATAATGCAAGGTGAGTTGCACAAATACAGTGCGTAAGTCCAACTAATTGGGCTTACGCATTTTTTTATGAGGTAAAAATGGAAACAGTAAGGCAGAACAAAATGGCAACAATGTCCATGCGGGGGCTGATTTGGAAAATGGGACTACCTATGATCATTTCCATGATATTGCAATCGGTTTACAATATCGTTGATACCGCTTTCGTTATCAATATGGGTGAGGACGGTATAGCAGGTAATCTTGCACTGACTTATGCCTTCCCCATTCAGCTTTTAATTATCGCGATCGGCGTTGGAACAGGCGTCGGTATTAACGCACTGCTCAGCAAACAGCTTGGAGAAAAGGACAATACAGGCGTACAGAATACAGTCGGAAACGGTATATTTCTCGGCGTTTGCATTTACGCCCTATTCTTGCTGTTTGGTCTTTTAGGGTGTCATTGGTTTATCTCCATGCAGGCGGGCGGCAACGAAAAAGCCGCTGAAATGGGTGTAAAATATCTTAAGATCTGCTGCCTTCTTTCGTTCGGGTCTATCGGCTTCACAATCTATGAGCGGTTCTTGCAGGCAACGGGAAGGACGCTCTTTTCCACGATCGCGCAGGTTTCGGGCGCAGTCACGAATATCGTTTTGGACTATGTTTTCATCTATCCCTGCGGTATGGGGATCGAGGGAGCGGCTTGGGCGACTGTCATTGGGCAAATCCTTTCCCTTATTGTGGCTATGGTTTTACATTATTGTGCAAATAAAGAAATCAAAAATAGCTTTAAGGCATTGAGACCGAACGGCTCTATCATCCTTGCGATCTATAAAATCGGCATTTCCGCTGCGCTTATGCAGGGACTTTTATCGGTTATGATGCTCGGAATGACGAAGATACTTGGCACAGTCAAAGTGACTGAAACCGCCGAGCTCCTGCAAGGCGGTTTTGGTATCTACTATAAAATTATGCAATTTGCATTGTTTGCCGCATTCGGGTTGTCGAATACGATCATCTCCGTTCTCTCGTTCAATTACGGTATGAAAGATAAAGAGCGAGTCAAATCGTGTATCAAATACGGCATTATCGACAGTGTGACTGTTGAACTTGTCATTACCGTATTATTTGAGAGCCTTGCCGTACCGCTTGCAAAGCTCTTTGCAATGGCAGGCGGCGAAGGCGGCGATGAGATCCAAGGAGTTGTTGTCTATGCAGTGCGAATTGCAAGTATCGGCTATGTCTTTATGGCGGTAAGTGTTGCTATTCAGGGCGTATTGCAGGCGTTCCGATACGCTCTGTTTCCGCTCCTTATATCCTTTTTGCGGCTATGTGCGCTCGCGCTTCCCATAGCTTATCTTTTTACGTTTTCAAGCGGCGTAGTCGATTTGGTGTGGTGGACCTTCCCAATCGTTGAAGTTATAACGGCCGTGATATCGATTTTTATATTAAAATACGCATACTGCAAAAAGGTAAAACCAATGAATTAGCGGGGCCTCTGCGCTGTCCGCTTGCCCTTCAAATACAAAAAAAGACCAACCCGACTCGGTTCGAATCAGGTTGGTCGTGGCGCACAAAAAAGACCCTTGGGAAAAAGGCTTTTTTGCGCCAACGGGAGGACGCGGTTCCTCCCGCACGGTCTGTTATGACAAGTGGGGCAGGGTTTTTCGGATGATGCGGAAATTTCAAAATAATTTCTTGACTTTCGTGCGGGAGGATGATAAAATGGAGGGGAAATGCGGCCTTTCTCGTCTCGGAGGGGCCGCCAAGGAGCAGGTATGGACGAAAACGACAAGATCGTAGAGGAGGCCGAGGAGGCCGCTTCCAAGGCGCGGGACAGCAGATCGCTCTACGAGACAAAGCTGAAATTTTTAGGACGGGAGGGGAGGCTTGCAACGCTCATGAAGCGGATGAAGGAGCTCGCCGCCGCTCAGCGTCCCGTCTTCGGCAAGCAGGTCAACGCCCTCAGAGAGCGGCTCGAGGTCATGTTCGCCGAGCATGAGGAGCGCATGAAGAGGGAGGAGCTTATGAATAAGCTCGCCGCCGAAAGGGTGGACGTTACGATGCCCGGGAAAAGGCACAGCGAGGGGGCTCTTCATCCCGTCACGCGGGTCAAAAACGAGCTCATCGACATCTTTTCGGGCATGGGCTTCGAGGTCTTCGAGGGGCCCGAGATCGAGAGCGATTACTACAACTTCACCGCCCTCAACACGCCCGCCGACCATCCCGCCCGCGACATGCAGGACACCTTTTATCTGACCGATGAATTTCTTCTCCGCACCCAGACGAGCGCGGGGCAGATCCGACTCATGGAGAGGAAAAAGCCGCCCATCAAGATGCTCTCCCCCGGCCGCGTGTTCCGTTCGGACGACGACGCGACGCATTCGCCCATGTTCCATCAGATGGAGGGGCTCGTCGTCGACAAGGGCATCACGCTGTGCGACCTTCAGGGCATGCTCGATAAATTTGTCGAGGCGATGTTCTCCAAAACCAGCAGGACGCGGCTCCGTCCCAGCTATTTCCCCTTCACCGAGCCCTCTGTCGAGGTGGATGTGAGCTGCTACATCTGCGGCGGCAAGGGCTGCCCGCTCTGCAAGGGTACGGGCTGGATCGAGGTCCTCGGCGCGGGCATGGTCAACCGCCGTGTGCTCGAGAACTGCGGCGTCGACCCCGACGTGTACACGGGCTTTGCCTTCGGCATGGGCATCGAGCGCATCGCCATGCTCAAGTACGGCATCAACAACATCAAGCTTCTGACCGAAAACGATGTGAGATTCCTCGATCAATTCAAAAATTGATTTTCTTTGTCGGTGGGGATGTCCCTGTCCCACAGAGGATCGAAAAATAGCTTTTTATCGCGAAAAGCGGAGAACTATCCCTCTCCGCTTTTTTGTATGAAAAATTTCTCCCTTATAACGAGAAAACGCTTGACATGGGACAAGCTACGGTGTATTTTATATATGGAATTTTCAATATGGAAAATATAATTATGGATTGGGACGAGGAGGCCTTTCTGAAGGCCTACAGGGGAACGGAGACATTTGTCACCGCTGAGAGAGGGTATTATTCCCTCTTCTTGGAGCTGCTGAAGGATAGGGAACGATTGTCGCACATCCGCTTTGCGAACGACGTCCTGCAGGTCCCGCCGCTGAAGACCTTTATCCTGCACGAGCGCGATGTTTTGAATAAGGATGTGTTCCGCGAGAAGCTGTCCCCTACAGTCAAACGGGGTCTGGGTGCGTGCTTCGGGTATCTTTACAAATGTATCTACGGTGGATACGAGTCGGAGCCGAGCTGGTTCAACGATGCGCTCACAGGCATCAAAACGGCAAGCTATTTTAAGAAAATATAATATGCCAAAGCTGCAGAGCAATTTTTGAAAGAAAATTGTGGGCGGGCGCGGCCCGCCCCTCTTTATCGGGTTACAATATGTAAATTTAAAGATTGAAATTTCATGGGTTCGGCCGAAAAACGCATGACAGGTTGACAAAAATGTGCTTTATATTTATAATGCGCGGCGCGAGCCGCAGCCCTGTTGAAAAAAGGAGGAGAGTATGGAAAAATTATTTGTGCGAGTGGGGATCTTTTGGGCTGTTCCGAGCAGGGAGGGAGGTCGGGAGCTCCGCGTCTGCCAAAAATCCTACCCGTTTTCGTCGGCAAAGCAGCTTGCGGATCCCGTCGGAGTTATCGACTACCCCTTTTCGCATTACGACGAATGGGAGGATACCCGCCACAAGGGAGATTCCGAGGATCGCTATTTTTATCCCCGCGGACGCATTCTCTATGACGTAGAGCACAGTAGACGCCGCATCTTCGCGGATGAATATCTGCGCCTCGACGACCCCGACGAGCTCGTGGATTTCTATGATATCGAGGACGTGGAGCTCTGCCGTGACGAGCACTACGTCAGCACCTTTACGCATCGCCGCAGGGCCGAAAGACCCTCGCTGAAACATACGATCCTCCGTGGGAGAGAGAGGATCGGAGAAAATCTCATTGAGATAACCTATGGGGAAACCAAACTTCTTGTAGAGCTCGGGAAGGCACTCGACGGCGGCGAGGAGCTGAGCGAGCTCGAGGAGGCGGTGCTGCGGGAAAAATACGATGCGGTCGTCGTCAGCCATTCTCATGCCGACCATGCGGGGCTCATCGGGCAAAAGAGGGACTGCCCGTGCTATATCGGCGCGGGTGCACGCCGCATTCTTCAGGCGATGGACGAATACAACGGAAGAACCCTTCCGAGGCATATCCTCGCATACAGAGACGGCAGGCCGTTTCATGTCGGCAAAATCAAAATCACGCCCTTCCTCTGCGACCATTCGGCGTTTGACAGCTACATGCTTCTCTTCGAGGCGGGCGGCAAAAGCATTCTCTACACGGGCGACTTCCGCTTTCACGGCAGAAAAAACAGCGACGCGCTCCTCGCCCGTCTGCCAAGCCGTGTCGATGTGCTGATTTCGGAGGGAACGAATCTCGGGAGCGACAAGCCGTGCTTTTCCGAGCGTGCGCTTGAGGAGCGTGCGGCCGCGCTGTTCTCGGCGACGGACAGGCCCGTCTTTGTCCTGCAGTCTGCGTCCAATATCGACAGGCTTGTGAGCATGTATCGCGCCGCCAAACGGAGCGGAAGGATCTTCTACGAGGATCTCTATACCGCCCTGCTTGCAAATGCCGCGGGTGAGAGGATCCCTCGCCCCGATGTCTTTGACGACGTCTATGCCTTTACCCCGCGGCGCGTACAGGGGAAGCGGAGGGATATGCTTTTTGAATTTAAAAAAAAGCGCGGGCTCGCGGGAATTGCCAAGGGGAGGCCGTTTGTGATGCTCGTCCGTCCCTCCATGCGCGGCTTCCTCAGAAGGCTTGCCGAAAAAACAAATTTAGAGGGCGCACTCCTCGTCTATTCCATGTGGAGCGGCTATCGCGAGCACGAGGACGTCAAGGAGTTTTTGGACGAGGCGCAGAGGCTGGGCCTTGTCGAGCGCACCCTGCACACGAGCGGGCACGCCTCGGAGCAGGACCTCGCGCGGTTGAAGGAGCATGTCTCGGCGTCCGAATATGTGACCGTTCATACCCAACCTCACTGACGGCAGCTCTGAATTTTCTTTCCCGAGAAACCGAAATTGTCGGAAAATATGGAAAAATCGCAATGCCTCCTCCGATGCGTTTGCGGCCCGCTGCGGGGAGGCCGCGGGGCAATCGCTCGCGCCTGCGGTACAAAAAAAGCGATTTGACAAACCGCCAAGCCGCTTCTATGCAAGGTCCTATAACTGCCCGCCGCATGTCGGGGGCCTTCGCAAATTGAAAGGGTCAATCCGTCCTCTCCTTTTTGACGATCGTCAAATTGCACTGCTTGAGAAGCCAGTCGATGTCGTCCATGATCTGATAGTCGTAGCGGATCACATCCTCCTTCTCCTCCGAGGTCTTGAATGTGTTTGCCATGATTTTGCGGTATTCGACAAGCCCCTCCATCGTCGTGATGTTCTTGTGCTTGCGCATGGGGAAGAGCTCCTTCTTGTTCTTGGCGAGCTCCTCCCTGTCCGCGGGGATGAGGCCGTTTGCGATCATGTTGGCGCACCAACGCTGATGCTCCTGCACGACGAGCCTCCAGCGCAGAGAGGTGCGGAACTGCTTGTCGTTGGGGTACGCCCAGACGGGCTTTCCCGCCACGGTGAGCCCGCTCGGGATGCGGGGGTCGTTCTCCTGATATTTTTTGAGAAATTCCTCGGTCCTGTCCTCGCCGCCCTCGCCGATGTCGTAGCCGCACAGCTGCAGCTTCATGCGGGCACTCAGGCAGGCATAGGTGTTGGATTCGCGCTGGAATTGCTTGTAGCCGTACCACGACGCCCGTGCCAGCTCACGGATTTTGCCGCTCTGAAGGACGGCGTCGTCATTTTTGATATGCCCGTCTCCGATCTCGCCGACCGCGGTGTAAAAGAGATGCATGAGCCGTGCCATGCGCTCGCTCTTTTCATGCAGAATGACTTCCGTGTTGTAGACGCAGCTGCTGTCCGACCCGAAGAGGATGAGCCCGCCGAGGTCGCCGTTGAGGCTCTCCGCGGCACTGCGGTCTCTCACCTTGACAAAAATTTTGACGGGAGCCGTGACGCCCCATTCCCCGAGCTTCTGACGGAGCTTCTCTGCAAGCTCGATGTTCTCCATGTCCGTCCCGAAGGAGACGACGATGTAGCTGTAGGCATTTTCATTGCGGAGCACATCGCGCACGGACGCATAAAAGTCGGGATGGGTGACCTCGAGCGGATGTTTTACCGTCCTTGCAGGCATGGGAATGAGCTCGAGATAGTCCTTCTCGTGCCCGCCGACGGCGTTGAGAAAGCTCTCATACCGAAGATACCCGTGATGCAGGCTGCCGCTGTGCACCCTTGCCTCCGAGGTGAATTTCCCCTCGGGATAGTAGCGGTCGTAAATGTGGTAGGTCACGGGCTTGGGGATGAGCCTCCCGTCCTTGAGGGTCAGAAACTGATTGTTGGAGACGGAGGTGAGGAAAAGACTCTCGTTGAGCCGCCCGAAGCCGATGAGGAGCACGTTGAGGGCGATGCCCTCGCGCACCGTGGCCGTGGAATAGTCGAGCTCCCTCTCCGTCATGAACTGCGTCATGGGATAGTCGTCGACAAAGTTCATCGCGATCTGCTTGTGGCGGTTGATAAAACGGATGATGCCGCCCGAGCTCTCCGCATAGCGGGTGAAGATGTCCGCATTCTCCCGCTCGGTGAAGACATAGACGCCAAGTCCGACGTCCTCGTCGAGGGGAAACCGCTTGAGCTGTGCCTCCTCGATGAGGGTGCAGAGATTTTTGACGCAGAGGGCGGTCCTTTCGTCGTCCCTGAGGTCCATAATGACCGCGACCTTGCGGCGGCTGAAGTCCTTGAAGAGCTTTTTGAGAGCGAGGGCGGGGTCATTTTCCGCGGGAAGACCGCAGTAGGCCGCGCCGCTGAGGAAGGCCTCGTCCTTGAGCGCGGGAGTGAGCTCGCCCGCAAGGATCGCCCGATACCCCTTCGGCACGGAGTGAAGAAGAGAGGGAATGCTCCCGCTCTCGCCGATCACAACGACCATCTTCTTGCTCCTCTTTGCGCGGAGAAGGGAGATGCGGTTGAACAGCCACTGTCCGCAGAAGGAGAGGGTGAACATGATCGCATTGAGCACGACGAGGCAGAAGAGAAGGTCTGCCGTGACATGGAAGAGCATGCTTTCTGCCGCAAGAGGGGCGACGACGGTGTAGTCGAAGCTGAGCTTGACAACGTCAAAGCAGGCGCAGATCGCAAGCCAGACCGCCTCCTCGATCGCATGCCCGTTGAAGCGTTCCGCGAGAAAAAAGAGGGGAATGGCCGCAAAGTAGATGAGGACGAATTTGCCGAGCTTGAAGCTCTTCAGCCGCTTGAGCCGATCCTTGCGGGAGCACCGCGCGAGCCAGAACGCGATCCCGCCCGTGAGCGCAAGCATATAGATAAGACAGAGAATGGTGACGGCCGTCATTTGTTTGCCTCCGCTGCGGAAAATGTCGAAATTTGCCGCATGCTGTCATTATAGCACATATTTTGCCGCAAAGCAAGGCGGGCGGCGGTTTTTTTCACCGCAGAGCGGGGAGAGACGCGGAAAAATCGGGATTTGCGTTTTTTCTTCTTGCAAAAGAAAAAATGTTATGGTATAATAAAAACGATACGGTAAAGGGCGGGGAGCAGATGCTCTCGTCTGCCGCAGGCGTCCCGCCGCACGGGACCGAAGGAGAAGCGATGAAGGTACCCTTTTCATGGTTGAAGGAATATGTGGAGATCGACATTTCCGCACAGGAGCTGAAAGATAAGCTGTTCTCCTGCGGATTCGAGGTCGAGGAGCTCACCTATGTCGGCGAGGGCGTGGAGAGGGTCGCCGTCGGCAGAATTTTATCCTGCGAAAAGCATCCCGACGCGGACAGGCTCACCGTCTGCAGGGTGGACTGCGGGAGCTATGGCGAAAAGCAGATCGTTACGGCTGCGACCAACGTCTTTTCAGGTGCTCTCGTCCCCGTTGCCCTCGACGGCTCCTCGGTGCATCACGAGGGAGGCTTTCAGAAAATCAAAACGGGCAAGCTGCGCGGCGTCACGAGCGAGGGCATGTTCTGCTCGGGCGAGGAGCTCGGCATTACCGACGATTTTTATGACGGGGCTGAGGTCAACGGCATTTTGATTTTAGGAAGCGAGGCGGTCCCCGGGGAGGACATACGGCACGTTGTCGGCATCGACGACTATATCTTTGACATCGCCGTCACCGCCAACCGCCCCGACTGCATGAGCGTTTTCGGCATTGCAAGGGAGGTCGCCGCGGTGCTCCAT
The DNA here is from genome assembly GCA_947627515.1 of uncultured Clostridia bacterium. Taxonomy (GTDB): domain Bacteria; phylum Bacillota; class Clostridia; order Christensenellales; family Borkfalkiaceae; genus Gallimonas. The sequence goes on from CANQWI010000021.1 coordinate 8,797, forward strand.
AAGCCGCTCAGCTACCCCGCGCTCGATTACACCGCAGAGGAGACTACCGTCAGGGTGCCCGTCACGGTGGAGGAGCCCGCGCTTTGCCCCCGCTATATCGGGTGCTATGTGAAGGACGTCAAAATCGGGACAAGCCCCCGTTGGATGAGAAGGCGGCTCGCCCTCCTCGGCATCCGCTCCATCTCGGACATCGTCGACATCACAAACTACGTGCTCCTCGAGCTCGGCCAGCCCATGCATGCCTTTGACAGAGCGTTTTTACAGGGCGGCGAGATCATTGTGCGGCGTGCAAGGGAGGGGGAGCATATCACGACCCTCGACGGGAAGGAGTTTGCTCTTCATCCCGAAAATCTTCTCATCTGCGACGGCGGCCGTCCCGTGGCCCTTGCGGGCATCATGGGCGGGCTCAACAGCGAGATAAATCAAGGCACGACGGAGGTATTCTTCGAGGCGGCGTCCTTTGCAAGGGACAGCGTGAGAAAGACCTCCCGTGCCCTCGGCCAGAGAAGCGATTCGTCTGCCCGCTTCGAAAAGGGGGTGGACGCGGCCTACACGCCCGACATGGGCATGCGGCGGGCTCTGCATCTCGTGCAGGAGCTTCATTGCGGCGTTCCCACGTCCTACCGCGCCGACGTGTGCGCCGTCTCGCTTGAGAAAAAGGTCATTTCGGGGCAGTACGCCGCCATTGATTCCCTGCTCGGGATCGCGGTCCCCAAGCAGGAGACAAACGGCATTTTACAGCGTTTGGAATTCGGGGTCTCGGACATGGGTGCCTCATTTTCCGTCACGGTGCCCCTCTACCGCGTGGATGTGGACGGCGTTCCCGACCTTGCCGAGGAGGTCATCCGCATGTACGGGTATGAGCATATCGTCCCCACGTTTTTAAAAAATGCGACGGTCACTGTGGGCGGTCTCACTCCCGCGCAGGAGCAGGAGCTCAAATTCAAGCGCGTGCTTTTAAGAGAGGGTTTTTCGGAGGCCTGCAATTACTCCTTCTACTCGCCCAAGGACTTCGACCTTCTGCGCCTTCCCGAGGACGCACCCGAGCGAAACGCCATTAAAATTCTCAACCCCATCGGCGAGGACCTCTCCGTCATGCGGACGATCCTGCTTCCCTCCATGCTGCGCAATGTCGTGAGAAACGTGCGGCGCGGGAACGGGAGCGGGCGGCTGTTTGAACTTGCAAATGTGTATCTTGCAGGGGAGCTGCCCTTAAAGGAGCTTCCCGAGGAGCGCAAAAGGGTCGTGCTCGCTCTCTGGGGCGAGGGGGACTTCTTTGACCTCAAGGGGGCCGTCGAGGGGATCGCGGAGGCGTTCGGTCTGAAGCTTACCTTTGCGGAGGCGACAAGGCCCTTCCTGCATCCCGGGGTCTCTGCGTGCGTCAAAATGGGCGAGAGAGAGGTCGGCTTCCTCGGTGAGCTGCATCCCGGGATCGCGGAGGAGCTCGCCATCGACAAAAGGGTGTACCTCGCCGAGCTCGACTATGACGGAATGAGAAAGAAATTCAGACGGGACATTTCCTATCACAATTTGCCCAAATTCCCCGATGTGGAGCGGGATCTTGCAGTCGTCGTGGATGAATCGGTGACCTGCGCCCAAATGACGGAGTGCATCCTCTCTGCCTGCAAAGCGGTGAAGCGGGCCGAGCTCTTTGACGTCTACCGCGACGCAAGGCTGGGCGGCGGCAGGAAGAGCATGGCCTTCCGTCTGACCTTCTCACCCGACGAAAATGCCGAGCACGGCCTCACCCCCGAGGCCACGGACGCCTTCTTCCAAAAGATCCTTTCCGCGCTCAACCGCACTCTCGGTGCCGAGCTGAGATAAACCCAAAATTGCATTCGTATATGATTAAAAGTACGCGGCGGGCTCTGCCCGCCGCGTTCGCTTTCTCCTCCCCCCCTTCTTCTCGGCTCCCCTTTTAGGGGAGCTGTCGCTTTATGCGACTGAGGGGTTTCCGAAAAACCCCTTCGGCCTATAGGCCACTTCCCCTACAGGGGCAGCAAGAAGGTCTCTCCTCATCCCGAGGCGAAGCCGAGTGGATCTCATCAAAACCCACGGACTCCAACAAGATCGCCCTCCCCCTTTTTGAGGGGGAGGGGTAGGGGAGGGGGTGTCGTTCTCAATTGCTCCCTGCCGCAGATTTTTGCGCAACAAAAAACGGACTGTCCGAGGGGACGGTCCGTTTTGTATGCAATGATTATTTCGTGAGCAATTGCAGGACGGTGTCGGGTGCCTGCTCATAGCGGGCAAACTCGGCGTGGAACCTGCCCCTGCCCTGCGTCATGGAGCGGAGGCTCGTCGCATAGGTGAGGATCTCGCCCTCGGGAGCCTCGGCGGTAATGACCTGAAGGCCGTCCACCGTGTCCATGCCGATAATGCGGCCGCGGCGTTTGTTGAGATCTCCCATGATGTCGCCGACGTACTGCTCGGGCACGGTGATCTGCAGGCTCGAGATGGGCTCCAGAATGACGGGCCTTGCACGCGGAATGCCGTCCTCATAGGAGAGCCTTGCCGCCGAGACGAATGCAATTTCCTTACTGTCTACGGGGTGAGATTTTCCGTCAAAGAGCGTCGCCTTGAGATTGACCATGGGGAATCCTGCGAGCACGCCCTTCTGAATGGCCTCGCGGAGGCCCTTTTCGACGGCGGGGATAAACTGCTTGGGAACGGAGCCGCCGACGGTCGCGTCCACGAACTCAAAGATCCCGTCCGCCGCACCCGGCTCAAAGCGGATATTGACCACGCCGAACTGTCCTGCGCCGCCCGACTGCTTCTTGTGCTTGCCCTCGGCCTCGGCTTTTCCCGTGATGGATTCGCGGTAGGCGACGGTGGGGGTGGAGAACTCCGCATCCGCGCCGAACTTGGCCTTCAGCTTTCTCTTGATGATGTCGAGCTGGACCTCGCCCTGCCCGCAGACAAGCGTCTCGCCCGTCTCGTGATTTTTGCGGACGACAAAGCCCTTGTCCTCCTCTGCAAGGCGGTTGAGGCCGCCGAAAACCTTGTCCTCGGTGCCGCGGACGGCGACGGAGACGGCAAGCGAGAGGGTGGGCTCGGGGAAGAGGATGGGGTCAAACTGCACGGGAGCGGCTGCATCGCAGAGGGTGTCGCCCGTGCCCGTGTTCGAAAGCTTTGCAACGACGCCGATGTCGCCCGCCGAGAGAGAGGTGACGGGGTCGAGCTTTTTGCCGCGGGCCACGTACAGGGAGTTGATGCGCTCCGTCGTATCCGTGTTGGGGTTGTAAACGTCGGTGCCCGTCTTGAGGACGCCGCGGTTGATGCGGATGTAGTTCATCTTGCCGACAAAGGCGTCGACGGCAGTCTTGAAGACCTGCGCCGCGAGGGGCGCGTCCTCCGAGCATTCCACAAGGATATGCTCCTGCGTCCTGAGGTCGGTCGCGGGAAGTCCTGCGCGCTCCGCGGCCTCGGGAACGTAGTTCAGAAGCTCGTTCATGAGGTTAATGACGCCCTTGTTGAGGAGTGCGCTGCCCGCGAGAACGGGGACGACGCTGATGCTCTGCATGCCCTTGCGGAGACCGAGTACGGTGTCGTCTGCGGAGAGGACGCCCTCCTCGAAATATTTGTCAAGCAGGGCCTCGTCGTTTTCGGCCGCAGATTCCTGTAAAACGCCCTGCATCTCCGAAAGCTCGCTCTCGTATGCGGCGGGGACGGGGATCTCCTGCACGCCCTTGTCCGAGAAGTGATAGGCGGTGCCCGTAATGACGTTGATGTAGCCCGTCATTTTCTCCCCCTCCATGATGGGGATCTGGATGGGCGCGATCTTGCCCTTGTATTTTTCCTGAAGTGCCTGCACGGTGCCGTGGTAGTTGGCATTCTCCTTGTCCATGCCGTTGATGAAGACAAAGAGCGGCTTCTTGTTGCGGAAGCAGTAGTCGAGTGCCTTCTCTGCGCCGACGGTCACGGTGCCGTTTGCGCCCATCACGACAAGTGCCGCCCCGCAGGCCCGCATCGCCGAGTTGAATTCCGCCTCGAAGTCATAGAACCCGGGCACGTCGAGAAGGTTGATCTTGGTATCCTTCCACGTAAAGTAGGCAAGCGCGAGGGAAACGGAGGAGTGGCGGGCGATCTCCTGATCGTCGAAGTCGCACACGGTCGTCCCGTTTTCGATCCTGCCCATGCGCTCGATGGCGTTTGCATTGAAGAGCATCGCCTCGCAGAGCGTCGTCTTGCCCTCGCCGGAGTGCCCGACGACGGCGATGTTGCGAATGTTTTTTGCTGTAAGGCTCATAATGTTTCCCCTTGATAGTTTTTACCTTTCCGAAGGTACATCTCTTTTCCATTATACCTTATCTGAGAAAAAAATCAAGAGGGAAATAGAAAAAAATTTCATTATTTGTATGAAAAGAACAATTTTTTTGTGAGAAGCGCACCTGCCCGATGCCGCACGGGGGCGAGGGGGCGGGATTTAGTTGCAATCGCCCCGAAAATGTGCTATACTGTGCCCATGAAGGTTTGGGCGATCAGCGATTTGCACCTCTCGGGGCTCTCGAATAAGCCGATGAACGTGTTTGGGCCAGATTGGGAGGGGCATTTCGATAAAATCAAGGCCGATTGGCAGGAAAAAGTCGGACCCGAGGACATCGTGCTCCTTGGCGGCGACACCTCGTGGGGAATGAAACCCGAGGAGGGGATGTTCGACGTGAGATCGCTTGCGGGGCTTGCGGGGAAAAAGGTCTTTATCCGCGGCAATCACGACTATTGGTGGAACGGCATCACGAAGCTCAGGACGATGCGCCCCGACGACAGCTTTTATTTTCTCCAGAACGACTGCGTAAAATTCGGCAGCGTCATCGTCGCGGGCTCGCGGGGCTGGACCTGTCCCGGGAGCACCGACTTCACCGAGCACGACATGGCCCTCTACCGTCGGGAGGCCGAGCGGCTCCGTCTCGCCTTTCACGAGGTCGAAAAAGTGCGGGAAAAGGGGGACACGCTCATCGTCCTCATCCACTTCCCGCCGATGGGGCTCAAGCAGGAGGACACCCTCTTTACCGACCTTTTCAAGGAAAATCGCGCAGATATTGTCGTTTTCGGGCATCTGCATGGGAGCGTATACTTCCCTCTCAGGTGCGAGAAGGACGGCATTTCCTATCTCCTCACGTCCTGCGACAAGACGCACTTCGCGCTCACGAGGGTGTGTGAGATATAGAAAATTTTCAAGACCCCTGCCGCGGCGCGGGGTTTTATTTTTTTGCCATGGACCGCATGATTCGCCGTACGGAAGCATAGGTTAACCGTATGGAACAGTATACGCGGACGCGCGAGGAGGTGTGCGCGGGGGTCGGGAGCGGAGAGGGAGGACTTTCGCCCGAGGAGGCCGCCCGCCGCCTGCTGCGCGGGAAAAATGTACTCAAGGAGGGCAAGAGGAGGAGTGGGCTCGCCCTCTTTTTTGCGCAGTTCAAGGACCTCATGACCCTCATCCTCATCGCCGCGGCCCTTCTCTCGGGGGCCCTCGCCCTGACGACGGGGGACACGAGCGAGGTCGCCGACACCCTGATCCTGCTCTTTATCATCCTTCTCAATGCCGTCGTCGGCTTTTTGCAGCAGTACCGTGCGGACAGGGCCATCGCGCATCTGAAGGAGATGTCAAAAAGCACGGCAAGGGTCGTCCGCGGGGGAAGGCTTTTTACGGTGGACGCGGAGGAGCTCGTCGTCGGGGACGTCGTGGAGCTCTGCGAGGGGGACCGCATCCCCGCAGACTGCCGCATCCTCGCCGCGGAGGGCTTTCTTGTGGACGAATCCACGCTCACGGGGGAGAGCAGGCCTGTCAAAAAGACGGATTGCGTCGTCACCTCGTCCGCGCTTTCAAAGCGGAGCAACACGGTGCACATGGGGACGTTCTCGGTGAGGGGAAATGCGCGGTGCCTCGTCGTTGCGACGGGCATGGATACCGAGATGGGAAAAATCGCAGACTTATTGCACGAAAAAACGGTTCTGAGCCCCCTCGATAAGCTCGTCTCCCGCCTCGGGAAAATCGTCACCGCGGCCGTGCTTATTGTCGCCGCCGTGCTTTTTTTGGGCGGGCTTCTCTCCCGCCGCGTGGGCCTCTTGCAGAATGTCATGAACGCCGTGGCCGTCGCCGTCGCCGCGATCCCCGAGGGCATGGGAGCGGTCGTCACGGTGATCCTCGCGATGGGGGTCGGGAGGATGGCAAAAAATCATGCGATCGTCCGAAGACTTGCTGCCGTGGAGACGCTTGGCGCATGCTCGGTGATCTGCTCGGACAAGACGGGCACCCTCACCCAAAATAAAATGACCGTCGAGGCCATTGCAACGGAGTTTTCCGCGCCCTCGGAGAGCTTTTGCGGTACCCATGCTCAGACCCTGCTCCTTCGCTGCATGCGGATCTGCCATTCGGTAAAGGGGGAGAGGGGCGGCTATGTGGGGGACCCGACGGAGCTCGCCCTCGTGGAATTTGCCGACAAATGCGGGGCAGGCATTCCCTTCAGGGTGCTCGGCGGGACCCCCTTTTCATCCGAGCGCAGGATGATGAGCGTCCTCGCTGAGACGGAGGACGGCGTCCGCTGCTATGTCAAGGGCGGGACGGACGCGGTTTTAAAAAAGTGCACATATATGCTGAAAAACGGCAAAAAAAGCCCCCTCACCGAGGCCGATCGGCGGGAGGTTTTTGCCCGAGAGAGGGCCTTTTCGTCAGAGGCCATGCGCGTTTTGTGCTTTGCCGAGGGAGAGCGGGAGGAGGAGCTCACCCTGCTCGGCCTTGCCGCCATGCGCGACCCGCCCAAGGAGAACGCCGCCTCCTCCGTCGCCGCATGCACCGCCGCGGGGGTCAGGACGGTGATGATCACGGGGGACTCTGCGGAGACGGCCCTTTCCATCGCCTCCCGCCTCGGGATCGCAAAAGACGGGGCCGAGGTCATTACGGGAGAGGAGATGGACGCGCTCGGGGAGGAGTATACGGCGCGGGCGGGGGAATTCTCGGTGTACGCGCGGGTCTCTCCCCGTCACAAGCAGCAGATCGTCAGGGCGTTGCAAAAACGGGGAGAGGTCGTCGCCATGACGGGAGACGGCGTCAACGACGCGCCCGCACTCAAGGCCGCGGACATCGGCGTTGCGATGGGCTCGGGCACCGACGTCACAAAAAACGCCGCCGACATGGTGATCTCCGACGACGATTTCTCCACCGTGGTCAAGGCCGTCGAGGAGGGGAGAAATGTCTTTTTCAACATCAAAAAGACGATCTCCTTCTTTCTCTCCACCAACCTTGCCGAGGTGCTGTGCGTGCTCATCGCGTCGCTGTTTTTGTGGAAATACGACTTTCTCTCCTCCACACAGCTCCTTTGGATCAACCTCATCACGGACTCTCTGCCCGTGCTCGCGCTCGGCGTCGAGAGAGCGGAGGGGGCAATGCTGCGGCCGCCCGTCTCGGACAGGGAAATTTTCTCTCCGCATTCCCTTCTCCGCATTGCAGTTTTCGGCGCGGTGCAGGCGGGGCTTATTATGGGACTCTTTCTCCTCGGCACAGGGAGCTTTGGAAATGCGGTCGGCTCGACGATGGCCTTTCTGACGATGTCCCTTCTCGAGCTCCTCCACGCCTTCAACGTGCGGGTGGAGGACCTGCCTGCGAAAAGGCCCAATCGGGTGCTGTATGCGACCGCAGCCGCGGGGGTGCTCCTGAACGTCCTGCTCGTGCTCCTGCCGCCCCTTCGGAGGATGTTCGGATTGAGCGCGCTCACCCTCGGGCAGTGGGGGCTCGTCGCCCTCTTCTCCCTTCTCATTCTGCCCATCGGCGCGGTCTACAGGGGCGCGGAGAGGATAAGGGGCTTTAAAATGCCGAAAAGGTGTATCCCTCGGCGCGGAAGTGCGCAATGATCGCGGGGAGGGCTTTTGCGGTCTCGCTATGGGTCGCGGAGTCGTGGCAGAGCAAAATGACGGGGTCCTTCCCCTTGGCCGTCTCGACCGCCGTGGAAAAGAGGACGTCTGCAGTTGCGCCGCGGAGCTCCTCGTCCCCGCAAACGGCGTTCCAGCTCACGATCCTGTAGCCGTTCTTTCTCAGAAGCTCGGCCGAGGCGGGATGTTTGCCGCCGCCCGGGAAGCGGTAGACGCGGGGCGTGATCCCCGTGACCCTCCGTATCGTTTCCGCGCAGGTCTCCGCATCCCTCAAAAGGGCATCCGCGGAGGCATAGATCTCGGAATAGACATGCGTCTCGGAATGGACGCCGAGCGTGTGGCCCTCGTCCGCAATGCGGCGCAGGGTGCGCTCTCTGCCCTTGACCCTATCGCCGACGACAAAAAAGGTGGCCTTGACGTTCTCCTCCTTGAGAATGTCGAGAATGCGCTCTGTGACAGATGTGCTCGGCCCGTCGTCAAAGGTCAGATAGATCTCCTTTTCTGCCGCGAAGGACAGGACGGGCACGGCGGTGATCCTCGCCCCCAGCCCCGCAAGGAGCATGAGGAGCGCGACAAAGAGCACAAGCACGGGAATGAATCGTCTCTGCATGCTTGAAGTTTGACGAAATTCCGAGAAATTATTTACAAATCCCGCCTTTTGTGCTATAATGCGGGTATGCGGAGTTATCATCGGGATCGGCGTGCATGGATCTCGGGTCGGATGTCCCCCAAGGAGAGGACGCAGGCCCGCTGGTTTTGCTCGCCCGGCCGTGCGGAGATCGTGGGGAATCACACCGATCACAACTGCGGCAAGGCCCTCGTCTCGGCACTCTCCTGCGACATCCTCGCAGCCGTTCTGCCGGGTGAGAACGTCCGCATCCTCTCGGAGGGCTTTCGCTCCATCGAGGTGGAGCTTACCGATCTCTCTCCGCGGGAGGAGGAGCGCGGCAGGTCCATCTCCCTCGTGCGCGGCGTCCTCGCCTGCCTGAAGGAAAGGGGTCCCCTCTGTGGGTTTACGGCCTATACGTCGGGGAATATCTTTCGCGGCGCGGGGGTCTCCTCGTCAGCTGCCTTTTCCGTCCTCATCGCCGAGATCGAGAACGTCCTTGCCTTCGGCGGGAGCCTTACCCCCCTCGACAAGGCGCGGGCGGCGATGGAAGCGGAGAATCGCTGGTTCGGGAAGCCCTGCGGCATCCTCGATCAGTGCGGCGTCGCGTTCGGCGGGCTCAACAAGCTCGATTTTCTCATCGCGGATTCTCCCGCGGTCGAGCGTCTTCCCGCGCTCAACGGCTACTCCGTCATCCTCACCAACACGGGCGGCTCGCACTCCTCGCTCACGGGCCACTATGCGGCGATCGTGCGAGAGATGGGGGATGTGGCGGCCTTTTTCGGCAAAAAAACGCTCCGCGAGGTCGCGCCCGAGGAGCTCTACGACCGCCTTCCCGCCCTCAAGAGACGGGTGAGCGAGCGGGCGATTTTGCGCAGCATCCATTTCTTTGAGGAAAATACCCGCGTCGACAGGGCCGCCGAGGCCTTGAAAAGCGGGGACAAGCGGGGCTTCTTCACGCAGGTACAGCTGAGCGGGGAGAGCTCCTATAAGCTTTTACAGAACTGCTTCGTCCCGGGCAGCGTCACCCAGCCCGTCGCCCTCGCACTCAAGCTCTCCGAGGCCCTTTTAAAGGACGGAGCCTTCCGCATGATGGGAGGGGGCTTCACGGGCGCAGTGCTCGCATTTGTCCCCGAGGGGAGCGAGGAGAGCTACAAAAGCGGCATGGCCCGCGTGTTCGGGAGGGACAGCGTCTTTGAGACCCGCCTCAGGGAGACGGGTGCGAGACAGCTCGGACAGAGGAAATAATCATTTCGGAATACAGGAGAAATACACATGATCACACAAAAGCCCTTTGCTAAGACGCTTGACGGCAGGCAGGTCACGGCATACACCCTGCATGACGGAGAGGCCTATGCGACAGTCCTTGACTTCGGCGGGACGCTGCAGAGCCTCGTCGTTCCCGACAAAAAGGGACGGCTCACCGACGTCGTCCTCGGCTATCCCGACGTTACGCGCTATGAGCGCAACAGCGGCTATCTCGGCGCACTCATCGGCAGATACGGCAACCGCATCGCGGAGGGACATGTCAACATCGAAGGAAAGACGTACGAGCTCTACTGCAACGACCGCGGGAATCATCTCCACGGCGGGAAGACGGGCTTCAACCGCAAATTCTGGAACGCCGAGGTGCGCGGGGACGAGCTCGTTCTCACCCTTCTCTCCCCCGACGGAGAGGAGTTTTACCCCGGCAATCTGCAGGTCGAGGTCATTTATACCTTCCAAAACAGAGAGCTGAAGATCCGCTACCGCGCCGTCACCGATAAGACGACGGTCGTCAATCTCACCAACCATGCCTATTTCAACATGAACGGGGAGAGCAACGGCAGCATCCTCGACAACTATCTTTGCATCAATTCGAAGATCGTGATCCCCACCAACGAGACGATGATCCCCACGGGCGGCTTCCGCGGCGTGGCGGGGACCCCCTTTGACTTCACGCAACCGAAGGAGATCGGGCGGGACATCGAGATGTACGACATCGACCTTGAAAACGGCAACGGGTACGACCACTGCTTTGTGCTCGACAAAAAGCTCGGGGAATACGGCCTGTGCGCCGTCGCCGAGAGCAGAAGATCGGGCATCCGCATGACCTGCTTTACCGACGCGCCCTGCGTGCAGTTTTACGCGGGCAACGGGCTGCATCAGGAGGGCAAGCACAACTACTACGGCAAGCGTGCGGGCTTCTGCCTCGAGACGGAGATGATCCCCAACAACGTCAACTCGCGGGAGTACTCCGTGTACGGCAGCTCCTACCTGAGACCGGGGGAGGTCTATTCGTACACCGCGGCATACAGGTTTGACACAATTGGGTAAGAGAATGGGAAAGAGGACGACTGTCCGCGAGGACGAAGAGCGAAAACGGCAGGAGAGGATCGCGCGAGACAAGGCGCGGATGGACAAGCACACCGTCGTCTGCCCGCATTGCGGGGAAAAGGCACTCGACCACATGACGAAATGCCCCCATTGCGGCGGGGTCCTTGTCCCCGAGGGGTACCGCCCCATGGACCCGAGGAAGCTGCGCATCATCAAGGGGATCGGCCTTGCTGTCAGCATCGCCGCGGTCGCAGTTGTTATCGTTTTGCTTGTCATTTTCGGAAAATAAGCAGATATTATATGAAAAAATCCCGCTCTACGCACAGTAGAGTGGGATTTTTTTACGGTAGAGTAGTATTTTTTTGCGTAGAAATTGTCAAAAACAGAGTAGCGCGGCGAAAGAGAAGAATAGGTAGCCTTTCCGCGGCCCCTGTGCTATCATTGAGGAAAACCAAATAAGCGAGGCACAAGGAATGGAAGCTGTTTTGAAAAAACGCATGGAAAAGCCCCTCTATACGAAGGGCGAGGAGATCTTTAACGCCGTGTCGCACATCGCGGGCGGCGCGATCGGGCTGGCTGTATGGGCGGTCCTTCTGTATCTGACGTGGGGAAACGCGGTGCGCATGCTCGCCGTCTCTGCGTTCGGGCTCGGTATCGTCGTTCTGTATACGATGAGCTCACTTTATCATTTTCTCCCGAGCGGCGGCGGGAAGCGGGTGTTCCGTGTCTTTGACCACTGCACCATCTTTCTTTTGATCGCGGGAACGTACACGCCCTACTGCCTCATCCCCCTCTACGGGACGGTGATGGGGTGGACGGTGCTCGCCGTCGAATGGGCGATCGCGATCGGCGGGATCGTCATGAATGCGATCGCGATGAACAATATCGTCGTAAAGAGCATCTCGATGGTGATGTACTTTGCGGGCGGCTGGCTGGCGGTCATTTTCCTGCCCATGCTCCTAAAAACCGTGCCGCTTGCAAGCGTCCTGCTTCTCCTCTTCGGCGGCGTTGCCTATACGGCGGGGATCTGCTTCTTTGCCTTCGGAAAGCGGGTGCGCTACTTCCACTCCGTCTGGCATCTCTTCACCATCCTCGGCACCGTCCTGCAGTTCCTCAGCATCCTCATGCTGCTGTAAAAAATTGCGGCGGGAAATTTAAAATTTAAAATTAAAAATTAAAAATTAAAAATTGTGGCGGGGGGATTGAAAAGAAAGGTTGGTTATCTACGGGCCATTCTGAATTACGTCATGGTGAGCCCCGTCGAACCATCACCTTATTTCCTTGGCTCCCCTCTCAGGGGAGCTGTCGCTTTATGCGACTGAGGGGTTTCTGAAATCCCTTTGGCGCCTATAGGCCACTTCCCCTACAGGGGCAGCGAGAGAATTCTGAATTTAAAATTAAAAATTAAAAATTATGGCGGGGGAATCCCTTGCTTCCCCTTATAGGGGAAGTACCCCGAAGGGGGGATAGGGTTTCAAAACCCCTCAGTC
>CANQWI010000022.1 GCA_947627515.1 uncultured Clostridia bacterium
TCATCGCGCTCTGCAGTACGGATATCAAGTACATGCGGGATACCTATTCGGTCTGCGACATGAAGATTGTCCGCGCGGGGGAAGAGACGGAACTTGCGTCAAAAATCGGCGAAATCGCCGCCGAGCCGTACGACGCCTTCCTTATCTTGCTCCGCATTCCGAAATATGCGCTCGAAAAGATGGTCCGGAATATGAAAATTGACGGAAAAACGGCGCTCATCGGCGCGGTCGAATCAAGTATTTTCGATGCCGTCATTGGCTGTTATAAAAAATAGAAAGCACTTTATAAAAGGGCAGATTTGATACAAAACCTCACGAATGAGGTGTTCTATTGAGATCATGACGGGGTCACCAAGCAAAGGCAAGGCGAAGTCGTTTCTATTCGGAGACGGGTTCGCTTTTATTGTATTATAAACCGATATTTTAACACAAACAGCGTAGGCTATACGTCTTGCGCAGGCGGATGGAGTCTGTCGGCTCAGGATTTCCGATAAGCAACGGGGAGGCCTTGTCATGCGCCGCCATCCTTCTCTCGATCGATGCCTTGCGGTGATTCGCATAGCAGTATTCGCAGAAGTGTGCGCAGGTATCGTACTCGCCGATGTCAATGCTCTCCGCGCAGAGGCATTCTCCGCGTTGCGATGCATCCTTCTTCACCGAAATCGGGTAGTTGCAAATGCGTTCGATGAGCGTCTTATCGATGCAGGCACCCTTTTCGATCCCCGGGATAGATATTTTCTCCGCGCAGGTCTGAATGGATAAGCCGTTATCCCTTGCGATTTCTGCAAGGACGTGTCCGATCTCAAGCATTTCCTTCTCATCGGGTGCTCTGTATTTGGTTTTATCGAGCTTTTGATATTCGTCCAGAAAGCTGATAACGACCGTCTCGGTGTATCCCTTCAATTCCTTGCACATTGCGCGGAACCTTTCGATATGCCGATCGGCGGTAATTCCGTCCGCAAGCAGAATGGGATCATAACGCCAGACGACGCGCTCCTTGCCGATTTTTTCCGAAAGAGTTCGAAAGGCTTGAAGAATTCGCGCTTTATCGCCGATATTCCGCTCGATTTCCCGTCCATAGGGCGTGACCGTAAACTGAAAATAGTAGCGGTAGCCGAGCTCGTCGATTTGCGGCAGAAATTGCAGGAAGGGCGCGGCATTCTTCGTCCAAAAGACAATGCAGTCGACGGTTTGAGGATCAAGCATAATTTTTGATACGGAATGACGGTTATAAGGGTTTCGCACGCACACGAAGCCCTCTTTCAGACGGTTCAAAAACCATTCTCCGAAAAATGCGGGGATATCGCACCTTCTGCTCGCGCTCAAGATCATTTCCTTTCTCCGAGAATTATTATACCCTCTCCACTCAAAATGTCAATTCGTTTGATAGAAAATAAATTTCACTTATAAATTCTGCGAAAAAATTCATTGTCGTCAGGATTTTATAGTAAGTATTTTTCGTTCCTGCGTGTTTTTCGTTTTTTTTGCGCTTTAAAAAGCCTTTGAAGCGGATATGGCATGAAAAAAGCGGCTTCCGTGGATGCGTGGGCCGCTATGTTCTGATGGCTCAATATCGTTCCAAAAATTCCGCAGGCGTCATATTCACGCGCATAGGGGAGCCTCACTTCTTGCCGAGATCGGAGATGTGCCGTAAAATGAGCTGCAGATTTTCGTCGTTGTTGGCGATTACGAGCCCCGCGTCGCCGAAGTGGTACATATCCCCGCGTATGGGGGCGCAGACGCAGCCTGCCTCCCTTGCGGCGAGGTAGCCGGGCGCAATATCCCAGATCTTGGAATAATACGTGATATACGCCGCCGCATTGCCGCGCACCAGCATGCCGAAATCCACGCATGCGGCACCGAAATGACGGGTCTTTAAAAAGTGCGGCTGCAATTTTTCCACCAACGCGAATTGCCTGTGCATGGGGGTGGAAACGTCGTCGTAGTAATCGCTGATGAGGAGGATCCCGTCACCCGCGGCGACGGAGCGATCGCAATAGATACGCCTGCCGTTCCAATAGGCACCTTCTCCCTTTTCGGCAAGGAGGGTATCGCCCGAGACGGGATAATGCAAAACGGACAGAACCGGCTCTCCATGCTCGAAATATGCAGCCTGGATCCCGAAAAGCGGGAGTCCCGCCGCAAAATTGCATGTGCCGTCTATGGGATCGATCACATAGCAGCGCTCCGAAAGCTCGCCATCCGCATAATTTTCCTCGCTTATAATGGACGCCTCGGGATCGAGGGCGGTTATCTCGCCCACGATATAATCATCCATCAGAATATCGTTCTCGGTCAACAGATCGTTCTTGGTTTTATGACAGCTCACCGTCACGGTCTGCTTTAAAAGCCTTTCACCCGCGGCCCTCAGTATGCGCTCAAGCTGCCTTGCCCTGTCAGTCATGCTTGCCTCCGTTTTGAATAAGGTCGGATATATATTCTATCCACCTCTCGATATATTCGTTATCCTCGTGCTCCGTGCGGCAGGATATGCCGAGCTTCTTTGACAGCAGTCTGCGTACGAGGCTGCACTCGGCCATCTCCATATAGGCGTCTATGGAGTCGTATTCGTCCTCGCCCGCCTGCGCCCATTTCACCCCCGACTGCCATGCGTCGGCGTCGCCGTTTTTGAAGGCGTCCAGCGCGAGGTAGAAATACACCTGCCCGCGGTCGTAGGAGCTGACCGCTTCCTCATTGAGGATATGCAGAAGCTGCTCGTCGATATCCTGCGCACCTCCGCGCATCAGCTGCAGGAAGAGGCTCGTATACTTATAGCGTATGAAATAGCGGTCTATGCACGATTTGTTTTGCGAATAAATGGCCTCGCACTCCGCCAAGCACTCCTCCGCCGATTCGTAGTCTCCCTCCCATATATATGCGTCGGCAAACACGCGGTAATCCTCCGCAAGGAACAAAAGATTGGAAATGCGCTTGTCGTTCTGAGGCATTTCGTCGATCTTGCGGCGCAGCGTTTTGATGGCCGTTTTGATACTGCGGCGGGCGTTGGAGAAATCCACCATATGAAGATAGATTTTGCCCTTGATGAGGTAGGACAGCGATTTTTCAAATTCGGGGTCGCCGTTGGGAGGTAAAATTTCGGCGTCTATCACCGTCTCCACGCACTCTATGCTCTTTTCGAAGCTCTCCATCGCCTCGCGGAACATCACAAGCTTGCGCTCCGAAAGCCCCTTTACGTTATACAGCTCCGATTTGAGATAATCGTTGTCCTTCAGCTCCGGGTTGTTTTGCAAAAGGCTTTTTGCCTTGCGGATGGCGCGGTTGAAGTCCTCCACGATGTAGTAATAAAAGACCTTGCCGATCTCGCCCTCGATGCCCCAGTCCGAGCTGTCGTTGCGCAGAGCCACCGAGAGCCCGCAGCGTTTCAGATCGAAAAACATGCCCGAATTGTAGAGTAGTCTGCGATTTTCCGAAAAAATACGGATAAACGTGGGACGCGTGAGTAGCTCCACGCACTTCTCGGGCAGCTTGGAATTGAGCTCCTCCAGCTCCTTGAGATATCTCCCCAGCCCGAAATCGAATTCCAGCTTTTCGATCACGCAGCACTGGAAATCGTAGTTATCCAAGCTTTCAGAGAGCTCCTGATACATTCCAAGCTCTATCAGCGTAGGACCGTAATATTTGATAACATATTTGTTGGAATAGTTTTTGGCGTCGTAGTCCTTCCGTATAAAATTCAAAAGCCTGTGGTAGCCGTTGCGCTTGCTGATATAAAAAATCTGCGCGATGTCGTTTGCGTTTGTAAGCCAATCGATGAGGGATTTATGCAGCGGCTCGATAAAGCCGTTGCGCACGGGGAACAACCCGCTCAGATGCGCGAGCACGCGCTTTAAGTCATATTCGGACCACTGCAGATAATTCTCCAAAAAGCTCATATCCGCGGGCTCCTGCGCAATGCACAATAATTCCAGAAGCGGCTTGACCGATTCATAGTCCATTCCGTTCTCGTGCCCGAAGATGCGGGAGAAGCAGTCGTTGAAAAAGCCGTAGATGCCCACGGGGAAAAAGCTGATGTCGTCCAGACTGAGATTGTCGTCCTTGATATGCTTGGTGATCTCGCTTGCGTAGAGGAACGAGCCCTCGGATTTGGTGAGGAGAACGTCGATTTTCTCCTCGGAGGCCTCGGGAAACTGCGATCTGTAGTAGAGGCGCAGGTCGGTCTCAGTTTCGTCGTTTGAAAGCACGTATTCCTTGGAAATGGGCAAAAGGACGCGGCGGATCTCCGACTCGTTGCGGCTGGAGATCACAAATTTCAGCCACGGGGGGATTCGTCTGTGCATGTCCGAAAGCACCCTGCACATCTCGTTTTCGCCGCGCCACGACGCCTCGTCGAGGGCGTCTATGACCACGACCACGGGCTGCTCCTCGTCTATGCCCTGCATGGGCTCCACGAGAAGGTATTCGAAGATGCGCGCGGCACTCTTTTCGAAGAGCGATTCGAGGTCAAAAAGCTGCAGCAGCCTGTCCTTATAGGCGGGGATGGAATTTGCCAGCTGATAGGCGATCGAGGAAATAATGTTCTTGGGATTGACCCTGTCGGAATTGTTGAATTTGCAGAAATGGATCGCTCTTACATACTGCGGATAACGCCACACAAGCATGCTTGTGAAGGCTGTTTTCCCCATCCCGGGGCGGGAGTTGATCCACCAGATGTTTTTATTCGATTTTACAAAGCGTTCGAAGGCGGCAAACGCCGATTCCCTGCCGCAGAAGGTGTTGTAATAGGTGAAGGTGTTGCTACGCGAGGAAATGGGCTTGAGGCACATCTCAAGCCGATGTTCCCGATCGGAAAACTCTTTTTTGGCGTTCCCGTTCAAAGCATTCCATAACTCGCCCAAAAAGGCGGTGTATTTGGACTCGATCAGCTCTCCGTTGGGATACATGCAGTCCATGAGAGAATACCGCTGATACTTGTTTATGCCGAGCGGGATCAGCGAATCGTCCAGCCTGATGGGGATGATCACGGAATTGCTTTCGCCCGCGCGGCAGAGCTCGTTCAGGCAGTAGCCCTCGTGCGACACGGAGCGGGCGGAGACCATAAATAAAAAATACTTGCTGGCAATGATGTGCTCGTCGATGATTTTTTCCCAATCGCCCGTTTTCAGATAATCCACGTCGAGAAATACGTTGGCCCCGAGGCTTCTGAGGTCCTCCGCAAGCCTTTTTACGATGCTGTCGAAATTGTTGTGCCCGTAGCTGATAAAAACGTTTTTTGCGTTCATTCGGTCACCTCCGCTACGGCGAAGCCCTCCGCTCTGCATTGCTCCGCAAACGCAGGGGTATCGAAGTGCATCAGGCACACCCTGTCCCTCAGCGCGGGGGGAAAGGCCGCCTTTAGCTTATCTATGTGCGTGTGAATGGGGGAGGAGGAGCAGGTCGCCTCGTGATAAACGCGGTCGATTTTCCCGCTTTTCAGCCTTGCAACGGCGCGGGCGTTTACCGTGCACGTGTCGCCGCTGTAAAAAAAGGAGAAGCTCCCGTAAAAGAAATAGCCGTAGCTGCCGGGGATATGGTTTTGCGGAACACAGCCGATCTCGTAGCCCGCAAGAGCTTTCGGCACGGGATAAATTTCAAAGGGAAAATCCACGCCCGTGAGCTGCAGCAGTCTTTTCAGCCTGGCCGTGCGGGGATAAAAGATGAAAAAGCCCTTGTGCAGGAATTTTTCGTTATAGTAGATGAGTGCCTCCAGCGACCCGATATGGTCGCTGTGCAGATGCGTGATAAAAACGTAGATATTGCGGGCATTCTCCAAGACGCCGCGCTTTATCAGACGGTTGCAGATCCCCTCCCCGCAGTCGAAAAGGATCAGATCCTCCCCCGCGATAAGGTACGCCGCCGTGTTGTACGCCTGATAATTGAAGGCGGAACCGTTTCCCAAAAATACAAGCTCGTCCATATTCATCCTCTTGCACAAGCAAGCCCGTGCCCCGTGACAGAGGCCCGCCCGCAACCGTGCTTCCTATGTGATTTAATTTCCCATAATATTTTATCATAAAAAATAACACTTTGCAACCCCATTGCAAAATGTTTTTTATAGAAATAGAAGCGTTGCAAGGTCGTTACAACAAGTAATTTCCGCCCCGCGTCGGGAATCGGTATTCTGTTGCGCTCACAGCGAATTTGCGGACGGGAGAAGCCCCGCCGAGACGAGCGTGTAAATTCTGTTACAGACATCCTTGTCGATGCGGCACATTTCAAAATAGAATGTGAAAAAATTTCATGAGAACGGAAAAAGCCGCCTATTACGATATTAGGTGGCTTTTTATGCTGTCATTATACTATACGCGGGCGGGATTGTCAATGCTTTTTTGAAAAAAATTTGCAAAAATTTTCAAAAAATGTTTTTTATAAACAAAATTTACGATAGAAACAAGAAAAATGTACATCTATTATCGTATTAGGTGCACAAAATCTACAGAAATAGAGCAACTTCGGACCACAAAATCGGGCGGGAAAGTGTTTTTCCGCACATTTTGTGTTTTATTTGGACTCAAGGTAAACTAGTTTACCTAAAGAAAGATAAGGAGGAAAACATGAAAAAAAGTAGATTGGGCTGCATGTTCTTGTCGCTCATTCTGGCCCTCGGATGCTTTGCGGGTTGTACCGAGACCCCGGGCGATACGGGGACGGCGGCTCCCGGGGCGCACGTCGGGACAGAGACTCCCGGGGATGAGCCCGCGGCGTTGAACCATACGGTGACGTATGACGTGGGGGCCGAGGCCAAGGCGGCGGGCGTCACAGTGAGCCCGCAGAGCTCCGTCGTGAAGAGCGGCGAGACGGCCGTTCGCCCGCAGGAGGGCTATTGGGAAGGCTACGCGCTCACGGGCTGGTACAACGGCAATGAGCTCTGGGACTTTTCAACGGCGGTCACCGGGGACATGACGCTCACGGCAAAGTGGGAGGCTGCAAGCGCGACCAACGTTGCGGAAAAGTACGAGGCGTCCCTCGATTGGGGCGAACAGCGGCATCTCTATGTCCACTATCTGCGTGCGGCGCATGACAGCGGCGAAAACGGCACGGTCAACGGCGGGTATGAGCCCTCCACCCATTCCTACGATTCGCCCATCGATTCCGCAGTTTACGGCGACTGGGGGCTTTGGGTATGGGAATACAATCCCATCCCCAGCGAGGGCAGGACCTTTTACCCGATGAAGATCGACGAGAGCGGCGCGGTGTATGACATCTATCTCGACGGCACGTGGAACGACGGCGGCTGGGACAGCGCGACCCGCACCCACAAGGACAGCGTCGTCAACTACACCAACACCAGCTACATCGGCGTACAGCTCTTTTCCAAGGACAGCCGTGAAAACGGGC
The DNA here is from genome assembly GCA_947627515.1 of uncultured Clostridia bacterium. GTDB lineage: Bacteria > Bacillota > Clostridia > Christensenellales > Borkfalkiaceae > Gallimonas. The sequence goes on from CANQWI010000022.1 coordinate 7,336, forward strand.
AGGGCTTTTGGGTAAACGACAGCGGCGACATCACCTTCCGGCTCGACCGTGCAAGGCGCGAAAAGGGGGATTACCACTGGTTCATCCGTCAGAACGAGGGCCAGAGCGGCACCCCGACTTATGAGAGCTACATCGTTTTCGATCCCTATGAGGGGCTTGAGCCCGGCTCGGCGGTCTCGACGCATGACGTCACCTCCCACAAGGGCAACGCCTATGACATCCGGCCCGTCGCCAAGGGCTGGGAGGAAAACTCCGTCGGCTATCAGATCTTTGTCGCGTCCTTTGCGGACAGTGACGATGACGGCATGGGAGACCTCAGGGGCATCATTTCCAAACTTGACGAGCTCAAGGAGTTCGGCGTGGATACCCTTTGGCTCACACCCTTCCAGCAGTCCAACAGCTACCACGGGTACGACATTCAGGACTATTTCACCGTCGATCCCCGCTTCGGCACCCTCGAGGACTACCGCGAGCTTCTCACCGAGGCGCATAAGAGGGGCATGAAGGTGCTCATGGACTTTGTCCTCAACCACACCTCGACCTCCAACCCGTGGTTCGTCAAGAGCTCCAAGCTCGTAAAGGAGACGGTAAAGATGGGGGACGGCTCGCTCAAGACCGTCGACTACCGCAGTTTCTACACATGGCAGAATGAGGAATACGTTGCAGGCCTCAAGGACGAGGCTGCCCGCAACCAGTGGTACAAGGACAGCAACGGCTATTACTTCTACTCGTCCTTCGGCTCCTCGATGCCCGAGCTCAACTTTGACTATCAGGCCGTGCGTGACGCCATTTTGGACGTCGCCCTCTATTGGATGAGCTTCGGCCTTGACGGCTTCCGTCTCGACGCCGCCAAGCACATCTACATGGTCAATGAGAATCCCAACGGCTCCAGCCTCATCGTGCGCGACTATTCGGACGGCACGGCGGTCGGCTCCACCAAGGGGGATTACTCCTATGACGTCAAGAAGGACGCCAACTTCTTCACGGAATTCAATGCAAAGCTCAAGGCAAGCTATCCGAACGCGCTCCTTCTTGCGGAAAACTTCAACGGCGACCCCATCCACATCGCACAGCTGTACGAGGGGCTGGATTCGCAGTTCAATTTCAACTTCTATTATGACATGAGCGGCGCGATTGCAACGGTCGCCTTCGACTCCACCAACGGAAAGGACTACAACAGTAAGGGGATGCAGAGCTATACGGCGGCGCAGTTTGACTTCAACCTCTACCGCCATGACTACATCGACGGCATCTTCACCTCCAACCATGACGTGACAAGGGCGAGGAACCGTCTCACCGCAAGACGCAACCTTGCGAAGGCGGACTGGATCGAGCAGACCATGACGGATTCCCTCTATGAGACCACGGGCAAGCTTGCAAAGCTCTGGGCGGGCGTCTGCCTCTCCATGCCGGGCATTACATGGATCTATGCGGGCGACGAACTCGGCATGACGGGCGAAAAGACCCCCAATCCCGCAGAGGAGGGCGCAGGCCACGAGGACAGATGGCTTCGTCAGCCCTACAAGTGGACAAGCGACGGCAACACCGAAAACGAGGACGGCAGCTACACCTACGGCTGGAGGGATGAGGACGGAAAAACGGACTACACCTGCTATTTCCCCATCGGCTTCAACGGCTACTACAGCGAGTGGGATCAGTGGAACAAGCGGATGGAGGGCCTCGAGCAGCAAAAAGCGGACAAGGACTCCATTTACAACGCCTACAAGAGCATCATCGCGGCGCGCAAGAGGGCGGATTCCCCGCTTCGCAACGGCACCGTGACGATCAGGACGTCGACGGACTCCTCCGATAAGAACTACAACCTCATGATCTGGGAGGTCAGCGACGGAAAAAATACCTGGCGCATGTTCCTGAATGCAACCAGCGGGTCCAAGACGACCGACCTTGCGGGCGGCACCCTCGTCTATGCGACAAGCGGCACGGGCTTCACGTCCTCCGTTCCCGCATACACGTTCGCGATCTATTCGGTATAAGGAGGAAGCAAGCATGAAAAAATTTATGACGTTAGCAATGGCGGCCGTGCTCTCTGCGGCCTGCATGACGGGGATGGCCCTGAGCGTGTCGGCGGCGGACGCCCCCACGTCCGAGGACGGGGCGCAGGAGAACAAGGCGGCCGTCTATCTCGTTCCCGGCACATGGTATGACTTTGAGAGCAAGGAGACCAAAAACAACACCGTAGCAGGGCTTACCGCCCTCACGGAGGAGGAAAAGGCCGCCCTTCATCTGGAGGCGCAGCCCAACGTCTACAGGGCAGGCGCGGAGGGGGAGACCCTTCCCGTTCCCGTCACCGAGAAGACGGACGCAGAGGGAGAGCCCTTTGTGTTCCAGGGCTGGTGGTACATTCGGAACGCCTCCGTCACCTATACGGAGACTGTCCCTGCGGCGAGTGAAAATCTCTACTTATATGCCGATTTCCGTGCCGCGCTCTCCCAAAGGAGCGAGCCCAAGGACCCGCCCGAGCAGATCGGCGGCGGCGAAAAGAACTTTTTGCTTGTCACCCATGAGGACGGGTCGCAGGACGTCGTTCCGCTGCTCGTCTCGGGCACGGACGTCTGGAACGTCTATGACATGGGCTACGGCTCGAAGGTGCAGTTCTTCAACGAGTACTTCTCTCTCAGAAAGAACGACCGCATCAAGGTATATCTTACGGATATCAGCGACAGCGAAAAGCATGACGACAAGCCCGTTCCCTATCCAAAGCCCAACGTGGGGCCCACCTACAAGTACTTCTCGTTCACGCTTGAGTCGAGCGGGAGCAACAAGACGTCCGACTATCTCTTTGCGGACAGCTACGGCCTCGACGGCAGCGGCGTCGTGGAGGACGGCGAGGAGCCCGAGATGGCGTACATCCCGCAGGAGACGCTGACCTTCCGCATCTACATCAAGGTGGAGGCGAAGGGGAGCAACATGCGCGAGGGCAGGCTTCAGGTCTATATGGAGCGGAAGGCATAAGGAGGAACAACAATGAAAGGAAAGAAAAGATTATTGATCGCGCTCTTGGCTGCCTTCTGCATGAGCACGGCGGCGGCAGGTCTTGCGGCCTGTGACGAGGGAAATCCTCCGATGACGGAGCCGCATGCCTTTGCGGACGCCGACAGCGACGGCCTTTGCGACGACTGCGGCAAAATCAAGGGCGACGCGCTGCACACCTTTGAGGCGCACACCTTCAGGGACAGCGACAACGACAACGTTTGCGACGTCTGCGGAAGAGAGGAGGGCACCGTAACGCCTCCCCAAACCGAGCAGCCCGAGGAGAAAAAGTCCTTTACGGTCAGCTTTGACACGCAGGGCGGCAATCCTCTTCCCAAGCAGGGGGTGTATGAGGGCGATAAGATCGTCGCGCCCGACGACCCCGTCAGGTACGGCTACACCTTTGTTGGGTGGTATGCGGATGCGGAGGGGACGACGGAGTTTGACTTTGACGCCGCTCCCAAGGCAAGCGTAACCGTCTATGCGAAATGGCAGGAGGCGTCCGTCACCGCAGAGAGCTATTTTGACTTCGAAGAGGCGGATGGCGGCGTGAGCATCGCAGTCAAGGCAGGGCAGACCCTTCCCGAGTCCGTCGTGCTCCCGTCTCTCTATCGGGACAAGGCGGTCGTTGCCGTCAAGTCCTCCGCATTCGAGCAGCAGCCCGCGTTGAGGTACGTCAGGCTTCCCGCGAGCGTAAAAAGCATCGGCCGGTACGCCTTCCGCAACTGCACCCTCCTCGAGACGGTGGAGGGCGGCGAAAACGTGGGCGAGGTCGGCTACGGTGCCTTTACCAACACCGCATGGGACCTTGGCTTCACCGTCGGCGAGGTGTATCTCGGCAAGACGCTGTATAAGTATGCGGGAAGCATCTATACGGACACGCAGATCACCGTAAGGGACGGCACCGTCGGTATCTCGGCGGGTGCATTTGAGGGAATGGAGCACCTCGTCGGCATCACCCTGCCCGCGACGGTCAGCTCCATCGGCTCGCAGGCGTTTGCGGGAACGGGGCTTCTCTCCGTCACCGTGAAGGCGGAGACCGTCCCCGCCCTTGGCAACACCGTGTTCGGCGCGGCAAGCGAGTTTACGGGCAGAATTTTCGTCCCTGCCTCCGCGCTTGCGGGCTACAAGGCCGCAAACGGCTGGAAGAGCTACGCGGATCAGATCTACGCCGCGGGAACGGCAGAGGAGACCTTTGTCGTCACCTTTGAGGCAGAGGGCGCGGAGAATGCGCCTAAGGCGCAGAGCGTCAAGGGCTTCGGAAAGGCCGAGACCCCCACACCTCCCGTCAAGACGGGGTATGACTTCGGCGGCTGGTTCCTCGATGAGGAATGCACCCTTCCCTATGACTTTGACAGCGAGGTCACCGAAAATCTCACCCTGTATGCCAAATTCGGTAAATTCTACAACGTCAGCTTCTCGACGGGTGAGGGCGCGTCCACGGTCGAAAGCCAGCATGTCGAGGCGGGCAAGACCGCGACAAGACCCGCGACGGACCCCACCAAGGACGGGGCGGAGTTCATGGGCTGGTACCGTGACGAGGCCTGCACCAAGGAGTTCGATTTCACCGCTCCCGTCAATGCGGAGACGACGGTGTATGCGAAATTCCTTGCAAACGGCGTCAACTACACGGGCACGGGCGAGTATGAGGGCTGGGAGATCGAGAACGGTGCCCTGAAGAGCTACACGGGCTCCAAGACGGCCATCAAGATCCCCAAGGAGCTCACACGGCTCGACAGCATCACGCAGCTCAGCTACGACAACCGCGGCGGCACTCCCCAGATCAGCCTCTTGAAGGCGATCACGTCCATCACGGTCGATCCCGAGAGCACGTCCTTCAAGGTCGAGAACAACACGCTCATGAGCTACGACGGGACGGTCATTTACTACTGCTTTAAGACGGCGAAGCTCAAGTATCCGCAGGCGGTCAGGATCGCGCCCTATGCCTTCGCGGGCATTGCGACAAGCGGCGGTGCGAGCTACATGACAGAGTTCGGCTTCTCCGACGATCTCATCGAGGTCGGCGAGTATGCCTTCTACGGCTTTATCGCACTCAACGGCGCATATGACAGCCTGTTCGATTCCGTGGAAAGGGTCGGAAAATTCGCCTTCTACGACAATGCGTTTGCGACCATCTACTGCAATGCGAAATACGTCGGCGAGAGTGCCTTCCAGGTGAGCGGCAACATCGCGCAGCAGTACACGAACATCAAGGAGATCCGTCTTCCCAACATCGTCACGATCGGCGACCGCGCCTTCAGCATCGAGGTCTCGGGAACAAAGGCGGGCTGCAAGAAGATCGTGATCGGCCCCGACTGCAAAACGATCGGCAGTGCGGCCTTCAAATGGAATATGCAGCAGTGCGATCTCGACATCATCCTCATGGGCGACACCCTGCCCGTGCTCGCGAGCTCCTCTCTCGGCACGGGGAGCAACGACAACCAGTATCACACCAAGCGGTTTGTGTATGTGAAGGAGTCCGTTTTAGAGCAGGCCAAGCACGAGAACAGCTATCTCGGCAACCAGCTCGGGTTCTTCACCGCGGAGGGCTGGGGGCTCAGAGAGGACGGCTCGTTTGCCTTCTACGAGGGCGACATGACCGCCGTCACCATGCCCAAGTCCGTGACCGCGATCGAGACCATCCTCGACATCTTCATGACGGCCGCAAATCTTGAAAAATGCACCTCCTTCACGGTCGCGCAGGAGAATGAGGCGTTCAAAATGCAGAACGACGCCCTCGTCTCCATCGACGGAAAGACGCTGTATGCCTACTTCGGCGACGGCAGCGGGACGCTTACGGAGGTCACCGAGATCAAGCCCTATGCCTTCTACAACAGGCTGAAGGAGGGCGCGACCCTCACCCTCGGCACCGTTGAGACGGTGGGCGAATATGCCTTCTACGGCTGCAAGGGGCTCACAAGCTTCACGGCATTCGAGACGCTTGCAGAGGTCGCGGCGCATGCCTTCGAAAACACGGGGCTCACCTCAGCGACCCTGACCAACCCCGCCCTCACTCAGCTCGGCGCAGGCGCGTTTGCGGGCTGTGAGGCTCTCAAGCTCTACTTCAAGCTTCTCACCCCGCCCACCCTTCCCGCAAAGGCAGTCGCAGCGACCTCAGAGCTCTATGTCCCGCTCGAGATCGTCGAGACCTACAAGTCGGCATGGGCGAGCTATACGGCGCAGATCAAGGGAGACGAGAACACCCATGTGTACACGGTCACCTTTGACACGGATACCGCAAACGGCGGCACTCCCGTCGAGAGCCAGCAGTATCTTACGGGCGGCAAGGTCATAAGGCCCGAGACCGACCCGACGAAGAATGGCTACTACTTCGACGGCTGGTTCACCGCAAACGAGGCCGCAGGCTGGGGCACGGAATATAATTTCGAGAGCTCTAACGTCACGGACAACACTACAATCTACGCCAAGTGGACCAAGGGCGTCAACGTCACTTACAACACGGGCGACAGCGAAGCGGAAGTCGCGGGCGAAATGGTTCGCCCCGGCTCGACGCTCACCCAGCCCGAAGCACCCAAGTGGAAGGGCCATGTCTTCCGCGGCTGGTACACGGATGAGCAGTGCTCCGAGGGCAAGGAATTTGACTTCACCAAGGACACCATCAAGGAGGATACCACTCTCTATGCGAAGTGGGAGCTCGGCAAGACGGTCACCTTCTCCACGGGAGACGGCGGCAGCTCTGTCGACGAGCAGTCGGTCGCGCCGGGCGAAAAAGTCACCCGTCCCGAAGAAGACCCGACCCGTCCCGGCTACAAGTTCCTCGACTGGTACACGAAGGACGGCACCGAAGGCGATTGGGGCGATGTGTTCAACTTCGACACCTACGAAATGGGCAGCACCGACCTCACCGTCTACGCGAAGTGGGAAGAGGACTTCTGGCAGGTCGATGAGAACGGCAAGCTCACCAAGTACTACGGGCCGACCGATACGGTCGAGCTGCCCGCAACGGTGAAGTCCATCACGAGCATCCTCGACATCTTCGGCACCAAGACGGCACTCGGCAAATGCACCTCGTTCACGGTGGCGCAGAACAGCACCTCCTTCAAGATGCAAAACGGCGCACTCCTCTCCTATGACGGCACGACGCTCTACGCCTTCTTCGGCGATGAAGCGACCGAGCTTGCATGGGACACCGTCACGGCGATCGGCGAAAGTGCCTTCTACGGCCATCTTGCGACGGCCAAGACGCTTTCCTTCTCGAAGGAGCTCAAGTCGGTCGGCAAGGGCGCGTTCGAGAGCTGCGCGGGCATGACGGATTTCACCCCGTTTGAGAATGTCACGACCATCGGCGCGGACGCCTTCAAGAGCACCAAGCTCGTGAACATCGTCTGGAACGGCACCACAGTCCCTGCCGCGTTCGGCAGCATCACCACCCTCCAGACAGTCAAATTCATGAATGCCACCACGGTCACGGCAAACGCCTTCACGGGCAGCTCCGCGATCAAAGAGATCTATCTTGGCGACAAGATGAAGACGATCGGGCAGGCTGCGTTCTATTCGGCGGGCAACGGCAAGCACCGCGTCGACGTGTACATTTATGCGACCACGCCGCCCACGCTTTACAAGACGTCGAGCGTCAAATCCACCGAGCACCCGTTCGGCGGCGACGGCTCCAAGAGCTATATGTACTTCCACGTTCCGAGCAGTGCGCTCACAAAATACAGGAGCAGCAGCTTGGTCAACTGGAACTGGTACACGCCCGCCGCGACGCGCTATGTGGCGATCACCGTCAATGTCACCTATCATATGGGTGAGGGCGAGGGCGCACCCGCGGCTCCGACAGGCACGGTCAACTGGGGCGGCACCTTTGCACAGCCCGCAACGCCCAAGTGGAAGGGCAAGATCTTCGCAGGCTGGTACACGAGCCCCGACTTCTCCGAGGGCAGTGAGTATACCGCATTCGGCACCGTCATTAAGGAGGAATCCCTCGAGCTCTGGGCCAAGTGGGAGGAGAACGCCCTTTGGGTCGAATTCTCGACGGGCGAAGGCGCTTCTACCATTGATTGGCAGGCGCTCCGCTCGGGCGAGAAGGCTACGCAGCCCGATGCTCCCACGAGAGCGGGCTATGAGTTCCTCGGCTGGTACCTCAAGGACGGCACCTCCGATGGGCAATGGGGCGAACAGTTCAACTTCGAGAGCGAGATCAAAGAGAATACCACCCTCTACGCGAGGTGGGAGAAGGGTGCGCTCGTCACCTTCGATATGAACGGCGGCAACAAGCCGAGCGGCTTTACGACGCCTGTGACCGTCAAGAAGGGCGATCACGTTCCTACACCCGCCAAGAACCCGACCCGCAGCGGCTGGACGTTCGAAGGCTGGTGGACAAAGGACGGCGATGAAGACGGCGACTGGGGCAGACAGTTCAACTTTGAAGAGGATACCGTCTCCGACGATACCACCCTCTATGCGAAGTGGAACCCGTGGGTGCTTGATGACGAAGGTTACTTGAAGTCCTATGCGGGCGACAAGACGGGCACCATCGAGATCCCCGCGAACATCAAGATCCATGACATCACGAACCTCTTCGGCACGTCCACATCGAAGTTCCCCGCAACGGCTGTCACCATCACCGTGGCAGATGGCAACACCAACCTCAAAGTGGTGGGCAGCGCCCTCGTCTCCTACGACGGCAAGACGCTCTATTACTACTTCGGAAGCGATGCGAGCTTCTCCTCGACGGACATCACGACCCTTGCGCCTTACGCGTTCGCGGTGAACAGCAGCCTTGAGAGCAAGGATACGCTTACGAGCGTCACGCTCACGAAGGTCACGGCGATCCCCGAATATTGCTTCTACTATCGCGGCGGGCTCGAAACGCTCTCCTTCGGAACGCTCACCGAAATCGGCGCGTATTCTTTCTACGGCGCAAAGATCGCTTCCTTCGATCTCTTCAAAGACCTCACGGCGATCCCCAACTACGCGTTCACGGCCGCGAACTTTGTGAATAAGGAGATCACGGTGAATGCCGCAACGATTGGCGACATGGCGTTCTCCAAGGCGGGTTTCACCAAGCTCACCATCGGCGAGAATGTGACGAGCATCGGCAGCAACGGCTTCAACGGGGTCGCAATCGGCGGGATCGTCATCTTCAACGGCACGAACGTTCCCACCGTCAACAGGAACTTCCCGATCGGCAATGGCGGAAGCGACTCCTTCATCGGCGTGCTCGTCGTGCCGAAGGGCAAGATCGAAACCTACAAGACGAACAGCAGCTTTGTGACGGCGAAACTTTCGACTGCGAAGTACGTCGAGGCGGATAACTACGAAGAGGCAGAAGGCGGCTGGGTCGTCGATAAGAGCGGCAAGCTCCTCACTTACAGCGGCGATCTGGCGACGGTCGTCATTCCCGCAGAGGTGAAGAGCATGGACAGTATTCTCGACATCTTCGGCGCGGGCAAGAATATTGCAACGTGCAAGAGCCTCACGGTGGCAGCCGGGAACACGAGCTTCAAGGTGGAAAACGACATGCTTGTCGACTACGAGACGGGCAAGATCGTGTACATGTACCTCGGTACGGCGGCTCCTTCCGACCTCTCGACGCTCACCGAGATCAAGCCGTATGCCTTCTACAACAAGACGGCGATCAAAGAGGTCACGCTCACCGCGGTGACGAAGATCGGAGACTATGCCTTCTATGGATGCTCCGCGCTCAAGACCATCACGATCGGCGAGAGCGTCACCGAGATCGGCAGCTATGCCTTCGGCAGCATCCCGACGGGCACGACCTGCACCATCAACGCGACGACGCCGCCCAAGCTCGGGACCTACATCTTCGGCACGACGACGAGCAATGTCACCGTAAAGGTGCCTGCGGCAAGCGTCGACGCCTATATGGCCGAGAGCAGCTGGTCGCTCTACAAGTCGCGCGTGACTCAGATCACAGCTTAACACTTTCCCCCATATTTCCCACTCTCCTCCCCTGACCGTTGGGGGAGGGGACGGAAATGGCGGGCACAGTCCCTTTTGAAAAACAGGAGGCAGGTATGAAAAAAATCATCAAATTTTCCGCACTTGCGCTCTGCGGCTGTATGGCGTTCGGCCTTGCAGCCTGCGGGGAGCAGGGCGGCGGTGAGGGCGGCAGCGGCAATGATAAGCCGCAGGACGCAGGCGAGGTCGTGATCTGGGGCGCGGAGGAGGAGCAGGAGCTTTTAAGGGAGCTCATTGCGGAATTCAAGGCGGCCAATCCCGACGTTCAGGAGGAGATCCGACCCGAGGTACAGAGCGTGTGGAACGCGCAGTCCATCGTGGCGACGGATGCGGAGGCGGCTGCGGACGTCATTATGATCCCGCATGACCAGCTCGGCATCATGGCAAAGCAGGGCCTGCTCGGCGAGATCCGCGACGGCACTGCGGCGACCTTTGCGACGGATATCCGCACAAACAACGACCCCAAGACCGTCCAGCAGGCGACCTATGACGGGAGACTGTACGGCTTCCCGCTCACGATGGATACCTATATCGAGTACTACACGACGGACATCTTTCCCGAGTCCCTCGAGGACACCCTGCTTGCAAGCGTCGACGACATGCTTGCGGCCAAGATGCCCAACATCCCGGGCAGCAAGGAGCAGGCCACGGCGTTCGGCTATAACATTCAGGACGGATTTTATCTGAATGCAGGGTTTTTCGCGATGGGGTGCACCCTCTACGGCGAGAACGGGGACGACGTCAACGCCTGCAACTGGAACAACGCGGACGGCGTGGCGTTTGTCAAATATGCGGTCGAGAATTTCTCCCAAAGCGGCGGGAAATTCAAGGTCGACGACGCCAAAAACCTCGCAACGGCCGTGCTCAACAACCGTCTCGGCGCATGTATCTCGGGCGGCTGGGAGATGCAGGATACCTTCAAAAACGCAAAGAACATCCGCTATCGCACCCTGCCCTCGATCACTGTCAACAATGTGAAGAGACCGCTTGTGTCCTTTTCCAACAGCAAGCTGTATGTGATCAACAATTCCTCCAAGCATAAGGCGACGGCTTCGCGTCTTGCGGCCTTCATTACGAGCGAACAAAACCAGCTCCGCTATGCGACGGAGCGCGGGTATTATCCCTCCAACCTCAACGCACAGCAGAACGCTGCGGTGAAGGACGATCCCTTCTTCAAGGTAATTAAGGAGCAATTGAGCCTCTCCGTCCCCGTGCCCGTCATTCCCGAGATCTCACGGTATTGGGAGCCCGCAAAAAGCTTGGGCGCGTCCATCTGGAACGGCTCTTTGAAGGAAAACGCCGAAAAGAAGGGCATCTCTCTCGAGGAGGCGATAAAGGCCGCGCTTGATGGCTTTGTCGGGGATCTGAAGAGCACGCTTTAAGCTCTTCTCCCGAGACAAAAATGCGATTTTTAGAATAGCAATCAAATTTATTTACCCTTTTCGCCGAAAAAAGGCGAAGCAATTTCCCCCCTTATTGCCGCTCTCTCATCCGAGGGGGCGGCATGAAGGCAGGTGGCAGTATGAAGAAACCAACGATCCATGACGTAGCGTCGATGGCGGGCGTCTCCGCAACGACGGTCTCGTTTATTTTGAACGGAAGAGAGGGCAAGTACAGTCAGGAAACGCTGCGGAGGGTGATGCACGCGATGAACCTTCTGGAGTATCATCCCTCGGGCCTCGCGCAGTGCTTTGCGCGGGGAAAGAGCAGTAACATCATTTTGCTCGCAGACAAGCATAAGACGGTCCTGCAGCAGGCGGAGAACTTTCGGCTCGTCAGAATGCTGTCGAAGGGGTTTGAGAAAAACAAGCTCAACCTAGTGATACGGACCTATCTCGAGGCCGTGCGCATCGACACCGCAGACGCCATTATCTGCGTCGGGACGGAGGAGGAGACTTTCCGTAAGATCGCAGCCGAGAACTTCGTGCCCCTTATCGCAGTCAACTCGAGGATCCATGACGAGCTGTTCTTTCAGGTCCTGCAGGACTTTGACAGGGTCATGCAGGCGGGAGAGGAGAGATTCCAAAATAATTTCTCCGTCGTCCTTGTGGATATGTACAGCGAGTCTGAGAAGCGGGATATCCGCGCGGTGTGCGGGGATGTGACGTTTCTCTCCGAGCACGGACTCAGCTCTGTGCCTACGGGAAACATCGTCACGGTCAACGAGAGCCTCATCGACCTTCCCGAGCTTGCGGACAGAAGGATGCTGCTCGTTCCCTCCATGACGGAGGAGCGAATAGACGCCATTCTCGACTGTTATAAAAAGGCTGCCGACAAGACCATGGTCGACAGCCACGTCGTGCGGATTTAAAGGAAGCTTTTGAGTCCGCACGTTCTGATACTATCAAGGTAAAGTAGTTTACTAAATCTATTTTCAAAGGATTCTTTGCTTGTCCTTGCCTGCCCCCTTTGAAGGGTGGAGCGGCGCAATTCTGCTCAACAGCCCAGTGGGCTGTGAGCTGCGCCGCTCCATGAGGCGTGGCCTCGCCGAAGGGGTTGCGGCGGTCCCTGCCGCCGCAACGGGTGGCGCGACAAAGTCGCGTCAGGTGGGGGTTGACCTTGGGGCAGTCGGACTGCGAAAAGAATCCTTTGATCGAACCTTCCTCGTGCATCAACCGGGTTGTTTCGTAAGGCACTCTGTATTGACAATAAGTCGAAGGGGTTCGACAAATTGGGCCGCCCACGGCAGAAGTCAATTCCGCCTAAGGCAAGAGATGAAAGAATGAACCCCCACCCCTACCCCGCCCCCTTGGAAAGGGGGCAGGTAAGGTCCCCCCGCGTCATTCTGAGGCAACGTCAAAGAATCCCCTTGAACATACAAATAAGACTATGAACAAATACGCCATTCATCATATCCCGGACAGCGAATATGCCTATCCTTTGAACGAAACCACCCTGCGGCTTGTCTTAAAGACGGCAAGGGGTGAACGGCTCAAGGAGGTCGGCGTTTTATGGAACAACAAGTACGACTTCTGCGAGTGCAGGCAGTACGCACGCATGCGGAGACTTTGCAGCGACGAGCTCTATGATTACTATATCTGCGATTTATCGTCGGCAGATGTGCGCTTTGCATACATCTTTCTTTTGACCCTTCCAAACGACGACGAGTACTATTTTTCCGAGGAAGGCGTCACGAGCGAGTATGACTTTAAACACGGCTATTATACCTTCTTCCAATATCCCTTCATCAACGAGACGGATATAATCAAGACGAATCCGTGGGCAAAGGATGCGGTCGTCTATCAGATATTCATAGACCGCTTCAAGAGGGGAGATAGCGAGAAGGACGATACATATATCACGCAGCCTTGGAACGCCGTTTCGGGGCCCAAGGACCTTGCGGGCGGGGATTTAAAGGGCATCCTCGAAAAGCTCGATACCATTCGGGACATGGGCTTTAACACCCTGTACTTAACGCCCATTTTCCGCTCCCCGAGCAATCACAAGTACAATGTCACGGACTACACAAAAATCGACCCCATGTTCGGCAAAAACGCCGATATGTACGCGCTTTTAGAGGCCGTCCATGCCCGCGGAATGCACGTCATTTTAGACACCGTATTCAATCACTGTGACGAGAGCAATCCGCTCTTTATGGACGTGAAGGAGAAAGGGCGGGCGTCCGAATTTTACGATTGGTTCATCGTGCATGGGGAGAAGCCGACCCTCGGCTCCTTAGTGCCCCCTCCCGAGGAGGGGGG
>CANQWI010000023.1 GCA_947627515.1 uncultured Clostridia bacterium
GGGCACTCGGGATGAGGGCCTTATTCTTGGCTCCCCTCTTAGGGGAGCTGTCACTTTAGTGACTGAGGGGTTTCGAAAACCCCTTCGGCCTGAAGGCCACTTCCCCTACAGGGGCAGCGAGGGGGCACTTCATTCAATCTCACTGCGCGGAGCAAAACCACGCTTTTGCGGCAGCGCACTCAATTTGCGCGATACCTCGCGCTCGTTGTCCATGCATATAACGCTTCCGCGGCCAACCTGATTGATGCACAAAGCACTTTCGGTCGATGAATTTGTTTTTCGACCTTGAAAAACAAATTCATCAAATTATCCCGAGCCGCAGGCGAGCGAATCCAATCCTAAGGCAGGGAGTCATGTTGCGTATGAAGTATTTGTACGACTCGTTCACGCATCGATACGGCAAAATTTTTTAAAACCGAAACAACGGGATCTTCCCCTTGACGATGTCGCGCATTACTTCGTCTATCTTAGAAATATACTCCGTCTGCATCGCAAGTTTATTAAATAAATCAAGCAATTCCTTGAAATCTTCCCGAGTAAATTCACAATGCGTGAATCTATATGAGTGAAATTTTAACCAGCAATCCTTGACAACGCGATAGCCTGCAATTGTCAATTTTTGAATTGCAACAGGACAATACATCCGAATTTCAGCTTTGGTATTTTCTCCCCGCAGAACAAATTGTTCATGCTCCTCGTCGAATGGATCGCGAATGGAAGCCCTGCTATGTTCCAACCGAAAGCCCGCAGGAAGTTGTTCCATGAGGGTTTGATAATCGTAGCCCAAAACATTCTCTGCCTTGGCATGATTTTTTTCGAGTGCGGCCAAACTTTCTCCCAGCGAGGCCAATTTCAAAAAGTTTTCAATTTCTGCCACAATGAGAATGCGTGCCCTGTTTTCCGATTGATTTACGACAAAAAGTGCGCCGTAAAATTCTTTCAAATACACCTCTGAACAGAAAACCGCATAAGAATAAAACACTGTTTTTCGGGCACATTCTGCAGGGGTCAACCCTGTTAAAGAAACCAAATGCGCGAGGAGCCTTTCGTTAACATTATTTTTGACTCTTTTTGTTTTTACATCCGTGATATATTGATTCAAATAAATGTGACCATTCCCTCTTCGGCTAAGATCATTGTCGGGAAAATACCAACAGAAGGATGCAAAACGGCCCAGCGATTCGTCAAGATCCTTCGGTGCGTGCGCCAGAGAAAAGCCGACCGTATCATCCCGCTCATAGATCGCCTTGATCTCGGGACGCATCCTTGCGCCCCCGCCGCCAACGCCTGCCTGAAATTCAAACACTTTCTCCCATAAAAATACGTTGGAATTCACAAACGGCCGAAAGGAACACGGGTGTATATTCGCATCTAAAACGCTTTCCAGCTCCCGACGGTTTGCGCAGGTGTTTAGCGCATTTTGAAAAGCAATAATTTTATTGTCAACGACCTTTTTATCCTGCTCTCCGATCCACTCCTTTGCTTTTTCGACGCCGCCCGCTGCAATTTCACGGCTGCGTCTTTTGAGCATAGGCTGTTTGACGTGGGTCAGAAGAGCCGTCGGCACCGATTTTGCGCCCGAGCATTGATTGAGAAAAATCGCGTCCCCTCTTTCGCTACCGATCGGCCAAAAGCGGGCGTACATATCCCCGTCAAACGATTCGGATGGCATGAATGCGTACATCGCATCCGAGATAGGAAAGGTTTCAAACGAATCCATGACTGTTTGAATGTCAGCTTCAAGAGCCGCAATTTTATCTGCATGCCGCTTTCTCGACATATCAATGAAATGGACTTCTTGCGCCTGTCTGTTTTCGACACATTTCTCTGTCAGCAAGATGACCGCCCTTCCCTGCATGGTATGGAACAAGCTATCCCCGCGGATCCCCGCCCTTGCATCCGCGTCGATCGCAATCGACCATATGCCTGAAAAGTGTTCCGCCAGATATTTTCTGGCATACTTATAAGATTCCGCTTCCAAAAAGGACAACGGTACGACCAGCGCAAGAACCGAATTGCGATTCGGGTCGTTCAATTTTGAACAGCTCCAGCGAATAAACTGCATGAAGGGATTATTGATCTGCTTTTGCGTATTCTGTCGGTCATGACGGTTTTCGACGGGAGGACGAAAGTCATCCATCAATTCAAAAATGCGGGAAAACTCCTCTTGATCATTGTTTCTGATAGAATCGGAGCAGGGCGGGTTTCCTATGATCAAACGGATCGGACGTCTTGCTCCATCGCCACGGACGTGTTCCTTCTCCCCGAATAAAGCCGTCTCTTCTTCCTCAAAAAATCGATTGCCGAGTGTATTCGCAAAGAGGATCTTTACGTTTAAATTTTGCCTCCTGTACTGACGCCAGATGAGGGACATGCGGTAATTGGCAAGCATGTACGGAGCAGGAAGGATCTCCAAGCCGTACAAATTATAGGCACCGTCATGGCTGTCGTGCGCGATCACGCGTTCTAAAAATGAACCCGTGCCGCAACAGGGATCGATGATCGTATTCCCGTCGTCATAGATCGATGCCCCGTCAAATTCATCGGATACCACTCGGTTTGTAAGTCGGACGATAAAATCTGCGAGGACTTTGGGGGTATAATAAGCCCCATAATCAAATCTCGACTGCCCATCAAACTTTGTCAAAAACAATTCAAAAAGGCGGTGATAATCAGGATTCATCAATTGATGTTCGGTCATTTGGACGAAAGAGAGAAACGAAATACACTCATCCACCCATTGGCCGATAAATGTTCCGTCGCCTGCGTTATCCCTCAAATAAACCATCAGGTTGCGGAACGGAAGCAACGCTTCCCCTTCAACGATGTCGTTAAATGCATAACCCCTTATCTTCGCGGCTTTCTCTGCAGGCGAATCGCTACTTGAACAGAGAACACGGTGGGCATACAACAGGCAAAACATGATCACCTGCGCCGTGAAATCGGAAAACACCCGTCCCGTCCGCAACGCAGGGTCATTATGATTGTAAACAAGCTCCTTTAAACCGTTCAAGAGAAGAATGACATTGCGTTCGTCGTCATTTATGGCTTCTTCGACAGACAGGTCGGCGCACTCTAAAATTTCATCGGCGAGATTTCGCGTGCGAACCGCCACCGATTCTATGAGTTTTTCCTCATCGACTCTTTGCGGGGCAGGGTCGGAAAAGAATTGTTCCATATAAAATTTGAACAACGGGTCGATCGGAAGCCGCGACCAATCGGCGGAATCCATCCTGCTTTTATCGATGATGGATACCGAAACGGGCGTATCCGAAAAACAAAACACAAACTCTATGCCATCTGTGATGATGAGTTTGTGTCCGAGCATTAAATACCTGTTGATTTGATTTTGATACGGAGAGATATCAAGCGGTTTGTCGGAGGGTCCCTTCCCCTCGAAATATCCGTAAACGGCGAGGGAAACCGAGTCTTGGACTCTCCAATCGGGTCTTCCCATTCTCCCCTGACTTTTTGGCTCCAAGATAATATCAAGGTTGCGGTTTGGATTCAAATCTCGTGCAAGACGGGTAAAAAACGTATGCATCGGTACACGAAAAGACAATTCCGCCGTGTGTTGCCCTCCGTGGGCAGCGGCAATGTACTCTCTTTGATACGCACGCAAATATGTTTTCACATCGGATTCAAATGACATGTTCTCCGATCGCCTCCCGATAACTATCTATAATGCTTCTACCGATGAATTTCGCCATCAACGGAGGAACGGCATTCCCGATCTGCCGCGCGATTTCGACTTTGTTCCCGACAAACTGAAAATCGGCGGGAAAGGTTTGTAGCAGCGCCCCTTCCCTTAACGAAATACTGCGGTCTTGCGTCGGATGCCCGAATTTCCCCCTTGTAAAACTATCAAACCCGGCCGTGATCGTAGGTGCGACATCGTCCCACGACATACGTCCGTAAACGCTCCTGAAACCGATAAGCGAGCTGTCGACTCTATGGCACGCGGCAAGCAGAGCGTCGGGCAGATCATCCCGCCCCTGCCCTTCTTTGATCGCACGGATACGTTCCAAATTCAGTGCAGACAGACGGTCTCTGCGATGCAGCGAAAAATCGGGATGATCGCTTCCGTCCTGCGGGGGCTCTGGAAGATAACCGATCGCGTCACGGACCGTACACCGTGCCGAAACCGGTTGCGGATATCTGTAATTATCGCCGATATCCGCTCTCTGTCCGATGATAATATACCGCTTACGCCTCTGCGGAACGCCGAAATCCTGCGCATCAAGAAGTTTGTAATGGACGTGATAGCCGATGCTTTCGACCTCTTCGATGAGTTGCTGTAAAATCGTTTTGCCCCTTTTCCCCGCAAGCCCCGTGACGTTTTCCATCACAAAATACTTGGGGAATATTTCGTCGACCAGCCTCCCGTATTTTAGGACCAATTCATTTCTGGCATCGGCATCCTCTCCTCTGCGTTGAACGGAAAAACCTTGACAGGGCGGTCCCCCCGCCAATAAAAACAGTTCTCCGCGTTTCAAATGACAGTTTCTCAAAAGTACTCCGTTGAGCATATCGGCGATATCGGCAGTTATCGCAGGGTGATCGAAATATTTTTTATTTTTTCGGATGGTTTCGATACAAAGCGGATCGATATCAAAGCTCGACAGGATCCGAAAACCTGCCTGTTGAAGGCCAAGCCCGAGCCCTTCCGCTCCGCAGAAGCTATCGATGCAAGTATATTCCGTCATTGCTTCATTCTCCCGTGCGTCTTGATTCCCGCGATCACGCTGGAATACGAACTGCTTACAGGCTCCTCGATAGACTTGGGGCCGCTTTCGATCTCCGCCTCGGTCGGAGGCGCAGACAACATTTCTATCAAAATCTTGGATGCGATCGCCGAGGATAACATCGGGGGAACAGCTTCCCCGATCTGTCTGTATATATCATCCGATTTGCCGCAGAATGCAAAACCGTCCGGAAAACTCTGGAGAAGAGCGACTTCCCTTGCCGTGAGCCCCCGATCCTGCTCCGGGTGCGTATATCTCCCGCTCGCAGGATTTCTGGCATAATGTGTGATCGTGATCGAAGGCTTGTCCCATGAAAGCCTGCCGTAGACGTCTGAAAATCCCTTTATTTTGTCTAAACACTGTGGGCCGACGCCCGTAGGTCTGTTCCCGCCATCATGGGGGACCTGTTTGATAACGGCAATCGTGCTCTCTTTGTGCGCAATACATCTGTGCATTTCATCGTACACGGATACGGCTCCCGCTTCCACTGCAGGAAGATGGGAAATCGCATCCCTGACGGTCTTATATTGTGCAGGAAGCAGATACCCTTCCGGCAAAATAAAATCACGCTTCATGCCGATAACAATGGAACGAAAACGCTCTTGCGGAACGCCGAAAGAGGCCGCATTGTAGATGTTCTCTTTTACGGTATAGCCATTTTCCTCATAGCTTTTCTTTGCGGCGGAAAAGTAGTTCCAATAGCGACCCGATAAAAACTCGGGAACATTTTCCATGAGAATGACATCCGGTTGCACTCTGCCGACGATCTCCGCAAAAGCCATGATCAAACTGTTGCGTACGTCGTCCTCCTCCTTCCAATGTCTTTTTCGGTGTGAAGAAAAGCCTTGACAGGGCGCACATCCGATCATCACCGTACGCTTCTTGCAGTCATATCCCACTTTGTCCAAAAATTCGTCAAGTTTGCCCTTTTCAAAAGCCAACCGAGTGATGTCGTCATGAATGAGGGGAGTCCCGAAATTATGACTGTATGTGCTTGCCGACATCTCGTCGATATCGCACCCGCCGAGAATGTTGAACGCAGGTATGACGGAATTAAGGGCGGCAAATCCAAGCGATGCCCCGCCTGCCCCGCAAAAGAGATCGATGAGCTGAATGGGATTGTTGCGATAGGAATTGTTTTCTACAGGGTGAAAATCTTTTAAAGACTGTTGCACGGACAACGTCAAATCTTTGCCATACGGTCTGAGATCGATCGCTTGATTTCCACTCTGCAAAGCCTCACGTATTATGTTCAGCATCTCGCAAATCTCCTCTTGCACTTCTGCCCTATCTATACAAGGGATATTATAGCACAATACGATCCGAATTGCAAGTATCATGCCCACAAAATGGGCCCCTTTGCAACACATGGCTTTCGCTTGATTTCCGATCGGATGAATATTCCCTCATCCCGACGTGCCCCCTATCGCAATTTTCCATAAATTTGTCAAACTTAGCGCATGGAAAATTTTTTTGTAAGCTACCGAAAAAGTATTGACAGAAATCCGAAATAGGATTATAATAAAAATACGAAATCGGATTTTTGAGGAAATTTATGAACGACCGCGAATTTTTTTTCAGACTCGGCAAGCTCATCTATCAGATCGACGGCGCGTATGAGGAATATGGCAAAAGCTGCAGCCTCGGTACGCCCAACCTTCTTTGGATCCTCTACGCTTTAAGCGACGGCGAGGCGCACAGTCAGAAGCAGATCTCCGACGATTGGGACATCTCGCGGAGCACGACAAACACCATCGTCAAAGACCTGGAGAGCAAGGGCTATCTCACACTTTCCCGTATCAAGGGGGAAAGGCGGGAGCTCCTCGTTTCCCTCACCCCGCTTGGGAGAGCGTATGCGGACGGGATCCTGTCCGACCTTTATCGGCGCGAAAGCAGCGTCTATGCGGAGCTCGAGCGGCCCGAGGAGCTTCTTTCTGCATTGCAAAATTTGGCGGCGAGGGTGCAAAAATTCGTCGCAAGAGGAGATAGATCATGAGTAAAAAGATTTTGGTAGCGTATTTTTCGGCAAGCGGAACCACAAAACGTGCTGCGAGCCTTTTGGCAAAGGCGGCAGACGCGGACCTCTTTGAGATCGCACCCGCGGTGCCCTACACGGCGGCAGACCTCGACTGGACGAACAAAAGGAGCCGTTCCTCCCTGGAGATGAATGACCCCTCCTCCCGTCCCGCGATCAAGAGCCGCGTCGAAAATCTTTCGGACTACGACGCCGTCCTTGTCGGCTTCCCCATCTGGTGGTACACCGCGCCGACCATCATAAAGACCTTCCTTGAGGCCCACGATTTTTCGGGGAAGGAGCTTGTCCTCTTTGCGACGAGCGGCGGCAGCGGACTGGGAAGGACGGAGAATGCGCTGAAGCCCTGCGCCCCGAACGCCGTCTGGAAGGGCGGAAAGCTCATCAACGGCGCAAGCGAGGTCTCGCTGAAGGGCTGGGTGGAGAGCCTGAGCCTCTGATGTAGGCAAACGGTAAGCTCATGGGCCTACGAGTACATACTTTCAAAAAAGGAAGCACATGGCATTGACGATCAATATCTACTATACTGGAACGGACGACAACGCAAGGAAATTTGCGGAAGAAATGAAATCGAGCGGGCTCATGGAACGCATCCGTGCCGAAAAGGGCAATCTGCGCTATGAGTATTTCATTCCCATGGACGATCCCGAGACCGTCCTCCTCATCGACGCTTGGGAAAATGAGGCGGCCCTCGATTTCCACCATAAAAGTCCCATGATGTCCGAGATCGCCGCCCTCCGCGAGAAATATCACCTCAGAATGCGTGTGGAAAAATTTATCGGAGAGAAATAAGCATGGCGACCGATTTTCATGCGCATATCATCACCCCCGAATACAAACGCGGCTTAAGGTCCTTGAATATCGACCCGCTTGCCGCAGACGGGTTTGCGCTTCCCGATTGGAGCGCGGAGAAGCAGCTCGAATTTATGCGGGTGGCGGGAATCGAGAAAATCATTCTTTCCTCGCCCACGCCGCACATTTGGTGCGACGACGAAAGGCTTTCGGCAAAGATCCACAGGGAAGTCAATGCTTCTATGGCGGAAGTTTGCAGAAAACACCCCGATGAATTTTCTTTCGTCGCTTCCGTCCCCCTGCCGTACACGGACGCGGCAATCGAGGAATACCGCTTTGCCAAAGCCCTCGGCGCGGTCGGGGTAAAACTGACGACGCACACGGGCGAAGTCTATTTGGGCGATCCCTCGCTCGATGACTTTATGGCAGAACTGAACAAAGACCATGCCCTTGTCATCCTTCATCCACAGAGAGCGCAAGAATATCCCAAAACGCCCATTACGGGAACGGTCGCCGCAATCTTCGAATACCCGGCAGACACGACGCGGGCCGTCCTTAACATGATGGCGCATAGAGTCATGACGCGCTTCCCTTCTATCCGCTTCGTCGTTCCGCACACGGGGTCCTTCCTGCCTTATATGTTGCAACGGTTTACGGGCGTTTCGGGCATTCTCGCCTCAATGGGCATGATGGAGCAGGTGGACGTACAAAAAGAGTTCCAAAACCTGTATTTCGACATCGCGGGCGACCCCGAACCCGTTGCGCTCGATATGCTCCTCTCTGTCGCGGGCGAAGATAAGATCGTGTACGGGAGTGACTTCCCGCACTCTCCCGCGAAAGTGGTTCTCGCAAAGAAAAAGCATTTGGACGAAAATCCAAAATACAAAGACCTTCTCCTCAAAATCTACGGAGAAAACGAAAAAAATTGTCTTGGAAAATAAGGAGCAGACCATGAAGAAGAGGCTTATATTTATTTTAACGGCGATCCTGCTTTGCCTTGCCTTCGTCCTCTCCGCTTGCGGGGGAACGAACGACAACGGCGGCACAGGGCATGACGACCCGTCCCCTGCCGTTCCCACGGCGACGCTCACATTTGAGAAGAACACGGCGAAAGAAGGCTATCTCGTCACGGGAGATGAGGGACAGGAGGAAAATATCGTAATCCCCGCCGAGCACAACGGCGAACCCGTCGTCGGCATTGCGGACAGCGCGTTTGCATATTCAAGACACACCGCCGACATTCTCTCCGTGGCCATTCCCGACTCAGTCACCGAGATCGGCAAAAACGCCTTTCACAATCAGGACGCGCTCGTGTCGGTGACGATCGGCGAGGACAGTCGCCTTCAAAAGATCGGCAACAACGCCTTTTCGGGCAACAGTTCGCTCGCATCCATCTATCTCCCCGCAGGGCTTACGGAGCTTGGCAACGACGTTTTCAACAACTGCGGCGGGCTCAACGCCATTGCCGTTGCGGCGGGAAATCCCCGCTACTCGGGCGCGGGAAATTGCCTCATCGACCTTGAAGCAAGCACCCTTCTCCGCGGGAGCAACAAGAGCGTCATTCCAGAAACGGTCACAAAAATCGGCGTGGCGGCGTTCCGCAGGGCGACCATGACGACGCTCACGATCCCAAAAACCGTCACTTATATCGACAAATACGCCGTTTCCGACAGCGCGATCGCGAGGATCGATTACACAGGCACCGCCGCGGAATGGGAGACACTCATGGCGGCGTCCTCCAAATATTGGTGCATGAGCAACGAGAATGTGAGGATCGTCTGCGCGGACACGGTGGAAGAAAGCGGCATCCTTGTCGCCTACTTTTCGGCGACGGGAACGACAAAAAGCGTTGCGGAAATGCTCGCAGAAGCAGCAGACGGAACGCTGTATGAAATTGTGCCCGCCGTTCCCTACACCGCGGCAGATCTCAATTACAGCGACCATTCCACCCGCGCGACAAGGGAGCAGAACGACCCCGCCGCCCGTCCCGACATCAGCGGAGAGATCGATATGGAGAGCTACGACATCGTCCTTCTCGGCTATCCCATCTGGTGGGGCAGGGCTCCGAAGATCGTCTACACCTTCCTCGAGAGCTATGATTTTTCGGGAAAGACCATCATCCCCTTCTGCACGTCGGGCTCGACTCCCATCGGCGGGAGCCTGTCCGAGCTTCAGGCACTCACGGAGGGTGCGACATGGCTTGACGGCAGGCGATTCTCCTCCCCCACACAGAGCGAGGCGGAGGAATGGGTAAACGGCCTTCTCGGCCGATGAGGGTATCCTTACGCAATTCAAAAAATCTTAAAAATTTCAGGAGGATTTCTTATGGAAGAAGCGTTGGTTTTGACAAATGTGTGGGACAAGGTTTTCCCGAAGAGTGAAGAGGTCGAGCATGCAAAGGCGACATTCCACAACCGCTACGGAATTACGCTCGTCTGCGATGTGTATAAACCGAAAAAAGCGGAGGGCAGGCTCCCCGCGATCGCGGTATGTGGGCCGTTCGGGGCGGTAAAGGAGCAGTCCTCGGGGCTGTATGCGCAGGAGCTTGCAAAGCGCGGCTTCCTTGCAATTGCCTTTGACCCCTCGTTTACGGGTGAGAGCGGCGGCACACCCCGCTATGTCGCCTCCCCCGACATCAACACGGAGGACTTCTCGGCGGCGGTGGATTATCTCTCCTGCCGTGAGGACGTCGACGCGGACAAAATCGGCATCCTCGGCATCTGCGGCTGGGGCGGGATGGCGTTGAATGCCGCGGCGATGGACACGCGTATCAAGGCGACGGTCGCCTCGACGATGTACGATATGACGCGGGTAAATGCCAAGGGCTACTTTGACGCTCAGGACAGCGAGGAGATGCGCTTTGAGACGAAAAAGGCCTTGAATGCACAGCGGACCATCGATTACAAAAACGGCAGCTATGAGCTCGGCGGCGGGGTCGTCGATCCCCTGCCCGACGACGCGCCCTTCTTTGTCAAGGACTACTATGACTATTACAAGACAAAGCGCGGCTACCATGTCCGCTCTCTCAACAGCAACGGCGGCTGGAACAAGACCTTCTCGCTCTCCTTTCTCAACATGCCGATTTTGACATACAGCAATGAGATAAGGAGCGCGGTCCTGCTCATTCACGGGGAAAGGGCGCACTCGTGCTACTTCTCGAGGGACGCCTACGCCGCGATGATCAAGGACAGCAAATACGCGGAAAACAAGGAGCTTCTCATCATTCCGAACGCCGTGCATACCGACCTCTATGACAGACTCGATGTCATTCCGTTCGATAAGCTCGAGACGTTTTTCAGACAATATCTTGCATAAAATCAGGAGGGTACGATGAAAAAGATCACACAGGATGCGGGAAGAAAGGCACTCGGAGAGTTTGCCCCCGCGTTTGCACACTACAATGACGACATTCTCTTCGGGGAAAACTGGAACGATCCCGACCTCGACCTCAAGACGCGGTGCCTTGTCACCGTGGTGACGCTCATGGCGTCGGGCGTGACGGACTCCTCGCTCCTCTTTCATCTGAAGAACGCCAAGGAGCACGGCGTCACGAAAAAGGAGCTTGCGGCGGCCATCACCCATGCGGCCTTCTATGCGGGCTGGCCCAAGGCATGGGCGGTCTTCAACATGGCAAAGGACATCTGGACGGACGAGGACGAAAAGGCGCAGCGGGCGGCGCATGAAAACGCGATGCCCTTCCCCATCGGTGCGCCCAATGACGGCTTCAAGCAGTATTTCAGCGGAAAGAGCTACCTTGCGCCCATCTCAAGGGAGCAGGTCGGCATCTTTAACGTGACCTTTGAGCCGGCCTGCCGCAACAACTGGCACATTCACCATGCCAAAAAGGGCGGCGGGCAGATCCTCATCTGCGTTGCGGGGCGCGGGTACTATCAGGAATGGGGAAGAGAGGCAGTCGAAATGCGGCCGGGGGACGTTGTCAATATCCCCGCGGGCGTCAAGCACTGGCACGGGGCTGCAAAGGACAACTGGTTCTCCCATCTCGCCATTGAAGTGCCCGGGGAGGAGCCTGCAAACGAATGGCTCGAGCCCGTCGCCGAGGAGGATTACAACCTTCTTCCATAAAAAATCCGTGGGACGACTCAATCCCCACGGACTATTCACAATCGGTCATGCTGAGCTTGTCGAAGCATCACCTTATCCTCGGCTCCCCTCATAGGGGAAAATTTTGCGTCAAGAGTTGATAACTCTTGACGCAAAATTTTCTTGGCATTTGCCCATATGCTCGGGCAAATGCTGACCGAATGCGGGACTCTACCCGCATGAGAAGCTGTCACGGCCGCCCTTGCCGTGACTGAGGGGTTTCGATACCCCTTTGGCCTATAGGCCACTTCCCCTAAAAGGGGCAGCAAGAGAATTTAAAATTTAAAATTAAAAATTAAAAATTGTGGTGATGGTTCGACGGGGCTCACCATGACGTATTCAGAATAACACCCCTCCCGCTCCCCTTTTTAATTGAGCACCACGTCCTTGAGGCTCTCGTACTTTTCCATGGCGGCGAGACGGATGCGGTCCTGATCGAGGCGACGTTCAAAGGCCTCATCCACGAGCTTTTTCGCCGTGAAAATGGCGTCCGACGTGTATTGCAGATTTTTGATTTCGTTGAGAAATTTGCCGCTCTGGCGGGTGCCGAGAAAGTCGCCGCTCCCACGCAGCTCCAGATCCTTTTCGGCGAGCGCAAATCCGTCCGATGTGCTCTTCAGGATATTCAGCCGCTCCATGGCGGTCTCTGAGGTAGATCCCGTGAGAAGGAAGCAGTAACTCTTTTCCGCGCCCCTGCCCACGCGGCCGCGGAGCTGGTGGAGCTGAGAAAGGCCGAAGCGGTCCGCATCATAGATCACCATGACCGTCGCGTCGGGCACGTCCACCCCCACCTCAATGACGGTCGTCGAGACCAAAGCGTCTATTTCCTTGCGCTTGAACGCGGACATGGTGCTGTCCTTTTCCTTCTCGCGCAATTTTCCGTGCAGAAGACCGAAGCGGATCTCGGGCAGCTGCGTTCTGAGTTTTTCGTACAGCTCCTCTGCAGAGGTGGCCTGTCCGTCGTCGTCCTCGATACGCGGGCAGACAAAGTACGCCTGCCTTCCGCGTCTGATCTCCTGACGGATCCAGCAGAACATGTCATCATACTTGCGCGGGGGAATGACGGCCGTGGAGATGGGGATGCGCTCGGCGGGCTTGTCTGGAATGGTCGTGACGTCAAGGTCGCCGTAGAAGATCAGCGACAGTGTGCGGGGAATGGGCGTTGCGGACATGACGAGAATGTCGGGACTGTCCCCCTTTTCGCTCAGAGAATTGCGCTGTGCCACGCCGAAGCGGTGCTGCTCGTCGCACACGCAGAAGGCGAGCCTCGCAAACATGACGTCCGACTGCAGCACGGCATGCGTACCGCACAGGATGTCAATTTCTCCGCGGGCAAGGGCGTCCTTGATCTCTCGCTTCTCTTTGGCTGTGGAAGCCCCCGCAAGATACCCGACTCTGTAGTCGGGGAAAATTCTTTGCAAAACGGCAAAGTTCTGCGCGGCGAGGACCTCGGTCGGGGAGAGATAGACCGCCTGAAATCCGCTCTTTACCGCCATAAAGATGCCCGTGAGCGCGACGGCAGTCTTGCCGCTCCCGACGTCCCCCTGCAGGAGTCTGTTCATCCGCTGCGGGGAAGTGACATTGTCGAAAATGCTTCTCACCGCCGCCTGCTGGCCGTTGGTAAAGGTGAAGGGGAAGCGTTTTTCAAATGCGGCGACGTCCCGCTCCGTCACCGTGTAATGCTTGGTGCGAGCCTGTGTCCTGTCCCCCTTAATGAGCTTGAAGGCGGCGATCAGCTGAAAATATTCCTCGGTGGCGAGCCGCTCGGCCGCCTCCTGCATCTCCCTCCGATTCGCAGAGAGATGAATTTTTTCAAAGGCCTCCCTGAGGGGCATGAGCTGATATTTTGCAATGAGCGAAGCGGGAATGAGCGAAACGGGCTCCTCCACCCTGAGAGCCCTCTGCACGCCGTCCCGCACAAGCCACTGCGGAATGCCGCCCTTGAGCGGATAGACGGGAACGAGCCCCTTGAGCCGATTGTTGGCGTCAAGCCGTTCAAAGGTAGGATTGACGAGGGAAATGCGGTCGTAGTAGTTCTGCACCCTCCCGTAAAAGAGGTACTCGCCCGGCCTGAGCTTTTCGGCCACATAGGGCTGGTTGAACCAGATGGCGGTGAAATTGTCCCGTCCCTGCTCGAGAAGGACACGGACGGTCTTGCGCTTGCCGCGTGTGCTGACGGGCTCCACGTAGACGAGCCTGCAGGCAATGAGTGCCATGTCGTTGTGAACGACCTCACGCACGGAGACGCGGTTCGTCATGTCGAGATAGCTGCGCGGATAATAGCGGATGAGCTCCTCCGTCGTGGTGATGCCGAGCCTTTCGAATTCCTTGGCACGTTTTTCCCCGATGCCCTTCAGATCCCTGAGCTGCATATTTCCCCTGCCGTTTTGTTTTTTATGATACCTCCCCTCTTTGGGGAGCTTATTTTTATCGTGCCCTCTTGACTCCCCCTTGAGGGGAAAATTTTGCAGTTCTGTCAAGAGTCGATAACTCTTGACGCAAAATTTTCTTGGCATTTGCCCATATGCTCGGGCAAATGCTGACCGAATGCGGGGCTCTACCCGCATGAGAAGCTGTCGCCAACGGTGACTGAGGGGGTGTCATTCTCAATCCCCCCACCGCAATTTTTAATTTTTAATTTTTAATTTTAAATTTATAATTTATAACTCTTCACTCTCTGTATGCAGCGGGATATTTAGTCAAAAGGCCGCGCCGAGGGGCGCGGCCACGGGAATTATTCAAGAGAGAGCAGGTAGTAGTACACGGCCTGCCCGCCGTAATGGTAGTCGACGTCAAAGCTCGGGAAGGCGTCCTGCACCTTGGCGGCGAGCTTCTCGGCCTCCTGCTCCGTCACATCCTGCCCGTAGTAGAGCGTGATCACCTCGTGCGAGTCGTCCTTCAGCTTGTCGATGAGCTTTAGGACCGTCTCGTCGATGTCGCTGCTCTTTGCGAGGATCTTCTTGTCGTCGAGGCCGATGATGTCGCCCTCCTTGATGGCGAAGCCGTTGACGTTGGTCGTCCGCACGGCATGAGTGACGCTCCCCGCACGCACGTTGTCGAGCGCGTGGATCATGTTGGTCTTGTTCTCCTCCGCGGAGGCCTCGGGGTCGAAGGCGAGCGCGGCGGCAAAGCCCTGCGGGACATTTTTGGTGGGAATGACGTGGATCTTGCGGTTTTCGACAAGGGCCTTGGCCTGCTCTGCCGCAAGGATGATGTTCTTATTGTTGGGAAAGACGAACACGTTCTCGGCGTTGATCTTCTGCACGGCGTTTGCGATGTCGGAGGCAGAGGGATTCATTGTCTGCCCGCCCTCGATGACACGGTCGATGTAGAGGTCCTTGAAAATATCCGAGAGCCCCTGCCCCGTGCAGATGGCGAGCATGCCCTGATCCTTCTTCTCGGCGGCGATCTTGGCCTTCAGCTCCCTGTTCTCCTCGAGCATGTTCTCGATCTTGATCCTGTCGAGCTCGCCGAGCTCCAGCGCATAGGTGAGCGCGATGCCGGGGGTATTGGTATGAACGTGCACCTTGATCATCTCGAGGTCGCCGATGCAGATCACGGAGTCGCCGATGCCCATCAGGCTCTCCTTGAGCTTGTCGATGTCGGCAAGGGTGGTGCTCTTCTTGAGATTGATCACAAAGAACTCCGTGCAGTAGGCGAACTGGATGTCTCCGAGGTCCATGTTGATGATCTCGGAGTTGTCGCCGAAGACGTCGTCTGGATTCTGCTGGGAGGCGGCGTCCAGGGGCACCTCGGAGACCGTCTCGTCGCCCATCAGAGCGGCGAGGAAGCCACGCATGATCGTCATGAGACCGACGCCGCCCGAGTCGACGACGCCCGCCTTCTTCAGAACGGGGAGAAGATCGGGGGTCTTGGCAAGTGCTCTGTCCCCCTCCTCAATGACGGCGGGGAGGAAGACCTCGAAATCCCGCAGCTTTCCCGCATTCTTCAAGGCGAATTCGCTCATCATGCGGACGACGGTGAGGATCGTGCCCTCCTTGGGAATGGAGACGGCGTTGTAGGCGACCTTGGTGCCCGCCTCCATGGCTCTTGCAAAGGTCTTGGTATCCACCTCGGGCTTGCTGTCGCGAAGCACCGAGCAGATGCCGCGGAAGATCTGGGACAAAATGACGCCAGAATTCCCCCTCGCGCCGCGGAGTGCCCCCTTGGAGATGCAGTCGCACACCTCGGGGAAGGTATTACCCGCGCAGTTCGACAATTCCTTGATCGCCGACTGCATGGTCAGAGACATATTTGTGCCTGTGTCGCCGTCAGGGACAGGGAAGACGTTGAGAGCGTCCACCTTGGTACGGTTCACGTCGAGCTGCTTGGCGCCGACGAGGACCATTTTGCGGAACAAGGCGCAATTGATGGTTTTTTGCATGAAAAGGTTTCTCCCGATTGAGTCGGAAACGGAGGATTTCGTTACAGCTTGAGGCCGATCACATTGACGTTTACGGTATCCACGATCATGCCCGTAAAGTACTCAACCTTGTATTTGACGGCTTCCTTCAGGGACTCGGCAACGGCCTCGATGGAGACGCCGTATTTGATGAGAACATAAACGTCGATAAAGATTCGGTTCCCCTGGGTCGTCACCTTGACGCCCTTTCCACCCGCATCCTTCTTGAGAAGTTCGGCAAGGGTATCCGAAAAGCGGTGGGAGACGGTGTCGACGATCCCATAGCTCTCGACGGCAGCCTGAGCCGCGACCTTTGCGATGGCAAGGTCGGAGATGGAAATTTTTCCGTAAGCGTTGCTCGTGCTGACAGACATAGCTGCTCCTTTGAACTTATCTCTATCCTATTTTAGCCTATTGTCCCTTTTTTTGCAAGCAATATCGGTAAAAATTTCCGCATTCGAAAAATTTTTTTGTAAAAATCCACCCGTTTTTTATTGCTTTTTCCCCGTTTCTTTGGTATGATATATATCGGTCCTTGGAAATAGGGGCAAATTTTGTTCAGGAAATACCCATGGAGGTGAAGATATGTCGAGAGTATGCAGTATCTGCGGGAAGGGGCAGACGTCGGGCAACAATGTCAGCCACTCCAACCGCAAGACTAAGAGATCCTTTAAGGCAAACGTGCAGAAGGTTTCCTATGTGCAGGACGGGAAGACCGAGACCGGCTATGTATGCGCAAGATGCCTCAAGAGCGGCAAGGTAGAGAGAGTTTAAGAGAGTAATATCAGGGAGCGGACCCTCGGGCCCGCTCCTTTTTCATGCCCTGTGGGCCCCGAAACAGGCGGTGAGTATTGACAAAACGTCCCTTTTGTGCAAAAATAAGAAAAAAGCGGGACAAAAGCCCCCTGCCGATCGTTGGAATTATAAAAGGAGAAAGTATGCTGGAAATCAGACATCTCACCAAGATCTACACCGTCAAGGGCGTTGAGACGCGGGCACTCGACGACGTCTCCGTCTCCTTCGGGGAGACGGGCCTCGTCTTTTTGCTCGGGAAATCGGGCAGCGGGAAATCGACCCTTCTGAACCTTGCAGGCGGGCTCGACGCTCCCACCTCGGGCGAAGTCATCGTCATGGGGAAATCCTCCAAGGACTTTTCGGGCGCAGACTTCGACTCCTACCGCAACACCTTCGTCGGCTTTATCTTTCAGGAATACAACGTCCTCGACGAATTCACCGTGGAGGACAACATCGCCCTCGCCTTAGAGCTTCAGGGAAAATCCAAGGACAGGGAGAGGATCAATTCCATTCTCCGTGACGTGGAGCTTGAGCCGTACGCAAGGCGCAAGCCGAACACCCTCTCGGGCGGGCAGAAGCAGCGCATCGCCATCGCCCGCGCCCTCGTCAAGGACCCGCAGATCATCATGGCGGACGAGCCGACGGGCGCGCTCGATTCCGCAACGGGCAGGCAGGTCCTTGACACTCTCAAGAGGCTCTCCGAGACCCGCCTCGTCCTCGTCGTCTCGCACGACAGGGAATTTGCAGAGGTGTACGGCGACCGCATCATCGAGCTCAGGGACGGTAAAATCGTTTCCGACGTCACCAAGGAGCACATCGCCGCGGAGCCCGTGACCGAAGGCATCAGACGCATCGGCGAGGATACTCTCTCGGTGCAGGGCGGGACGCTCGACGAGAGGACGATGAGGGAGATCGAGGCCTTCCTGCGGGAGAGCGACGGAGAGGTGCTCATTTCCAAGGGGAAAAACGACATTGCCTCCTTCCGTCGTGTCAACAGGATCGGCGAGGACGGCGCACGGGAGAGTTTTCAGAAGACCGAGGATATCCCGCGCAGGGAGTACGACGGAGAAAGGACCAAGTTCATCCGCTCACGGCTTCCCATTTTGAAGGCGATGAAAATCGGCGCGTCGGGGCTCAGGCTCAAGCCCTTCCGTCTCATCCTCACCATCCTTCTCACCGTCGTCTCCTTTGTCATGTTCGGCCTCGCCTCGACGATGATGCTCTTCAACGAGCGCAGCGTGCTCGTCAATTCCTTCCTCTCAGCCGGCTATGACTATATCACGCTCGACAAGGGCTATGAAGTGCGGCATTTCAACGGCGGGGAGCTCTCCTATACGACGACATCTCCCGCCCGCTTCACCCCCGCGGAGGTGCAAAAATTCGGGGAAAATGCGATCGGCACCTACTCTGTCAATCTCTCCTTCTCCCAGTTCAAGGGGGAGAGCTACTACTATCTGCCGCAGATCTGCGCCCTCACCGTCGCAGGAGAAGGGCATCCGCTTGCACAAAGGCTCCTCGCGGGACGTCTCCCCGAAGCGGACGACGAGCTCTGCGTGAGCAGCTATCTCTTATCCTGTGCCGCGGAGCTCGATTTTCTCCCCTCAGACGAGGAGGGGACGCTCGCGGATACGCCTGTAAAGATCTCCTCTGCCGCCGAGCTTGTTGGAAAAAGGCTCGTCGCAAGCAACAGAGTCCTCAGCATATGCGGCGTTTTCGACAGCGGGGAGGTGCCGCACAAGTATGATCGGATCAAAAATCTGCACAGCGAGGACGACTACCGCGACTACGCCGTCGAGCTCAGCCTTTTCGCCTACCGCTCCTATCTCCGCGAGGGGCTGCACACGCTCGCCATCTCGACGCAGACGCTTGCGGACTCCTTCAACGAGTATGACGTGCCGATCTCCTATTTCGATTACGCACAGCTGAGCTATACCGCGCTCGGGACGGACGAATACGGCAGCTACGAAACGGCGGCCACCCGCTCGTTTGCCGTCTATGACCCCGCAGGGAGCCGTCCCATGCTTCCCGTCGTCATGGCAGAGGAGCGCACGACGCTCAGGGACGACGAATTCATCATCCCGTGGTTCGAGCTCGTCCCCCTTTATCGGGAGGAACTGCCGAAGGAGAGCGACGAGGGCTACGGGGAATATAAGCAATTTCTCGAGCGGCTGGAGAATTATTCCTACGGACAGGATGAGACGCTTGCCTCCGATCTGAAGGCCTTTCTCGCCGCCCACCCCATCACGCGGGAGTACTTTTCCATCTCCTATGACCGATATGGGCCGCAGTACACGAGCATCGGGAGCTTCCGCATCATCGGCGCGATCCTCTCCTCCGACGGCTACGGCTTCTATTGCTCCCAAAAGACATACGATAAACTCATCGCGGCGGGCTCGCAGAGCGAGGAGACAAGCTATGTGCCCGAAGAGGATGCAACGTTCGGCGCAGTGCTTGTCCCCTTTGAACACAGCGCCGCGGCACTCAACAGCCTGTTTGACAAAATCGATGTGACCGACCCCGAAACGGACATTCTCTACACCGTCGGAAATGGCCTCTACGGTGAGGTCGTGATGGCCTCCGGGGTCGTAAACGAGCTCTCCGTCGTCTTTCTCGTCATCGGACTGGTTCTCGCCGTGTTCTCGTCCCTGCTCCTCTTCAACTTTATCTCAATGAGCATCACCAACAAGAGGAAAGAGATCGGCATCCTGCGTGCGGTCGGCGCAAGAGGGACGGACGTCTTTAAGATCTTCTTTGCGGAGAGCGGCATCATCGTCGGGATCTGTACGCTCCTCGCCCTCATCGGCACGACGATCCTGACCGTCGTCATAAACAATATTCTGCGGGAAAGCATCGGCTTCGAGGTGACGCTGTTTGTCTTCGGGCCCGTGCCGATCCTCATTATGGTCGCCGTCGCCCTCGCCGTCGCATTCCTCTCCACCTTCCTTCCCGTCTATCTCGCCGCAAGAAAAAAGCCCGTGGAGAGCATCAGAGCATTGTAAAA
The DNA here is from genome assembly GCA_947627515.1 of uncultured Clostridia bacterium. GTDB lineage: Bacteria > Bacillota > Clostridia > Christensenellales > Borkfalkiaceae > Gallimonas. Next base: position 19,869 of record CANQWI010000023.1, read on the forward strand.
GTTTCGAGCGATTTCTTGCTCCTCGGCCTTGCCTGCCCCCTTTGAAGGGTGGAGCGGCGCAATTCTGCTCAACAGCCCAGTGGGCTGTGAGCTGCGCCGCGACATGAGGCGTGGCCTCGCCGAAGGGGTTGC
>CANQWI010000024.1 GCA_947627515.1 uncultured Clostridia bacterium
TAGGGTACCAAATAGGGTGCGCTTAGGCGGGGGGACCCCGCCACGCGCCGTAAGATTGAATGAGGGGCGGGGATATGTGGTGATTGTTTCAAATCACGTCATGCTGCCCCGCGCACATTCTAATTGTGTCTAAGCGCGGCACGAGCACCGCCCTTGGTGCGAAGTAGCTTGTCGAAGCATCACCTTATTCTCGGCTCCCCTTATAGGGGAAAATTTTGCAGTTCTGTCAAGAGTTGATAACTCTTGACGCAAAATTTTCTTGGCATTTGCCCATATGCACGGGCAAATGCTGACCGAATGCGGGACTCTACCCGCATGAGGAGCTGTCGCTTCAGCGACTGAGGGGTTCCGAAAACCCCTTTGGCCTGAAGGCCACTTCCCCTACAGGGGCAGCAAGGGGGTCTCTCCTCATTCCGAGCCCCCTTTGGGGCTCGGAATGAGGGGTATCCTTGCCTCCCCCTTGAGGGGGAGCTGTCACGCCGTCCTTGGCGTGACTGAGGGGGTGTCATTCTAATTACTCCCCCACCACAATTTTTAATTTTAAATTTTAAATTTTTAATTTCTAATCGCCCCGCCATAATTTTTAATTTTTAATTTTCAATTTCTCATGAAGGTCATTCAATGGTATCCCGGGCACATGGCAAAGGCCATGCGCATGATGGAGGACAATTTAAAGCTCTGCGACGGCGTCGTTCTTGTGCTCGACGCAAGGTGTCCCGCGGCCTCTTACAACAGGGGGATCGCGGACATGGTACGGGCAAAATCCGTCCTGTACGTTCTGAACAAGGCAGATTTGGCCCTTGCGGAGCCCCTGCTCGACGCGATGCGTGAGGCGGGGAGACAGGCCTTTTTGCTGAACGCAACGGACCCCCGCGCCGCCCGTCCGCTTTTGCAGGCGATGGAAAATCTCGTTAAGGATCGCCTTGAGCGCAACAGACAAAAGGGCACCGTGCGGCCCATGCGCTTTCTCGTCGCGGGCGTCCCCAACACGGGCAAATCCACCCTCATTAACCTGCTCGCGGGCGCAAAAAAGGCAACGACGGGGGACAGGGCCGGCGTCACGCGCGGCAAGCAGTGGGTGAAATGCGGGAGCGTGGAGCTTCTCGACACCCCCGGCACCATGCCGCCCTCCTGCGAGGATCAGGCACTGGCGCGGCGGCTCGCCTATGTGGGGAGCATCAACGACGACATTCTTGCCCTCGACGAGATCGCGCTCTGCCTTCTCGAGGAGCTTTGGGAGCTTTCCCCGCAGGGGCTTAAGGACCGCTACGGCATCGACGGCGGGACGGGGCTTGAAATGCTCGAGGGACTGTGCACAAGACGCGGATTTTTGCTGCGCGGCGGCGATTTTGACTATGAAAGGGGACAGCGCGCCCTCCTCGACGACCTCCGCAGGGGCAAGCTCGGCAGGCTCTCCTTCGACACCCTCGATGACCTCAAAGAAGTGGGGCTTGTTTAAATTTAAAATTAAAAATTAAAAATTAAAAATTGAGGTAATCTCTTCTTGAGGGGTGGGGACGATCTTGCTTCCCCTCTCAGGGGAAGTACCCCGAAGGGGGGATAGGGTTCAAAAACCCCTCAGTCACTGCGTGACAGCTCCCCTACAAGGGGAGCCGAGACCCCTTCTGAGGGGTGGGCGGCAGCCTCATTCAACAGCACAATATGGATCAGCTTACATACGAAAATCAATATTTTGCCATGGGGTACACCGCTGTGGCGGGGGTGGACGAGGTCGGAAGAGGCCCTCTGGCGGGGCCCGTCGTCTGTGCGGCCGTCATTTTGCCCCTCGACGAGGAAAAGCGCATCTTGGGCGTAGACGACAGCAAGAAGCTCTCCGCAAGGAGACGCGAGGAGCTTGCGGAGCGCATCAAGGAGGCCGCCCGCGCCTTTGCCATCGCAGAGGTCGATGAGCGCACAATCGATGAGATCAACATCCTGCAGGCAACCCGCCTCGGGATGAAAAATGCGATATATGGCTTAAAAATCACCCCCGACTTTGTTCTCACAGACGGCAATATGACCCTCGACATTTCCATGCCACAGAGGAGCATTGTAAAGGGGGACGCCCTCGTCTATTCCATCGGCGCGGCCAGCATCCTCGCCAAGGTCTACCGTGACGCCCTCATGCGGCGGTATGCCGAGGAGTTCCCCGAGTACGGGTTTGAAAAAAACGTCGGTTATGGCACAAAACAGCATATTCAAGCAATCAGAGAGGTGGGAGCATGCAGGATCCATCGCAGGTCGTTCATAACAAAGTTCTGGGACGGGAGGGAGAGGACCTGACCGTAAAATATCTCAAGCGGCACAGGTACAAGATCCTGAAGCGCAACTTTCGCACCCCCTTCGGCGAGGCAGACATCATCGCGATGAGCCCCGACGGCTACACCTGCTTTGTGGAGGTCAAGGCGCGGGAGACGGACGCGTTCGGTCTTCCCACCGAGGGCGTGAACAGGCAGAAGCAGGAACGCTACCGCATGATGGCCAAATTTTGGTGCGAATTAAAAAAGCGCGAGGTCCCCATCCGCTTCGACGTCTCCTCCATCCTCGAGGGACGGATCGAGTACTTCGAAAACGCCTTTATTTAAAAAACCGTCACATATGTGACGGTTTTTTAAAATTAAAATTTTAAATTCACTTCAGCGTGATCCTGTCCGAGAGGGAGCGGAGGAGGAGACCGACCTGCTCTCCATAGGCGATGCATTCGTCGAGGTAGGAGGTGAGCCTTTCCGTTTGCTTGAGGCCGAATACCTCCGCGGCGAGCGAGGCGAGCTCATCCATGTAGAGGGAGACGCGCTCCTCGAGTACCCCCTTGACAAGGGAGAGCATGTCCCAAACCGCGATGTCCTCCGCGGCCCGCTCCGCCGTCTCCTCGATCCTGACCCGCGTAAAGGAGAGGACGCGTGCATTTTTGTAGAAATACTCCCGTCCCGCCATTTCACTGCGGAAGCGGCAGCCGTCGATGAGCTTGTCGAGCACGCTCTCCGCTCGCGCACTGCTCTTTTTGATACCAAAGGAGGACAGGCACCGCTTTTTGAGAAATGCGCGGGAGATGGGCTCCTCTGCGGCCACGATCCCCTCGAGGCGGGCGCGAATCTCCTCCTCATGCCCCCCGTCCGTGATAAAGCTCAGCGGCTCGACGGAGCTGATTTTCGCCGTCTTGTACGGCTTTTTGTATGCAGAGAGCCGGTTTTTCTGCCGATCGCCGAAACCCATGAGCTTGTCGAGGACATCCTTGATCCGCTTGATCTCCCGCTTGGGGTTGTTGTAAAAGCTCACACTGCCGATGCGGAGCACATTCCACCCGCCCCGCTTCAGGATCTGCGGCTGAAGGAGCGTCCTGTCCTTGACGGAGAAGGCCGTGTTCCCGTCCGCGAGGATGCCGAGAAGGAATTCGTTGGGACGGCGCGGGTCGAGCACGGCGACGTCCACCTTGAAGTCGGACGAGCCGACCTCCACGCGGCAGTCGTAGCCGTAGGGGGCAAGCTCCCTTGCGATGAATTTTCCGATCCCCTTGCCGCATTTGACGTCCTCCGCACGGAGCGCGAGCGTCGTTTTGCCCTGCTCTGCATATTCGAGAAAGGCCTTGAGCCCGCTCACCCCCGCCGAGGAGGTCTTCCCGAGGTCGATGTCCGACGGATCGAGGGAGGCAAAGACGAGCATCTCCTCCCGCGCACGGGAGACGGCGACATTCAGCCTGCGCCACCCGCCGACCTGATTGAGCGGGCCGAAGTTCATCGAGAGTCTGCCCGCGGGATCGGGGCCATAGCAGACGGAAAAAAGTATGACGTCCCGCTCATCTCCCTGTACGTTCTCGAGATTTTTGATAAAGAGGGGCTCCTCCCTGTCATAGGCGGTGCTCTCGAGCTCCTCCCTGCGCAGCGCGGCCCCCACGGCCCGTTCGAGCGCGTCCTGCTGGGAGGACGAGAAGGTCACGACGCCCATGGAGAGCTTTTTGAGCTCGGGGTCCTTAAGACGGCGCACGAGCTCCTCCGCAAGGAGGGCGGCCTCCTGTTCGTTCGTCTTGGAATTTCCCCTGTCGTACGTTCCGTCCACGCGGACAAGCTTTACCCTGCGCTCCATCGCGTCGGGGGAGGGGAAGGTACACAGCCTGTTGCGGTAGTACATGGCGTTGGAGAAGGCGATGAGGCTCTCATGGCGGCTCCTGTAGTGCCAGAGAAGGTACCGCTCGGGAAGGCCGAGGGCGATGCAGTCGTCAAGCACGCTCTCAAGGTCCTCTCCGGTATCCTCCGTCTCGCCGCGGAAGAAGGTCGTCGGGGGCAGCTGGTTGGGATCGCCCACGATGATCGCCGCTTTTCCCCTTGCAATGGAGCCCGCCGCCTCGGCCGTGGACATCTGCGAGGCCTCGTCAAAGATCACGAGGTCAAAAAGGTCCGCCTGCGGCTTGAGATAGCGCGCGACGGAGACGGGACTCATCAGCATGCAGGGGGCCGCCGCCGCAGAGAGCGCGGGAAGCTCCTCAAGCAGAGCCCGCAGAGAGGCCCCCCGTGCGCCTCCCTTTGCGATGCGGTAAAGCTCCGCGCGTTCAGCATCCGGCACTGTGGCCGTGAGACGGGAGATGAGCGTGCTCCTGATCGCGGTGCGTGTGGCACCGGTAAATGTCTCATGGGCGACAAGAAGCTTTTCGGCCGTGTCCTCGAGGGTGCCCGCGGTGAGGCGGGAGAGCTCCTTGTCGGTGGGAATGACCGATTCGAGGAAGCTGCGGTAGATGTTTTTCTCAAATCCCGAGAGAAGCTGCTCTGTCCCGAGCTGTCCGCTCTCGAGGGCGTCGGTGAGGAAGGTGAGCCCGTATTCCTTCAGCTCGGCCGCCGTCTCACGGTACATGCACCAGCTCGAGAGCAGGTCGATGTTGTCAATGAGCCCCGCGGCCTTGCGGGCGTAAAGGTCGATGAGATCTCCCTCCTCATGTGCGGAGGGGTCGGAATTTGTGACGGAGACAAAGCTCTGAAGGGCGGCGAGGAAGGCGTCTGCGGCCTTGATGAGCCCCTCGAGCACGGGCAGGGTGTACCCGCTTGCGGCGCGTACGCACATGCTGTTGAAGGTCTCTGCACGGTACTCCTGAAAGAGCGACAGATTCGCGTCGTGGAGACGGTACAGGTCCTCCAAAAATTCCCCGCGCTTTTTGTAATTGATGCGCCCGCCGCGGTCGCAGAAGCTGCGCGAGAGGGGACAGGCAGCGACCTCGTCCTCAGCCTCTGCAATGTCTGCAAGCGTGATGAGAAATTTCGGCACATCCTCGTCGGCAATGGGGGAGAGGGCGACCCGTCTGAGCTTTTTGAGGGTGCTCTTTCCGCTCCTCAGAAGCCGCCAGTCCCCGCCTGCACGGAGAGAGGAGAGCTCCTTGGGATCTTCCGCCTCGACGAGAGTCTTGAAGTATCTGTAGTAGTAGGTGAGACGGCTGTCGAGACGGCGGTTTGCCGTGAAGAAGGCGGAGAATTCCTCCGTGTCCGTCCCTGCGAAGTATTTGTCGTATTTTCCGAGCCGTAGCTCCCCCGCAAGGGCCGTGAGAGCGTTGAGCCTGTCTCGCGTGACCTCCCCGAGCGTCTGACGGTAAAAGCTGAGGAAGAGGGACAGGAAGGATCTTAAATGTCTGCTCTCCGCAACGACGACCTGCGAGGCGCAAAATACCCTGTCGCGCAGGGGCACCGAATAGACGGTGAGGTCAACGCCCGAGAAGGGGGAGCTTGCGACCGAGCCGCACTCCCTTGCCGCGGCGGCGGCCCGCAGAATGATCGTCTTGTAGGAGGAGAGCTTTTCCTCCGTGAGCGCATCGTAAAAGGCGTCGTCCGCGTCGAGAATGTCGGGGGCGTCCTTGTTTGCGAGATAGCCGAGGATCGCGCTGTAGACGGAGAGCCCGGATCGCCGTCTCCTGTGCAGGGCGAGCATGGGCGCGGAGAGATCGCGGGTGAGAACGCGCACCTCCTCCGCATGACGGGGAGCTGTCTCCTCTGGCTGAAGTGACAGGGTCCGTTCAAGCTTTAAAAGCGTCTCCGTCTTATCCTGCTTGTCGCCGTGCAACTCGAGGCAGAAATCGCCGAGCCCCACTCCGTCAAGCCGCTTTTTGACGACGTCGAGGGCGGCTCTTTTCTCCGCGACAAAGAGCACCCGCTTCCCCTTTGCGAGAGCGTTTGCGATGATGCTTGCGATGGTTTGGCTCTTCCCCGTGCCGGGCGGGCCGTGGAGCACCATGCTCGTGCCCGTGTCCGAGAGCGCGACCGCCTCGAACTGCGTGCTGTCGGTGGGAAGGGGAAGGAAATAGTCGTTGGGATCGCACGTGTCCTCTCCCTTGGGAAAGAGCTCGGTGCGCCGGTACCTGCCGTTGAGAAGGGCAGAGAAGAGCTGATTTTTGGAAAATTCCTCATAGGAGCGGCGCAGATCGTTCCAAAGCAAAAACCGCTCGAAGGAGAACACGGAGAGATAGACGTCCTCATAGACCGTCCAGCCCGTCATTTTCGCCGTCTCCGCACGGACCGCGGAGAAAATCTCGCTCGGCTTCAGCTCCCCGCCGAGCCCGCGCATGTCGATGCCGAAGCTGCGCTTTAAATATTCGAGAAGGGTGGCGTTGAGAAACCGCTCCCTTCCCTCGGCATACAGGACGAGGCTGTCCGCCCCGCGCTGCTTCTTGAGGGAGGCGGGCACAAGCAGAAGGGGCGCGATGCGCGCCTGCCCCTCCTTGGAGGTATAGGAGAGGAATCCGAGGGCAAGGTAGAGGATGCTCGCGCCCGTCTCTTCCTCGGCCGTCCGGTTGCGGCGCATGAGACGGTGCGCGATCTTCCCCGTCTCCTCCTCGGAGCCGTAGGCCTTGAGAAGCCCCCCTTCCTGCTCGAGACGGACGAGCTCGCGCTTCTGCCCCTCCTTTTTGGCGCCGAAGGGCTCCGCGCTCTCCTCGCACCCGAGAATGCGCATGGGCGCAGAGGACACCGCGGGAAGCAGCTCATCCGCACTGCAGCTGATAAGATGCAGGGAATTTTTCGGGGAAAAGTTCAAAAGCGCGTTTTTTCCCGTGAGATCGAGTAGCCGCCGCTCCCATTTTTCACTGCCCGTGACGTTCTCCGTCTGCTTGCCGAGCGCGGGAAGAGCCCTCTGCACGGTCGGTCTTTCACGGAGCTCATAGCCGTTTTCTCCGCGCTCACGGGCGGGACAGGAGAGGATGCCGCCGAGACGGCACCGACGGATGTCCGTAAAGACGGAGTAGAGCCCCTTTTCGAGCTTGCTCTTAAAGTGCGTCTCCGCAACGACGTATGCGCCCTTTCTGTCGGGGAAGAGGTCGTCCGCGTCGAAAAAGGCGAGGTTGTCGATGCCCTCGGAGATGTATTTCCCTACCGTCTCCGCATCCTCGGAGACTGCGTCGAGAAAGCAGGTCTCATACAGCCAAACGCCGATGCCGACCTCTCTTTCCCCGACGGCGAGCACGGGATGAAGCCCCGCCCCCTCGAGACAGGACGCGGCAAGCATCGCAAGCTCCATGACGGTCGCCCGTCCTCCCTCGAGGATGCCGTCCCGCATGCAGGAGAGGGGAGAGCCCGCGTTCATTTCACCGACCCGCTCGAGGGCCTTTCCCTTGATCACGGCAAAGATCGCCGCAAGCACGCTGCGGATCGCGTTCTTGTCACAGCCCTCGTAGCCGTGGGAGTGGTCGCTCCCCCAGACCTTGAGACGGTTTCCCGCCTCCGTCAGGATGGCGTCGCAGGCGGGCATATGCGGGCGCACAAAGTGGGCAAGCCGCTCGGGATTCCCCTGAAGCCCCTCAAAGTAGTCAAAGGGAAGAGCCGTGACGGTGAGCTCCTCCGCGGCGACCTCTTTATCCTCCCGAAAGATCCTGACGCATGCCCTGCAGGGGGTGACCCTGTCGCATTCGGAGAGAAAGACGGGGTCAAGGACCCTCAGCTCGAGCTCGACCGCGCTCTCATAGGGGACGAGTGCCCGCTTCTCGCAGGGGAGAAGGAGCCCGTCCGCACTTTCCAGCCGCATGACGACCTCCGCGTCCTCCCTCGCGGCATTTTTGATAAGGACCCTTGCGGGCGTGTTGAAAAAATAGTCCGCATAGCCCGCATAGGCGGGAAAACGGGCCTCGACGGTGATGTCTTTTTTGAGAGTGTCTGCCATTTTATGAACCTGACGATTATGATACTTTTGCTCCCATAGTATACCATATCCTCTTCAAACTTGCAACTCTCTCCGCTCCGTTTTTCCCCCGACGGAGGATTTTGTATCGTTTTCCTTCAAATACTGCATCGGATATTCCGAAAAAAGCACGGGCAAAAGCAGACGCGGGAATTTTGCACTTGAATTTTTCGGCAGAATATGATATCATCAGAGCAGAGGGCCGAAAAATGAGCAGGGCTCCGCAGCATCGCCCTCACGACCGAGGGGGCGAGGCGGGGCGCGAGAGGGAGCCTCCTGCTCCGAGATGGCATTCACGGTGCTCTCGATGAGGGCGTCGGCAAAAGATTGAAATAAGGGATATGAAGCTTCTTGAATTTTTGAAAAAGCCGCCGCTGTGGTTTTTGGCCCTGCTCGCCGTGCTCGGGATAGGCGGGGCGGTGAGCGGAGCATTGCTTCTCACGCAGGAGAGCCTGTCCCGCTATGCAGCGGCGGGGTATGCCCTTCTCGGCGTCATGGGCGTTTGCGTCGGCTATTGCATTTACGGCAGCATCAAGGGCTTTCCCGATTGGAATGAGCGGGTTTTGAAATGGTCTGAAAATAAGCCGTTCTGGAGCAGGCTTTTTACGGAGCTCGGCTTTCGAACGATCCTGTTTTCTGTCGGCTCCTTTCTCATCGATTTTGCGTTTGCGGTCTATAACGGCCTGGTCGCGATCCTTCTCCGCTCGGTCTGGTTCGGTGCGCTTGCGGCGTATTATATTCTTCTCATCGTGCTGCGCGGGACCATCCTCGGCTATCATATTTTCCGCAGAAGGGATCTCAGAGCGGGACAGACGCAGGAGGAGACGCTTCGCAAGGATACGCGCATCTACGGCATTTGCGGGGTCGTCCTGCTGCTGCTCCCGATCGCGCTTTCGTTCGCCATTTTGCAGATGGTGCGGGCAAACGATTCGTTTGTCCATTCGGGCCTCACGATCTATGTCTGCGCCGTGTATGCCTTCTACAAGATCATCATGGGGATCTATAACTTTGTCAAGACGCAACGCTCCTCCGAAATGACGGTGCGGGCGGCAAAGAACATCAACCTCGCCGACGCCCTTGTCTCCATCCTCGCCCTGCAGACGGCGATGCTCCGCGAGTTTGACAAGGCGGGCGATTTTGTCAATATCGCAAGGATGAATGCGATCACGGGCGCAGTCGTCTGTGTGCTCACCGCCGCGCTCGGGTGCTTCATGATCGCCGTCGCCGTGAGGAGGGAAAGGCAGGCGAAGGGACAGAGCGAGTAGACATCCTGCGGCAGCCCTGTCGTCTTTTTTTTGGCAAAAAAGCTTTTTTGCGAAAAAATTTAAAATTTTTTCAATAAAGCTCTGTAAAATTATTGCATTGCGTGGGGGAAATGTGTATAATAAGGGAAAAAGCGGGGCGGGAAGCCTCGCTGTGTAGGAGAGGACATGCGCGGACGGAGAGAGGAGAAGGTGTCCGAGGGCCGCGCGGAGGACTCTGCGGAGGACGGGAAGGGAAAGAGCTCTCATCTTCCACGCGTCAACCTCAGGACGGTGCTCTTTGCGGCGGTCGGGATCTCCTTCGGCATATTTTTATATCTTCGCATCCGTCTCGGCGGGCTTGTGCCCTCCGATTTTTTGTTTTTGGCTGTTTTTCTTCCACTCCCCCTTACTCCCTTTACAAAGCGCAAAATAATTACAGTTATCTGCGTGTTTACGGTGTTTGCGGCGGCGGGAGCGACGGGCATCCACATCTACACGGAGAGCTATCTCTCGGGCAGGGCCGCGGGGACCTACACCGTGGAGGGGACGGTGACGCTGATCTCCGCGGAGAACGGGTACACGGACGCGGAGCTTTCAGACCTTCTCCTCGACGGCGAGGGGGCGGCGGGGAAGCTCGCCGTCACGGTCTCCTCGGAGGCGATCCGTCCGGGCGACCGCATCGTCTTTACCGCAAAAATCTCCCGCATTCCGCTCCCGACGGGCACAAAGGACGCCTACGACTTTATCAACGACATCCGCTACCGCGCCTCTGCGGAGGCCTATGAGGACGGGGAGAAGGGCTTTCACCCGCTTCTTTTCCTGAATGCAGAGCTCTACGATCTCATGACGGACGAAATGGAGGGAGAGGAGGGAACGATCTCCTATGCGCTCCTCACGGGAAACGCCCGCATGGCGGACTCCGACTTCATGACTGCGGTCAGAAGGGGAGGCATCGCGCACATCTTCGCCGTCTCGGGTCTGCACATCGGCATTTTATACGGGGCGGTAATGCTGGTCTTCGGATTTTTGAGAAGATATGCCTCCTTTCCCGCCATCTTCGTCTGCACCCTCTACTGCGGCCTGTGCGGATGGACGGTCTCCGCGCTGCGTGCCCTCATCATGTGTATCGTCCTCAGCGTGAATGTCTTTTTGGGGAGAAAATCCGACCTTCTCACTTCCATCTCGCTTGCGGCGGTCCTTGTGCTCCTCATTTTCCCCGCGCAGTGGCTGTCCGTCGGCTTCCGTCTCTCCTTCGGTGCATGCATCGGGCTTGCCCTCTTCTCGGGCTCCCTCTCGCGGTGGATGAAGCGCGTACATATCCCGCGGATTTTGCGGGAATATCTCTCCGCGAGCCTTGCAGTCCAAATTTTCACCTTCCCCATTCTCATCGAGACCTTCGGCTACTTTTCGGTGTGGGGGCTCGGGCTGAATCTTCTCATCGTGCCCCTTCTGCCCTTTGCCTTTCTGACCCTGCTTCTCTGCACGCTGCTTTCGCTCATCATCCCGCCCGCCGCGGCGTTTTTTCTGATTTTTCCGAGGGGACTCTTTGCCGTCCTGCTCTTTTTGTTTGCGGCGGTCGACTTCGGATGGGTGCTCACGGGGTTTGCGTTCGGAAGCGCGGGCGTCGTTTGGCTGTGCGCGGCGGTGTATGCGACCCAGCGGGTGCGGCTGAAAACTCTCGTCCGCGTCGGGGCACTGCTTGCCTCCGCGCTTCTCATGGCCGTCTGCCTTATTGCGGAAAACGCGCTCTTCGGCGGGGTCATTCTCGACGTGACCGCGGGGGAGGATACCCTTCTCGCGCTCGTCAGGACGGAGAATGCGAGCGTGCTCATCGTCGGCGGCGACGCGTCGCTCAGGGAGTGCAGGGATTTTCTCGCCTGCCATACGGGGCACATCGACGCGGCCGTCGTCCTCTCGGAGGAGCCGCGGGAGCGCAACGTCGCGGCATTTACGGGTGCGGAGAAAATTTACTGTCTCAGGGAGCAGGCAGACGGCTTTCACGAGACGGAGGTCCTCTGCGGGGACAGATTCGAGGTGGGAGAGCTCTCCTTTGCCTATGTGACGGATGAGGCACTCCTTCTCTACGTCCGCGGGCATGCGGTCCTCTTCGATGTAAGGGGCACGACGGCGGCTTCCTCCGATCTTTTGCTCGAAAAGCCGTGCGGGACCTTGAAATATTTTCTGAATGATGGTATAATCCTACTGTTATGAAATTTGTTCAGCTTGCAAAGTCGCTCGGGGAGCTTGCCCCGATCTATCTCATCGACGGCGAGGAGGCCTACTTCCGCGATCTGGCCGTCAAGCAGATCACCGCCGCCTGCGGCATCACCCGGCCCGCCCTCAACGACGTCCGCATCGAGGGGGAGACGCTGAAGGGGGACAGGCTCGTCTCCTTCCGCACCGACCTCTACACCCTGCCCTTTCTCGACGGGCGGCGGCTCGTCCGCGTGTACGATTTTTATCCCTCCGAGCGCGATTGGGCACAGCTTTCCCCCTATGCGGAAAGTCCCTGTCCCTCCACCGTGCTCCTCATCGTCAACGGCGGCAAAAGGGCAAACGCGGCGGATCTGAGGCGAAAGAAGGGGCTCACCCTCGTCGACTGCGCCCGCGAGAGCGAGGAGGCCCTCTCCAAGTGGCTTTTCGGGATGCTCAAACGCAAGGGGCTCTCCGCGGACATCGACGCCCTCACGCTCATGGTCCGCTACTGCAGCTTTGACGCCGCCCGCATGGCGAAGGAGTGCGAGAAGCTCGCCCTCTATCTCGGCGAGGGGGGAAGGGTGACGGGCAGGGTCGTCGAGGAGCAGATCGCAAAGGACGTCGAATATAAAATTTACGAGCTGACGCAGGCCGCCTCCGCAAGGAACGGCAACGCCTTCCAGGAGATCCTGCATGATTTGCTCGAAAAGGGGTATGACGAATACGCCGTCCTCGCCTCGCTGACGTCGCATTTCCGCACCCTTTCCGACCTCTCCTCGATGAGGCTCTCCGACGCCGAGGCAGCCCGTGTGCTTGGGGTAAAGCCCTATTCCGTCAAGAAGAACCGCGAGGCCGCCGCAAGGCTTGGGGGAGCGCGGGCCGAGGAGCTCTATGTAGAGCTCTACGCCCTCTCCTGCGGGGCGAAAAACGGGCAATATACCGCCAAAAGCGCACTCAACACCGCGATTGCAAAAATATTTTTCGGATAAACCGAAAATTCTTTGCTTTTTCCGCAAAAATCGCTATAATATACTATGAAAACCCTATTTCCCGCATCCGCGGAGAGGAGAAGCGATGAGACCGATCACAGACATACGGGATGGCTGCCTGAATTTCTTCCGCTCGTTTGCGACGGCACCCTTTCAGTGGGTCACCCTCGTGGAGCTCATCCTGTTCTTTATCGTCATTTATTACGTTCTGAACACGCTATGGACGAACAACGCCAAGCGGTTTGTCCCCATGTATCTCTTTCCCATTCTCTGCATGGCGGTCATCACCGTCTTCTCGGAGAATGTGGACGCGCTGTGGTTCTTCCTCACTGTGGGACTGCTGTCGGCGTTTTTCCTGTTCCTCTTTAATGTGGAGCTTAAGCGGGATGCCTACAACACGGAGAGCTCCCGCCACCGTGCGGCCCCGCCCGACAAGCAGACACAATGCGCCGAGGACTGCATCAATGCAATTACAAAGGCGGTGTTCAACCTCTCCAAGAGCAATACGGGCGCACTCATCGTTCTTTCCAACGGCAGGATGCCCAAGGACGTCATAGAGAGCGGCGTCACGCTGAATGCGGCGATCTCCTCCCAGCTCATCGAGGGCATCTTTGTCCCCAAGGCTCCCCTGCATGACGGGGCTATGCTCATACAGGGCGACAAGATCATGGCCGCGGGCTGCTTCCTGCCCCTGACGCAGAACAACTACCACAACGACTTCGGCACCCGTCACAGGGCGGGCATCGGCATCACGGAGGCCGCGGACGTCTCCACGATCATCGTCTCCGAGGAGACGGGCATCATCTCCTATGTGCAGAAGAAAAAGGACCAGAGCATTCCCGAGGTCACCCGCTACATCGACTCGATGAGGCTCAAGCGCATCCTCAAGGAATACTACAGCAAGGAGCTCGGCACGGAGGTCAAGAAATGAAAGCGATCGGAAGATTTTTGAAAAAGGTATTCATAGAGCACATTCCCCTGAAGCTACTGGCACTCGTCCTCGCGGCGGCATGTGTCATTGTGATCAATATCGTATGAAGACGTTTTTCCGTGCCACGCGGCTGTTTTTGCCCCGCGGCGGCTATGAAAGGTGGGCGGTCCCTGCCGCCGACAGCCACCCCGACGATCGGGAATTCTGGGAGCGCGTTGTACGGGAGTCCGTCAACGCGCCCTCTTCTCTCCACTGCATTCTCCCCGACGTCTGCCGTGAGGGGGAGGACCCCGCGGCCCCCGCGCACTATATGTATGACCTGCTCGTGCAGGAGAAGCTCGAGCGGCTGAGACGGGGATTCATGTTCGTCGAGAGGACGATGAAAAGCGGGCTCGTGCGCAGCGGGATCGTCGCCGCGCTCGACCTCGAGTGCTTCAGCTATGCAGACAGGGAGATCTCTGCCGCCCGTGCGACGGAGGGACCGTCGGACCGCGTCGAGGCACTTCTGAAGTTGCGGCAGCAGGCCGTCCTCGAGTTCCCGCATGCCCTGCTCCTCTACAGGGACCCCAAATGCTCCCTTCCCCGTGCGCTGCAGTCCTACGACCTTGAGGTCATGTACGACTTCACCCTTTCGGACGGGGGCAGGCTCGTCGGCTCCTTTATCACCGAGGAGGACGCGGAGAGGGTCGCGGAGGCGATGGCGGGAAGGGGAGAGCCCCGCTTTGCGGTCGTCGACGGGCATGACGAGCTCATCGCCGCAAAAAAGCACTGGGAGGAGCTCAAGCCCACCCTCCGTTCGAGCGAACTCAAAAATCACCCCGCACGGTTTGCCCTCGTCGAGTGCATCAATCTCTTCGACCCCGCCGTGCAGCTTTTGCCCGTCCACAGGCTCGTCACCGATACGGACGGCGAGGCTTTTCTCGATTACTTTGCAAAAAACATCCCCTGCGAGAGAAGGGGAAGGGTGCTGATCCCTGCGCTTCCCGCGAGTCCCGAGTCGGTGCGCCGCGTCGATGAGACGATCGCGGCCTGTCTCAGGGCAAACGGCGGCAGCGTAGCGTACCCGACGGAGCTGAAAGAGGTCTCGGGCGAGGACGTCGGGATCCTGCTCAAGGGACCGGAGAAGAAGGATCTTTTCTACTTCCTCAAGAGCGGGCAGCTGTTCCCGAGGCACACCCTGACGATCGGAGAGGAGAACAAACGCTTCCACCTCGAGGGGAGGGAGATCAGCTATGATTAAGGTGTGTAAATTCGGCGGGACCTCGATGGCGGACGGCATCAACATGCGCCGCGTCGCCAAGCTCGTGCAGGGAGATCCCGCCCGCAGATACATCGTCGTCTCCGCCCCCGGCAAGCGGTTCGGCGGGGATGAAAAGGTCACCGACCTTCTCTATGAGGCGCACCGCTCTCTTGTGGAAAACGGGAGCCTCGGGGAGCCCTTTGCAAGGGTCACCGCCCGCTTTCAGAGGATCGCCGACGAGCTCTTTCTCGATATGGACATCGAGGGCCTCCTTCGCAACACGGAGGAGGAGATCCTGCGGGAGAGGAGCGAGGAATTCACGGCGTCGCGGGGGGAATACCTTGCGGGCCGCATCATGGCAGCGCTCCTCTCGGTCCCCTTCATCGATGCAAGGGACGTCATTCGCTTTGACGGCGAGGGACGCTTCGACCCCGTGAGCTACACCCTTTTGCGGGAGAGATTGCAGGGGGAGAAAAGCGCGGTGATCGCGGGCTTTTACGGCGCGGATGCGGCGGGGCGCGTGCGGACGTTTTCGCGCGGCGGGAGCGATGTCTCGGGCGCGATCGTGGCCCGTGCGGCGGGTGCGGACGTCTATGAAAACTGGACGGACGTGAGCGGCTTTCTCGCCTGCGACCCCCGCATCGTGCAGAGCCCCGTGGGCATCAAACGGCTCAGCTACCGTGAGCTCCGAGAGCTCAGCTATATGGGGGCGAACGTTCTGCACAGCGAGTCCATTTTTCCCGTCCGCGAGGCAGATATCCCCATCCATATCCTCAACACCTTCCGTCCCGAGGACGAGGGCACCCGCATCCTGCCCACCCAAAGATATCTTGCGGAGACCAAGCGGCCGCGCACGGTCACGGGCATCGCGGGTAAAAAGAACTTTACCGTCATTTTTCTCGAAAAATCGCTGATGAACGCCGAGATCGGCTTCACCTATAAGCTCATGGAGGTACTCGTAAGGCACAGGATCTCCTTTGAGCATCTCCCCTCGGGGATCGACACGATGTCCCTTGTCATTGACAGCGAGCAGCTCAAAAACGGGGCTTTGGAGGAGCTCGAGCGGGACATCGACGCGGCCGTGCGGCCGGACAGGATGAGCGTGACCTCGGATATCGCCCTCATTGCCGTCGTCGGGCACGGCATGGCAAAGAGCGTCGGCACCTCGGCAAGGCTGTTTGCGGCTATTGCAAATGCGGGCGTCAACGTCAGGATGATCGATCAGGGGTCGTCCGAGCTCAACATCATCGTCGGCGTGGACAATGCCAACTACGAGCGCACACTCCGCGCCGTCTATGACGAATTTTTTCATAAGACCTGAGGGAGGAAGAGAATGCAGTTGAAAAAAAGCCGATTGCTAAGCTTCATGCTCATTGGGATCGTCTACCTGCTCGCGCTGGCGGCGGGGATCGCGGTGTATGTGTTCTGCCCCCTTGATATCTGGGCAAGGCTTCTCATCGCGGACGTCGCGGCGACCGTCGTCGTGTTCTGCTTCAGCCTTATTTTCGGCAATGCCTCCGTATACGACCCCTATTGGAGCGTCCAGCCCATCGCCATCCTCTTTGCTCTTCTTACGGAGTATCGGCCGAATACGACCGCTGCCCTGCTGATCGCCGCGGTCACCGTGTGGGGGGTGCGGCTCACGGCAAATTGGGCGTATACCTTCAAAAATCTCACCGCGCAGGACTGGCGGTACACCATGCTGAAGGAGAGGACGGGCAGGCTGTACTTTTTTGTCAACCTCTTCGGCATCCACCTGTTCCCGACGTTTGTCGTCTACAGCTGTATCCTGCCCGCCGTGTATGTCCTGCGGGAGGCTCCCCCGTTCAATGCGGGGGCGGCGGTGTTCTTTGTCGTCTGCCTGCTTGCGGTCCTCCTGCAGGGGATCGCCGACTGTCAGATGCACGCCTTCCGAAAAGAGGGGAGGAGCGGCTTCATCCGAAGCGGGGTGTGGAAGCATTCGCGCCACCCCAACTACCTCGGCGAGATCCTGATGTGGTGGGGCGTGGGCCTTGCGACGGTGTGCGTTTTGCCCTCGCGCTGGTATCTTTTGTGCGGTGCACTTGTCAACACGCTGATGTTCCTTGTCGTGAGCATCCCCATGGCCGACAAGCACCAGTCCCGCAAGCGCGGCTTTGAGGACTACCGCGCCGAGACCCGCATGCTCCTCCCGATCCCAAAACCCCTCAGTCACTAAAGTGACAGCTTCTCATGCGGGTAGAGCCCCGCATTCGGTCAGTATTTGCCCGAGCATATGGGCAAATGCTAAAAGAATTTTGCGTCAAGAGTTATCAACTCTTGACGCAAAATTTTCCCCTATAAGGGGAGCCAAGGATAAGGCGGGGCATAATTGGAATGACACTCCTTCCGTCACTAAAGTGACACCCACCCCTCAAGGGGTGGGCAAGAGTCCCTATTCTACGGGCCATTCCAATTACGTCATGGTGAGCGTAGTCGAACCATCACCGCAATTTTTAATTTTTAATTTTAAATTCAGAATTTTCTTGCTGCCCCCGCAGGGGGCGAGCGAATCTCATCCCTAAGTATGGAGCCGTGTGGTGGCGGCGTCATGCTGAGCTAAGGAGCAGGAACAGGGTCTACGGAGGAGCCGAAGCATCTCGCCGCACCTTTCTACGGAAGCAATCCAAATACGCCATGGTGAGCCCCGTCGAACCATCACCTTATTTCCTTGCTGCGGTGACCCTTCGACTACGCTACTTCGCACCAAGGGCGGTGCTCGTGCCGCGCTTAGTCACAAATAGAATGTGCGCGGGGCGGGATGAGGAGAAGGGGCGGGATGAGGGGCAAAATTATTCTCAATTTTTTTCACCACAATTTTTAATTTTTAATTTTAAATTTTAAATTTTTACTCCCCTTCGCCGATGCGAAGGGGAGTTGAATTTTTTAAATACATTCATAGGTGCGGGCTTCAAAGAAGGCGAGAACGGTCTCGGTGGCGGTCTTGATGTCGTCACCCACAAAGCCGTGCCCTGCACCGGGGATCTCCTTGTATTCCGTCCTGTCCTCCCCGTAGGTCGCCACCGCCCTTTCGATGTATTCCCGCGCGACAATGTTGTCCTTGTCTCCCCAGAGGATGCAGACGTCCTTTTTGAAGTCGCCGATCACCGTGTAGGGGTCAAAATTCTGCACCGAGCGGATGTACTCTGCGCCGATGGAGTAGCCCATGAGCGGAGTCGTCACCTCGTCCCTCCCGCTCCAGTCGTGCGGGATGTTGAAGGCGGGGAAGTACAGCGCGATCGCCGAGATCTCCTCCTTCAGCTCCGCGGCCGCAAGCGCGGTGACAAGGCCCCCCTGACTCCCACCGAGCAGAAAGATCTGCGTCTTGTCGACCTCGGGAAAGCGTTTGAGCACGTTGATCGCCTCGATGAGGTCGCGCTTCATCGTAAAGGGCGTGTATTCGTCCGCGGTCCTGCCCGTGCTCCTGCCGTTTTTCTGTGCGCCGCAGAAGTCAAAGCCGTACGCGACATATCCCCGCTCCGCGAGCCGCTGGGCCTCGGCGGAAAAATCCGAGTAGTGGCCGTTGAAGCCGTGGCTCATGACGACGAGCGGGTATTTGCCCTCTTCAGTCGGCTCCCACAGCTTGCCGTAAAGGGTGATGTCGTCGTAATCGATGGAGAGCTCCTCCGTCCTGACCTCATAGCGGTGCTCCGCGGGAAGCACACGCAGCGTCCTCTCCTCGGGCTCCTGCCCGCTGTCCGTTGAACCGCCCTGCTCCATGTCCGTCCCTCCGCTCTCCGAGCCGTTTTCCGTGCCGCCGGCCGTGCCGTCACAGCCGACGGCGAACGCACCCAGCGACAGCATCGCCGCAAGCGCAAGTGCTAAAGCTGCCTTTTTCATATATCTCCCCCAAATAATTTTATTTGCCGGTAGGAAAAGAAAATATATATGACATTTTATCATACATATCTGAAAATTGCAATCAAAAAGGGGTTTTTCAATCAATTTTCCCCGTTCATGCCCCTCAGATCCTCGATGAGAAGCTTGACGTGGTCGATTTGAAGGTCGGTGAGGCCGTCCACGGAGACCGTTTTCAGGGCACCCAGCCCGAGCAGGGCGTCGGTGGAGACGCCGAAAAATTTCGCGATCCTCACAAGCATCTCCACGGACGGAAGAATGTTGTCGTTTTCCCAGTTTGAAATACACTGCTTGCTGACATGCAGGCTCCTCGCAAGCTCCACCTGACTCAGATGCCGCACCGTTCTGAGTGCGCGGATATTCTCGTTCAACATAATCTTTCCAAAAGTTTTTCCTTAAAAAGGGGGAAGCCATGGCCCTGCTCGCAGTGACATTTTCGGCATTGAAGGTGGCGGCGATCGCAGTTGCAGCCGCCAATGCGGCCGTGCTTGCGGCAACACTCGTCTGCCTGCTCCTTTTTCATCACGCGAAGGGAAGGGACGGCAAGCGTCCCCCCTCCGACAAATCCTCCAAGTAATATGCTCAAGAGATCTCCTCATTTCGGGAGATCTTTTTGTGCACAACGATTTAAATTAAAAATTGAAAATTAAAAATTAAAAATTGCGGTGGGGGGATTGAGAATTAAAAATTAAAAATTAAAAATTATGGTTGGGAGAATAAGGGCTTGTTACCTACGGGCCATTCCAATTACGTCCTTCCTCTCGCCCGCCCCCTTTCTAAGGGGGCGGGGTAGGGGTGGGGGTTCATTCCCAATC
>CANQWI010000025.1 GCA_947627515.1 uncultured Clostridia bacterium
TGAACAGGTAAAGACGCGAAGCGGGTTTATCTGTTCGGCAAGTACACAGGGGATAGCCGCTTTAGCGGCGCAAGGGGTGTAGCCCCCTTGACGGAGCGGAGCGACGAAACCTTTCGGACGGCGGCTTTCTGCTGTCAGAGAGGAAGCCTCGCAGAGCGCACGACACATGGTCGCCAGACTATGTATAGAAGTGCGCCCTTTAGTTCCTGAAGGGTTTTGCAACTTCTCAACAAACTTGAAATCACCTGTGCGCAATCATTTTTTTAACGCAAAGGTCAGTTTGAGCTGCTTTGTGATCATCAAAAAGTATTCGTAATTTTCCCGATGCTTCGAAAGCCATATCTGCGCCATCGAGGGCGTGACGGTATCTGCGGGGATCTGTCCCATCGCGTCCTGCAAAGCCGACATCCGCGCATCCGCGTTCGCTCTTGTCGTCTTGTTCTCGTATTTCACATAGACGATAAACCCTACGACCAGCGACAACAACGCCCCGAGCGCGACCAGTGCGACCGTGATGATAAAGATGATCGTTGACGGATCTGTATTCATATTTTCCTCCGAAATGCAGTTTTTGCATCTGTTTTTTTATATTTTAACGAATTTTCCGTTTTTGTCAAGACCTCCCCGTACAAATTGCCGTTTCTCCTGTCAAAAAATGAAAAAGATCCTCGCTTCGGCGCGAAAATATCCCTCTGCCCTTGACTTGTCCGTTCGCAAAGCTTATAAAACCCCAAGGGTGGTTATTCTTTATGCTCCTACCTGTGAGGTGCGACATAAAAAATTTCGGATATTTTATATGTAATCGTTTCCCTTGAAGGGACTTTGTGATATAATTTCCAAAGGGGGGGCCTTATAGAGACTTGAAAACGTATGAAGACCTATATAATTTCCGACATTCACGGCGAATATGATTTGTTCTGCAGGCTCATGGAGAAGGTGGGGTTTTCGGATGAAGATACCATCATCTCCTGCGGGGATATGATCGAGAAGGGCGAACACTCCGTGCGTCTTGCAAAGCTTCTCTTCTCCATGAAAAACGCCGTGCTTCTTGCGGGGAACCATGAATATGATTTTCTCAAATATTATTGGTCGCTCATGCGGGAAACGGAGGACTACGGCCTCGTTCTCCGAAAATTGCAGGAATATTTTCCATATGACGGCGAGCTGCTTGATTGGGAAACGGCAGACCGCTTCGAGGCACTTCCGTATTTTTATGAGACGGAGGAGTATATCTGCGTGCATGCGGGCGTTCCGCTCGATGAAAGGGGAAACATTCTCCCGCTGAAACAGGCTACCCCCGAGCAGCTCGTCTATGACCGTAATTTCAAGGAGCCCGACATCCTCCCACGCGGTGGCGAATGCGTCTTTTTCGGACATACGCCCACGATCAATTTGGGGCTTGAGCCCAGGATCAAATGCTACCTTCGAGACGGAAAAAGAGGGGACCATGTCCGCGATTACCATAAAATTCATCTCGACACGGGCGTCTATCACAGCGGCGTTCTGGGCTGCCTCCGCGTGGAGGACTGCAGAGAATTTTATGTCAGAAAAACAACCCTCTGAGGCGAGCAGACGGCCGAAACAAGTTTTCAGCTCATAATACAAAGAAGCGGCAAGTGGATAGAGAGAAAATTTTTTCAAGGGCTACGACAAAAACTGTCCTACACAAAGATAAATTGATGTGATATGATTTAGTCATAAAAGAACCTGGAGGGTTATTTATGGCACTTGCAAAGTATTACGAGGACAACTATCTCATCGCGGATGAAAGGCTGCGGGATATGGAGGAGCGGGCCATTTCTAAGCCGATCATCAAAAGGAAAAGCCCGAAACGCAAGGTAAATCGACGTGAGACCTTTTGTCCCAAGAGGGGTGTTATCGACATTGTGAGGAGGGGAGGTCTTTACATTACGATGGAATTTTGTCAATATCTTTGTGATGAGCAGATTGCCGTCATAAAGGGAAATGGATGGAGGTGGGACCATCGCAGGAGGTGTTGGTATGCGGCATGCTCCCTTCCGAATTATGATTTCGCCTCGGAATTCGTACATGGGAAAAGGAGGCCGTGCGAGGAGTCGGAGGATGCGTATCCCGATGGCTACAGTCAAAGCCTGACGGACGGGGAGCGGTACGACAAAAGCTGTCCTACACAAATACGGAGCGGTGTGGTATGATGAGGGTACAAAAAACGAAGGAGAGCAGGCATGGCAAACTCAAAAAAGAATGTAAATCGTGAAAATGCTCAAATCGAAGCCTTTTTGAAGGACTGTTTTGCGCGCTATCTTCTGAGCTACGACTCGTTTTTCTTTACGGCTGACGAATGGGGGAATGCGGAGACGCTGCCGCTTTTTACGGACGGGGTCCTTTCAGAAAAAATTCTCGGTCGCGCTGCGGAAATTCTCGGCTTGGCCCCCGAGGATATCCTTTCGCGCAATAAGGCCGCAGCATGGAAATGGTATCGCAAATTCCCGTTCTTCGAGCTGTTGAATCAATTCAACCTCAGCTATCATCGCTCGTATCAGGGCGAGGCCTCGGCAGAGGAGATCCTGCTTAAGGCGATTTTCGGCGGCGAATCGGACCCCCCGCAGCGTTACGACAGCGAAAATATCCGCAAGCGCATGATGGGGATGCTCGAGGACGTGGATGGCTATTTGCCGGGGACATGCCATAAGGGCGCAGAGATTGTTCAATTCTCCTACCAAACGAACCATTTCTTTTCCTTCCCCAGGATCGGCGAGCTGATCGGCTCGTTTATGGATTTGGTCTCCCGTGCGAAGGAGCTGTTTTTCAAGGCATGGGAGGCGGTTCTCGATGAATCGGAAATCAGGGAATATAATTTCCTGGTTACCGTGCTGCGGCTTGTGGATAATATTTCGCCTCATGCCATCTATTATGAAAATCTGCAAAGGCTGATCCCCGTCTATCGCAGCGAGGGCTTTCAGGGCAATAAGGAGGAATTTTTTGACATTGCTCACTTGAAATTTTGCGAGCATTTTGCGCCGTGGAGCTGTAGGGAATTTTTCGAGGTTCCCGACCTCGCACAGATTTATGCGGCATACTATTCCAATGCGAAGCGTGCCATGTTTGAGTTTGGCAGATCCGTAAAATATTTCTCCTGCCGTTTCAGGTGGTCGGATGAGGTCTTGCCCGAGCCCGATATGGACGAAATCGAGGAAGAATGCGTAAAGGGCTTCAGCCTGGAGGCTGCCGACGAGGAAATAGAGCATGCCTATGAAGAACTCAAGGCCCATGAGAGAAGCGGCATGGGGGCCCTGGGCGGCTGGACGATGGTTCGGGTCCCGAAAACTGCCGAGGAAATAGGCGAGGACGGCATTTATGCCGAAAGGCTCATTCGTCTTGGCGGGGCTCCCTCCAAGGGAGGCATACGGCAAGCCTTCAGAAGGAGGCATTTTCACGGACAGGAGCTTTTGGATAGAGCATCCGCGCGTTCCGGTGCCTGGGGGTGGAATGATTATGAATGATTTTTCTCCGCAGCTGCTGGCAGGCCAAAGGCTCCGTAGGCTGATTGCGGAGAGCTACCCCTCACAGGAGGAGTTCGCGGATCAGTATGGAGCGGATGTTCGTACCATAAGCAGGTACATCAATCAAGGTATCAACAAATTGGATATCATTCAGGAATTGGCCGATTGGTTCGGCGTGGATTTTATGGATTTTTTGCGGGAGAGGAATGACGCATGATTATTGTGTTTTGTAAAACAACGAGGCGGGGAGAGCAGTCGTTCTATATCGCCGACGACCATAGGCAATACTACCTCTTCACACAGGAGTTCCGCAGAAGCAATCGGGAGTATTTCGGACGCGGAGTGATTTTGGACAGCATCTATGATTTTTCGCGTACGCGCAGCACCTCCACGATACGGACGTTGGAAAAAATCCAAAAATATATCCCATATATCGAGCGGGAGGAGGGCATTGTGCTGAGACGACAGACAAGACGGAAACAGGCTCGAAGCGGGGAATCGTTTCGGCAGCGCAAGCAAGAGCTCTACTGCTTCATGGCAGAATAATAAGGGAGGCAAAAAATGTGCAAGGACGATGATTTTTTTGATGATTTGTATAAGCTGATGGACCCACTTGGCACCTTCGATTTCGATAAGGATGGTCACTACGATTGCGAGGAGCGTTTTTGGGTGGAGGAGAACGAGCGCGAGGAGCGCGAGGCGTATGAAAATTCGCAACGGAAAGCCATTACGGACTTCGATGAGGACGATGATGACTTAGACGATGATTACGATGATTACCTCGATGATGAAAATGACGATTCGGATGATGACCCTGACGATTTCGGCGATGGTGATTTTTGATCGCATCCCGAGGCTACAGGGAAGTCATTTTGTGAAGGAAGGATAAGTCGGACCGAGTCGAGCGGTTGAGCTCGGCTCGTATCTTACATTTGATTCGGAGTATGAAAAAAGCCTGTGGCCGAGAGGACACGGGCTTTTTTCATGCGCGGAGCCGCAGCTGAAAAATTATGGGCACGTTTTTACAGGTCGATATTTGCTATGAGAGTGATCGCCTGCAGGAAGTAGCCGATGTGCATGATCACATGTTCAAGGCTCGTGGTCGGTACCTTCATGAAAAACGCGCCGTCCTTCTCCTTGATGCAAAATCTCTCCTTGATCGCGTTCAGCCTTTCCCGATGGTCCTTCAGCCTGACGTCCATGAGCTCAAGCCGATCCATCGTCGTTCCGCAGTCAGAAATGACAGGCCTGCCGTCCTCCGCTTCGGAAAATCGCAGGGCAATGCTTTCATCGTTGTTGATATGGTAAAACGGCGGGGTGACAAATACGCCGCTGCTTCCGTAGCGTACCGTGGTGGAGCGTCTGTATTCGTCCAAAAGCTCTTCGATGTCGATCATGGGGAAACCTCTCATCCTTTTCTTTCATTATACCGCAAAAAGCATTATTTGTAAAACTCCGCGGCTAGGCTCCTACGAAAAAAAGTAATCTTCAGGGCAGCCTGCAGGCTCACGCGAGGGGGAGGGTCGCGGAGAAAACGGTCAAATTCTCCCTGCGCTCGTAGGTCAGCTCGCCGTGCATGGTCTCGATGGCGTTTTTTGCCAAAAACAGCCCCAGCCCCGAGTTATTTTCGGAGGGGCTGCCCGAGACAAAGGGCGCGAAGACATTTTTATCCGTCGTGATGCCCTGTCCGTCGTCGATGACATCGAGGCGGCACATGCCCCTGCGCTTGGCCGCGGTCACGGTCAGATGGGTGCAGAAGGAGTGCTCGATCGCATTCATGATAAGATTGAGGATCACGCTCTGCAGAGCGACCCTCTTTGCGTATACATTCAGCGTCTCGGGCAGGGTGACCGTCAGAAGGATCCCGTTCGCCTCGCAGTCGGGGCGCAGGTCGCTTGTGACGTTCTGTACGATTTCGCTCAGGTTCACCTCTTCAGACTGCTCTGC
This sequence comes from uncultured Clostridia bacterium, assembly GCA_947627515.1. Classification (GTDB taxonomy): domain Bacteria; phylum Bacillota; class Clostridia; order Christensenellales; family Borkfalkiaceae; genus Gallimonas. Next base: position 5,430 of record CANQWI010000025.1, read on the forward strand.
GACGTAATTTTGCTTCCCGTACTTTCCTATTTCGGCGAAGTCATTCTTCAACTCCGCATTCTTTTGCAAAAGGGCATCCACCTTCGCCACCGTCTCGGGCACGGTCAGCTGTTGTCTCAGGTCGGTCAGAGAGTTCGTCATTCCGACGACCGTCCTCTTCATGTCATGGCTGACGTACAGCAAAATTTTGTCCCGATCGGCGAGGACATTCTGCAAACTCTGCGTCTGTTTTTGAACTTCTTGCTCCAAGTTGGTCGTGAGGTACCTGTTATGCACCTCTGCGGAGACGAATTCGCGGAGCCCCAGCACAAATGTGATGCCGATCTCCACGAGATACAGCCAAAACGCAGGAGAAAGGGTGATGAAGGGGATGGGATACTCGGCAAACAGGGCCATGATGGTCGAAACGCCGATGATCATCGTGTTGAGGCGAAGCCCAAGGGGTTTATTTTTGTAGACGTCGCGGATGGTGCATCCATAGCCGACAAGGATGCTGACGGCCGCCAAAACAATGTAGGTGCTGCAGACGGCTAAATAGGCGGCGACGCTCGTGCAGAAGAGGGACAGGAACGCAAGCACCGTTGCGGCGACGGTGACGGCACAGATCGGATAGAGAACGGGGACCTTCCCGATCTTTTTGGGAAGATACATTGCAGAGGCAAAGAGCATAAACCCGAGCGATAACCGTCGGATGCCGCGCAAAAAGTAGGGCACGGTCGTATATCCGAAGAATGCGAATGTTGAACACAGCGCCGAGAAGATCCCGACGGCAAATAAAAGCTGCGGGATGAAGGAGAAGGACCGCTTCAGAATACAGATGAGAAGGAACAGAAGAAGCGTCACCGCCGCGAGGATCGCGCCGAGCAAGAGGGCCGAGCGGTTCCCGTTGACGACACGGCGGATCGCCCCGTCCTCGCCGATCAGAACGGGCCCCAAAAATCCCACAAAGTTGTCGTTATTCGCCTCGTAATGGATGGTCACTTTGCATTCCTTGGAATATTTTCCATCCGAAGAGATGGGGATATCGATGAACATGGGCTTTGTCGCCGTCCGGTGCAAAACGGCGTCATCAAATTCGGAGGAAGCCGCAAAGGAGGCGTAGTAGTCGATATTGTACCTGTCGATCGTGCCGACGTAATCAATATTGTTGTACTGCACATACACGCTGCATGCGGAAAAGACGGGCGGGAGATACATGGTGAGGTGCCAGTTGCCGTCAGGCTTCAGGAGCCCGTCCAATTCTGCCTTATTTTCCCATTCTTCATTTGTCAAAGTGTCGATATAGAATCGGTATGTCCCCCGCTTTGCAGGTTCTTCCCCGTTATTTTCGCCCGAAACGACCTCACTCAGCTCCGCAAATTCATTGGGAAGATAGTTGAATGCCGTTATCTCCATCACGCCCTTCACGTCGAATATGGAGACGGCGTTTACCGAAACGCCCGAGATATCTTTTTTCCGTATGGGCACCTCCTCCGTGGCGTTTTGCCTTGTGAACAAGAGAATGAGCGAAAACGTCAATGAGAGAACAAATACGCCGATGAGGATGAGCACGCCTCGGATGTTCCTTTTCATAGGTCCTCTCCCGTAAAGCAGTAGCCCCTGCTGAACTCGGTGCGGATGATGTCGCCCGTGGGCATCGCGGCCTTCAGCTTTCTGCGCATGGACGATAAATGCGACCTTACCGTCGTCGTGCGTAGGCTCGGCGCACACCAGATCTTTTCGTAGATCTCATCCGCGGTAAAGTACTCGCCGCGGTTTTTTACCAAAAAGAACAGAATGTTGAACTCGGACGGCGTTAAGGGAATGGGCATGCCCCTGTATTTGACGGTGCGCGTGTTGGCATTGATGGAAAAGGCCCCGTACGTCTCCACTGCGTCTGCCTTGGGCAAAAGCCGCATCGCAATGTGCGTCTCGAGAAGGCGCATGGAGCAGGGCTTTATCACATAATCCGCGGCCCCCGAGGTGAGACCCGTGAGTATGGTATCCTCGGCGTCCAGCGAGGACATGATAATGACGGGCGGCAGGACGGGAAAGGCCTCGAACAGCTCCATGCCCATGCTGCTTCTGAGGATGAGGTCCAGAACGATCGCGTCAAAGTCCCCGCGCTGTCTCAAGAGCTCGACCGCCTCCTCGACGTCCGACGCCGTGTAGACCGCATTCATGGGGGAGAAGTATCCGACGATCTCCCGCTTCAGCTCCTCATCATCCTCGATGATCAGTAGATTTCTTTCGCAAACAGTGTAATTCATATGTATTTCCTTTTCAAATCATCTCATCCCCGCTGCCCCTTATAGGGGAAGTGGCCTCAGGCCGAAGGGGTTTCTTGCTGCCCCTCATAGGGGAAGTGGCCTTCAGGCCGAAGGGGTTCAACCCCTCAGTCACGCAAGGGCGCGTGACAGCTCCCCTGCGAGGGGAGCCAAGGGGCCTGTAGGCTTCGCGTCATGCTGAGCCTGTCGAAGCATCACCCTAATTATATCAAAGAATCAAGCGGGATGCAAGGGGGGAGAGGAAAAAGAGGGAGAGGGAAAGTGTCAAGAATTGTTAAGATTGAGACGGGGGGGGGTGAGACCTCTTTCCTTGAAAATGAAAATATGCTACAATACAATATGAGAAATTATCAAAAAATTAACTGCAAAAAAAGCGGAGGGAGAACAGAAGAATGACAAAAGCAAGGAAGGGTGTGCTTTCAGCATTGGCGGCGATCATGGCTTTTTCGTTGACAGGTGCGTTATTTTTGGGATTTTCTCCCGACCCGCGCACGGTCAATGCGGCACGGAGCACGACTGCATGGACGGAAATAGGCGAAATTTACAACGACGACAACCATCACTTTGACGCGGGCGAGCTCCTCAAGCTCTATCAAGCCCTTGGGGGAAATGAAACCAAGACGATCTATTCCCTTAGAAACAAAGTGCAAACGAGCGGCCCTCTCACCTCTGCAGACTTCCGCGAGGTCAATGACGGCAATAATATTTCGGTATGGCTCGGCGGGATGAAGTGGGACGCCGTGTATCTTACAAGGGCTACAAGCAGCAGAGGAAACGTCTCAACGAACGATCTTATCCTCGATCTGTGGCGTTCTTCGGATAATCTTGACACTTCAGGCTCGTCTTTTAGTAGTACCACGACGTCGCCTGACAGGGTACCGTACAACAATTGGTGGGATAATCCTGCTCCCCTTGATACATACCCCTCCAACATGTATTCCACGAGCACGATCCGCGTGCAGACCTTGAATGCGGGCGGGAAATATTCTAATGATGGCGGCGACAGCGTAACATCGTTCAGTCAAGACCGAAACAATCAATATGCCCGTTTTACGATGGATGGGAATGACAGCAATGGCAAGGATAGCTTGAAAAAATACATAGCAAGGCCCTACGATATCAAGTACCAGGAGACGGAATTTGACGCGGCAACGGCACTTGCATACAGTAACACTTTAGCTGCCGCATATCAAGGACAACAATGGTATCTTCCGAATGACGCCTACGGTATTCCCGCCACCGGCGGTCAGTGGGGTAACGATACGACGACTTCTAGAGGGGAACGTATTTTTGATTATCTGACGTACACGGACAGCGCGCGTGAGTCGGGCGCAAAGTACGATTCATGGCAAGACGACTATCTTTGGCTTCCCTCCTTGACGGAGACAGGTTTAGAGGATGGCGACGGAAACGGTTTGTGGGATACTGATACCTCTCTTCGAAGTATGGGAGCCTCGGGGGTTAACCGCAGCTGGCTCCGTTCGGGACCTCCTATCAATGCGATGTATGCGTTGACGATGTATGTTGACGGTAAGCCAAATTCCCAGTTAAGTGTAGACCTTAAGCATTTAGCCCGTCCTGCAATGCATTTCAATCTGTCTGCTGCCGCAAGGGCCGCGGCGGTCGGGGAAATTTATAAGGGCGACGGAGAGTTTGACGTCGACAATATGAACACCCTCTATGATCTTCTCGCCAACAGCGCGAGCTTTTCTGCAGTAGAGGCGGCGGCAAAGAAGAATACCACCTCCGCGGTCTTTCGCGATTATATCTCCGTGTTCTTCGGCGGCATCAAGTGGTATGCCACCTATCTCACTACGGCGCAAAACACCACAGAAAACACCAAGGCGGGCAATGTCATTCTCGATCTTTGGCGCACTCCTGACACGCTGACGGATGAAAAGGATAAATGGACCTTTTCAGGCGGGTGGACAGCCGCGGAGACCTCCAATGCCTATCCCTCGAATATGTACTCTACGAGCAAGGTCCGCGTGGAAGCGTTGAATGCGGGCGGGCAGTATTCTACGGACGGGTCCACTTTAACAACGCACAATCAGGATCCAAGCAACCAATATGCCCGATTTACGATGAGCACCGTTTCCGACAGCCTGACAAAGTGGCTTGCCACGCCCTCTGAGGTCGGCTATCAGGAAAATGAATATGACAAAGCCCTGGACTCGTCGCTTGACTCTTATGAAAAGGGACATTATTTTCCGAACGACGCCTATGGGACGCCCATGGAGGGCGGCACATGGAGTACAGAATCGCAAGACATGACCGTTTACAGCAGCAAGGGAAGCGGGGCAACGGCATACGACGCATGGAAGGACGACTATCTTTGGCTTCCCTCTGCCACCGAAACGGGCTCGGCACTTGCGAAAAACGGTATTTGGAGAACTGACTCAAGTCTCCGTAAGGATACGGGCACGAGAGGTCGCGATTTTTGGCTTCGCTCAGGCTATTACTATCATGCCGGTGATGCGTATACAATCGACGGTGGTGGCTCAGATTTACAGAATTGGGACACGAATGATTCCAACTATGTCCGTCCCGCGTTGCACTTGAATCTGACAAAGATCAACGATACGCTCACTGAGACCCTCGATGCAGAATGGAAAAATGAAACCTTCTATACCTCGGGAGAGGACCTCTTTGAAACGATCAGGGGGAGCATTTGGGCCGCGGATTTCACCATGGGCGGCGCGGAGGTGAGGCTGGAAGCGGAGGTTGATTATACCGTTTATTGGAAGGACGACCCTACGCATGCCAAGGAGATAATAGATGCGGGCGAATATACCTTTGTCATAGAGCTACTGAACCCGCGCTATCAATTTGCGGGCGGCATCAAGACAAAGGAGCTTACCGTCACGGTCGTGGAGGCCGTTGCAAGGGTGAAATATTCCTATGGCGATTCCCATGAGGTGGTAGGCTTCGAATCGTTTAATGCTGCGTGGAATTTTTCCTGGTCTATTCCCTATAAAGCTTCCACGATCATCCTGAATCAAGCCGATCCGGATGCGCAGCATATCCTGGTAAGAAACGCAACCTACACGTCTCAGGATCTCACGATCGATCTGAATGGGCATCATCTCCGGTTTCAATCGGGCGACGGGATCTCTTTCACCGAGGGCTCTACGCTCATCCTGACGGACAGCTCGGGCAAGGATACGGGCAAATTTTCGGGCGTCGTCAATGTCGATAACGGCGGGGTCTTTACCATGAAAGGCGGCACCCTCAACGGCCGTGTAGAGGTGAGTGACAGCGGGTCCTTCATTATGGAAAACGGCTCGATCAACGGCCGCGTGAAGATCAGTGAATACGGTGACGGCGGGAGCTTTACCATGGAAAAGGGCTCCATCATCGGCTCGGGCAACTATGCAGGCGTATACGTCTATAGCGGCGGCAACTTTACCATGAAAGGCGGCTCTGTAACGAGTACGGACAGCGATGTTTCGGGCGTGCATGTCTACGGCGGTGGGAGCCTTACCATGTCGGGCGGCTCCGTAAAGGGCGACCCCGGTGTGCGTGTCAAATCCAATGGAAGCTTCACATGGAGCGGCGGCGATATCGACGAGGTCGGACTTGAGGGGAATAGCGACAATACGAGTAGCCCGTATATCAACGTGTCGTCTACCTTCACCAACCCGAGCAATGCGATCGCTATCGAATTGGATGATGTAAATTATTATGATAAGGACATCCCTGTTCTTCAATGGGAGGGCGACGATCCCACCGAGTGCTTCAAGAGCAAGTACGATGATATTTGCTATTATGCGCAAGTGAGTGAGAAAAAGATATACATGGGCCTGCACAGCCTTGTGTGGAATGGCGAGGCAGACTGGAGCGACTTTACGAGCCTGACATTCAAGGGCATTCGCTGCGAGCACTGCGTTGGAAGGAATCAGGACATCACCGCGACCCTGAGGGATAATAACCTTGAGGACACGATAGGCATCACCTCGGAAATCACTGTGGAGCAGACCTGCACACAGAATGGCACGAGGGAATATACGGCGAAGGGTGGACTTGAATATGTCGGCAACCCGGGCGAAAGAGTCAATTTAGAATTTGAGTTTGAAGGAGCGGACTTCTTTATCGGCGTTCCGTCTGCCAAATTAAAGAATGAAAATCTCACCGCCACGACAACGGAGACGCTCGCGGCCACGGGGCATGCTTGGGAGTATTCCGCAATCGGCGCAGAGCTCACGGCGACCTGCTCGCACACGCATGCAGACGTTGCCAAGGAGGGACCGCAGGCCTTTACCATCACCGTCGTGGCTCCCACGGTTTCAACCTACACGGGGACGGACCATGCTGCAACGGTGAGCGGGGATACGGGAGCGGAGCCCTTTGTCGGCTACACGCTGACCTACGGCTTCAGCAAAACGGACCTCTCCTATACGGACATGGGGCCCGAGCTTCCCAAGGCGGCGGGCAACTACGAGGCACGCATCGCCGCGAAAGGTAGCTCTGTAAAGGCAACGGTGGCCTTTGTGATCGAAAAGGCGACCCTCACCGTCACCGCAAACCCGTATACCATCGTCTACGGTGAGCCGCAGAGTGTTTGGGAAAACAGCGGAGCAGAGATCACGGGCTTCCAAAACGGGGAGCAGCAGGCAGACGCCGTCAGGGGCGAGCCGTCCTTTACCTATGACTATACGTGGCTTGACCCTGTGAACGGCGACTATCACATTACGCCCACGCTCGGCACGCTCTCGGCCGACAACTATGACTTTACATTCATTTCCGCGAAGCTCACCATCGCGAGGGCGATGACCACGGTCGTCTGGTCGGGGAGCGTGGTGGATTTCACCTACACCTACGGCAGCGTCACTCAGCCTTATGCATGGATCCAGTCGGGCAATTTTGACGAGGAAAACCTGACCGTCTCCATTCAGGAGAAGGACGGGAAGGAATTTAAAAACGCCGACAGCTACACCTACATAGCGACCCTCGGCGGCAGTGCGAGCGACAACTACCAAATCGTAGGGGGGCAGGAGACGCAGAGCTATCTCATCAGGAAGAAGCCCGTTGCCGCGCCGAGCAGCTTTGCAGGCACCGTCTATAGCGGCGAGGAGCAGACGGTTGCGATCGACGGGACGCTTGAGTACGCGCTCTCCGACAAGGGCAAGGGCACAGACGCGGGGCGGTATGACGTTGTGCTCAGCCTGAAGGATAAAAACTACAAATGGGCAGACCTCGACGGGGACAATGAGTCGGCCCCGAGGACATTCGAGAGTGCCTTTGAGATCGAACAGGCGACGATCGCGGCCGCCCTCAGCTGGACGGATGCGGAAAATCACATCTATGACGGCGTTTCTCATTTCCCGCAGGCGACGGTGAAGGGGGTCGGGAGCACGACGCTCAGCCTTGACGTCCGCATGCTTTCTCCCACAGAGGGCGTGGCCGTGTACAAAAACGCGGGCAGCTATACTTTTACCGCCGCCCTCAACGAAAGGGATGAACGGAACTATGACTTTGACGGGAGCGTGACGCTTACCGTGGATGTCACCGTCGGCGTGAAGGACGTTGCGGCCCTCAGCTGGACGGACGGGCCGTATACCTACACGGGCGCGGTGATCGCGACGGGGCTGCCCGAGGCGACCTTTGCGGGCGAGGGAGACGACAAAACCGTTACCCTGCGCGTCATTCAGGAGACTGCGGGCGAGTTCAAAAATCACGGCGACTATACCTTCAGGGCCGAGCTCCGGGGCATCGACGCCACGAACTATCATCTCACCGGCCCGACGAAGACCTTCACCATCGGGCGGGCAGACCTCACGGTCACGTGGGACGGCCCACACAGCTATGTGTACGGCACGGCCGTGTTCCCGACGCCGCATGCGGATTTTAAAGGAAATGACGCCGAGACGACCAACCTCATCGTCACCGAGATGGGGGGAAGAGAGTTTCAGAATGTCGGCGAATACAGCTTTACGGTAAGCCTCGAAGGTGATGCCGCGGACAACTACAGCATTCTTAAGGGAGGGCAGCAGCTTTACACCGTCACGCGGGCGACGCTTGTCGTGCGGCTCTCTGCGACCGTGGAATACGGCGAGGAGGTGAGCGGGGACAACGTGACGCTCTCCCTTGAAAGCGGCCTTGTCTCATGGGACGATGAAAATGCGCTCCTGACGGCTGCAAAGAGCGCGGCAAAATTTGATTTCGGCGGCTATCAAACGGGCACGACGGGCGTGGCGCAGTCGGGGAGCTTAAGTGTAACCTCCGTAAACGGGACGCTTGCAAATTACACCGTGGAATACGAGTCCTGCAGGCTCACCGTGACGCGGAGAAGAATTATCCTCACCCTCCATGGGGCCTTCTCCAATACCTACGGCGACAAAGAGCATGGAACCATCACCGCAACTGCCGCCCATGACGGCGCAGGGGAATGGTTCGGAAGAGCTGCGGACGAGGACGCGCTGAACGGCCAGCTTGCCTATACCTTCCGAAGGGTCGGCGAGGGAATTTCCAAGGGGTACACCTCGGACATGGGTGGGGGAAATTACCTCATTTACGTTGCATGGACGGAGGACAGCACCCTTTCCGTCGACTATGAGATCGTCAACGGCGAGACGGGCACGGAGTACACTGTCCGCAAGACGCTCCTCACCGTGACGGCGAGGGATCATGAAATTACCTACGGCGACGCACCTTCCAACGAGGGCGTGACTTACAGCGGGTTTGTGAACGGCGAGGGCCCGGGCGTGCTCGGCGGCAGGCTCTCCTTCTCCTACAACTATGTACAATACGGCGACATCGGCGAGAATTACAAATTCACTCCGCGCGGATACACGTCGGACAACTACGATTTCCGCTATGTGACGGGCACCCTGCGCGTCAGGGCGCGGAGCGTGACGGTCGAGATCACCCTTCCCGACCTGCTCTCCTTCAGCGACATCGGGGAATTTACCTATCATATTCTCGGCCTCGTCCACGGCGACGCTGTGACGGCGGTGCTCAGCTTCAAGGGCACACAGACGGACGGCACGGCTTATGAGGGGAGCGAACGGCCCACCGCGGCGGGCAGCTACACCGTCTGGGCGGCGGCCCTTGACGGCAGCAGAGCGGGGAACTACACGATCGCTGCGAACGGCGAGAGGAGCTTTTCGATCGGAAGGGCGGCGGTCAGGGAGCCCGACAGGGACGCGAGAACGTTTACCTATAACGGTCTGATGCAGGAATATTCCGTGGCCGAAAACACCCTCTACACCGTGGTCGGCAATCGACAGACGAGCGCGGGCACGTATTTTGTCACGATTGCCCTCAGGGACACGGACAACTACATGTGGGCGGCGAAAGGAGACAGCGAGGTCCTCTCCTACGAGTTCGTGATCAAGAAGGCGACCCTCAGCGTGACCGCAAACCCGCACGAGATCATTTACGGCGACGCTCCTGAAAACGGCGGCGTTGCATTTGACGGCTTCGTCGGCGAAGAGGATGAGGGCGTGCTCACGGGAGCAGTCGAATACGCGTACAGCTATCGGCAGTTTGACGATGTCGGTGAAAGCTACACAATTATACCAAGCGGATATTCGTCCGATAACTATGATATTCACTATGTGGATGGCACACTGAAAGTCAAGGCAAAATCTGTGACTGCGACGATCACACTCCCAGACAGTCTTGTCTATCATAGCATCGGCGCGTTTTCCGTAAAGGTAGAGGGCCTTGTCAACAGCGATCCCGTGACAGCAGCGCTCACCTTCAGCGGGACGGCAAACGACGCCTCGACCCTCATCGACAGTCCCGACGCGCCCATCCTTGCGGGCAGCTACACCGTGAAAGCAATTTCTCTTGACGGCGATAAGGCGGGAAATTACACGCTCGCAGAGGGCGAGGCGGTGGCCTTTACGATTGAAAGGGCGGCGGTCAGGGAGCCCGACAGGGATGCGAGGACATTTACCTATAACGGCACCGCGCAGACGTACAGCGTGGCGGAAAATGACCTCTACACCGTGGTCGGCAATCGACAGATTAACGCGGACAGCTATCTTGTCACGATTTCCCTCAGGGACACGGACAACTACAAATGGGCAAATGGCAGCAGCGAGGTCCTCTCCTACGAGTTTATCATCGAAAGGGCTGCGCTCACAATTACCGCGAGGGACCACGAGATCATTTACGGCGAGGCCCCCGCAAACGGCGGGGTTGAATTTGACGGCTTCGTGAATGGCGAGGAGGTCGGCGTGCTCACGGGAGCAGTCGAATACGCGTACAGCTATCGGCAGTTTGGCGACATCGGCAAGAATTATAAAATCACGCCAAGCGGGTATTCCTCCGATAACTACGACATCCATTATGCCGAGGGCACGCTGAGAGTCAGGGCAAGGAGCGTCACCGTGAAAATCACGCTCCCCGACAGTCTTGTCTATCACAATGTCGGCGAATTTTCCGTGAGGGTAGAGGGCCTTGTCAACAGCGATCCTGTGACGGCAGTGCTCACCTTCAGCGGCACGGCAAACGACGCCTCTGCATATCTTGGCGGCACAGGACCCGAGAAGGCGGGCAGCTACACCGTAAAGGCGACCGCCCTTGACGGCGACAAGGCGGGAAATTATACGCTCGCAGGGGACGGCGAGGAGAGCTTTACGATCGCCCGCGCCACCGCCAAGGAGCCCGCCGCGGACACGACTGTCTACATCTACAACGGACGGGAGCAGACCTACACCGTCGTCGGCGGGGATGCGGAGCTTTTCGAAATCAAGGGCAATGTGCAAAGGGATGCATGCGAGAGCGGCTACCCCGTCACTGCCTCGCTCACCGACAGGGACAACTACATGTGGCAGACAAATGGGAGCACCGAGGACCTTACGTTTAGCTTTATCATTCAAAGGGCGTCTCTCACAATTACCGCAAGGGACCGTGAAATCGTCTACGGCGAGGCCCCTGCAAATAGCGGCGTCGATTTTATGGGTTTTGTCAACAAAGAGACCGCGCAGGTCCTCGGCGGGACGCTTGCATATGTGTACAGCTATGAGCAGTACGGCGACGTCGGCGAAAATTACACGATCACGCCGAATGGCTACACCTCAGATAACTATGACATTCACTACGAAAGCGGGACGCTGCGCGTTGTGCCGCGGGAGCTCGAGGTAGTCTGGGGCGCCCATGCCTACACATACACGGGCGAGGGACTCACGCCTCCCACGGCGACGGCCGTCGGCATCGGCGAGGACGGAGAATTTACCCTGACGGTCGCCTTGAACGACCCCTCACAGACCTTCCTCGGCGCGGGAGAGTATCTCTTCAGGGCAACCCTCGATACATCGGCCGCGAGGGCGAAAAACTACACGCTCATGGAGAGCACGGCGACGCATTCCTATATCGTTGCAAAGCAGACGGTGACCGCGCCGACCCTTGCGAGCAGGGTGTATAACGGTGAGACGCAGACGGCCGAGGTTTCTCCCTCCGCACGCTACACCGTGACCGAGAACAGCGGCGGGATAAGCGTGGGCAGCTACACCGTACGGCTCACGCTTACGGACAGCGCAAACTACAGGTGGACGGAGGGCGATGGGGCAGACCTCATCCTCACCTTTGCAATTACAAGGGCCGTCTACAGCATGGAGGGCGTGACGCTTCCCGACCTCACCCTGACCTATGACGGAAGGGAGCACAGCCTTGAGGTCGACGGGTCGCTCCCGAGCGGCGTGACCGTGACCTATGAGGGCAACGGGAAAATGGCGGTCGGCAATTACACCGTGACGGCCGTTTTCGAGGGCGATGCGCAGAATTATGAAGCCATTCCCTCCATACAGGCGGTCCTGACCATCCTGCCCGTCAGCCACGACCTGAGCGGGATCTCGTTTGGGGATGTGACCGTAAAATACGACGGTGCGGCGCACGGCATCACGATCGACGGGACACTGCCGACCAATGTGACCGTGACCTATGAGGGAAACGGGCAGGTCGATCCCGATATCTACACCGTGACGGCTGTCTTCCATGATCCCGACGGCGATTTTGACAGAATGACGGCGGTGCTCATCATTCTGAGAACGCACACGCAGTCTGAGCCCGTCGGAGAGAGCGGCAGCGGCACAGAGGTCTCTCTTATCAGCGAGGAGGGCTTCGATCCCACGCTGGAGCTCGTCGTCGAGGAGCTTGAGAGCGTCTCGCACACCTATTGGGCATGGGAAAAGGATCAGGTCTCCAAGAAATACGCCGTGAAAATGTGCAAAAACGGCGTGGAGGTCCCCTTTGACGGCAGAGTGACGGTGCGGCTTCGCATCCCGCAGGAGTTCAGGGAGAAGGCCTTTGAGCTCATGGCCGTGCAGAGAGGGGAGAGCATCGAATACACGCGGGAGGGGGACTACGTCGTCTTTGTGGCAGACGGGCTCTCGGCATATGTGTTTACGACCACCTATACGCCATATTTCCCCGTCCTGATCATCGCAACAGGCGTCCTGCTTGCGGATGTTGTGATCCTGATCGTTCTTGCGGTCGTCTTAAAGAAAAAAGAAATACAAAGGTGAGGTGAGAGTATGTCGTCAATCAAAGCATTTTTTGACAATACGTTCTTCATGAACGGGGCGGAGGGCATCATCCTGTTTGCGATCTGCATTGCCGCAGTCGTTTTAACGCTTGTTGCCATCGCAATGACTGTTGTTGTTGCCGTGTCTGTCAAACGCCATGGACGGGAGAATGCGGCCTCGCCGGCACCCGTGCAGGAGGCGCCGACGCCCGCCGAGGCGCATGAGCCACCCGCGGAGCTCCCGCAGGAGGCACCCGCGGCCTCCGGGGAGCCTGCAGCCGTCTTTTCAGTACCCTTCGCAGGGAACGGGGTGCGGTACAATAAGAGCTTTACGGCAAGGCTCATTCAGTCGACCGACGAGGTGAAGGCGTGGTACGCAAGGCTCAAAAACGACATGCTTTCCTATCAAAGGGTAAAGGCGCGGATGAGCTGGAAGCGCGAGAGCTTCCGTTTTGCAAAAAATATCGTCGCCCGCCTCGGCTACCGCGGCGGCACGCTCTGCGTCTATCTGCCCCTTGACCCCGCCTCACTGGAGGGGAGCAAATACAAGGTCGAGGACGTCTCGGAGTACTCTGCCTATACGGACACGCCCTGCATGTACCGCATGAAAAACGAGCGGCGCGTGCGGTATGCCATGGAGCTCATCGCGGAATTGATGGACACATGGGGGGCCAAACGCATCGAGCGCACGGAGGAGGATTACTATCTTCCCTATGAGGAAAAC
>CANQWI010000026.1 GCA_947627515.1 uncultured Clostridia bacterium
TTTTCTTGGCATTTGCCCATATGCACGGGCAAATGCTGACCGAATGCGGGACTCTACCCGCATGAGAAGCTGTCACGGCTGCCCTTGCCGTGACTGAGGGGGTGTCATTCTCAATCATTCCCAGCCTTATTCTCGGCTCCCCTCATAGGGGAGCCAAGGGTAAGCCCCTCATTCTTGCCCCGCTACACAATTTTTTCCACTTCATCAGATATCGGGAAGGAAAATCCGAGGAGATTACGCTGACCGCTTGCAATGCGTGCGGCGGTTATGGTATAATCAAGGCATGAAGCATCTTATCGACTGCGCGTTGGGTCTCGAGCAATGCGACCTCACGATCAAAAACGTCAACATCTTCAACGTCTTCACGGGCGAGGTCGAGCACGGCACCGTCGGCATTGCGGACGGCAAAATCGTCGGCATCGGCAGGTACGAGGGTAAGACCGAGTACGACGGACGGGGCCGCTACCTTTTGCCGAGCTTTCTCGATGCGCACATCCATGTGGAGAGCAGCCTGCTCTCTCCCGAGGCGTTTGCCGCGCTCGCCGTACGGCACGGGACGGGCACGATCGTCGCCGACCCGCATGAGCTCGTCAATGTCACGGGCATTGCGGGCGCGGAGTATGTCAGGGAGGCGTTTGACCGTCTCTCCGTGCACGGCGTAAGGCCGCTCGACGTCCTGCTCCAGCTGCCGTCCTGTGTGCCCGCGACCCCCCTCGAGACGAGCGGAGCCTCCCTGAGCGGTAGGGAGACTGCGCGGGAGCTCAGACGGGAGCTCTTCAACGGGCTCGGCGAGATGATGAATTACCCCGGTGTGCTCGCCTGTGACGATGAAACGCTGGAAAAGCTGGAGGCCGCAGAGGAGCTTCAGAAAATCGTCGACGGCCACGCGCCCGAGCTCAGGGGCAACGCGCTCAACGCCTACCTTGCGGGGGGCATTGCGACGGACCACGAGTGTCTCACCGCGGAGGAGTTTGCAGAGAAGGTCGCCCGCGGGATGTATGTGCAGATCCGCGTCGGCTCCTCGACCAATTCCGTGGAGGAGGGGGTCAAGGCGGTGACGGAGACGAGCTTTCGCCGCTTCCTCGTCTGCTCGGACGACAAGCATGCGGAGGACCTCGCGCGGGGGCACATCAACGCCGCGCTCGCCCGTCTCGTGCAGGCAGGCCTTCCCGTAAAATTTGCCATACCCATGTCCACGATCAACGTCGCAGAGTGCTACCATGTCCGAGGCGTCGGCGCAATCGCTCCCAATTATTATGCGGACATGGTCCTCGTAAATGATCTGAAGGACTTCGAGGTCTTTGCTGTCTGGAAGCGGGGCGTGCTCGTTTCGGAGAAGGGAAGGGTGCTCTTTGACAGCACGAAGCGGTACCTTCCCGAGGCCGTCAAGGGGACCGTCCATGTCAAGGACGTCTCTCCCGAGGACTTTCGCATTGTGACCTGCGGGCGCGTCCGCGCCATCCGCATGACACCGCAGTCGCTCTACACGGACGAGGAGCTTGTCACGGTAAGGGCGGGCGAGCTCGATGTGCGCGGGACGGGGCTCACAAAGCTTGCCGTCGTGGAGCGGCACTTTGCAAGCGGCAGAATGGGCCTCGGCCTCGTCAAGGGGTTCGGTCTGAAGGGGGGCGCAATCGGCATCACGGTCGCCCATGACAGTCACAATCTCATTGTGATGGGGGACGACGACGGGGCGATGGCGCGGGTCGTGACCCTTCTCAAGGAAGCGGGCGGCGGCATGGCCCTCGTGACAGAGAGAGGGGAGGAGGTCTTCCCGCTCGACATTGCGGGGCTGATGAGCTCGGCACCCCCCGAGGAGGTCGTCTCAAGGACCGCGGAGCTGAGGGCGCACGCGTTCGAAGCGGGCGTAAGGCCGGGGTTCGATCCCTTTATGTCGCTTGCCTTCCTCGCACTGCCCGTGATCCCCAGACTCAAGCTCACCGACAGGGGGCTTTTTGACCTTGAAAAAGGGAGCTTTGTTCCGCTCGAAGCTCCGGAAAACATTTGACTTTTTCCCCGCCCTCGCGTATAATAAACAGGGTAGGGCGATCGGGAATGGGAAACCCCTTCGGCCTGAAGGCCACTTCGATGGCAGGGGCAGCGAGGGGATTCTGAATTAAAAATTAAAAATTGTGGTGATGGTTCGACGGGGCTCACCATGACGTATTTGGAATGCTTCCGTAGAAGGGCGCGGCGAGATGCTTCGGACCCTCCGTAGACCCTGTTCCTACTTCCCTGCTCAGCATGACGCCGCCACCCATACCCTTCATCCCAAATTACTGCGCGGAGCAAAACCACGCTTTTGCGGCAGCGCACCCTATTTGGTACCCTACGGGAACCTTATTGCTTGAATGAAATACGCCGTTCGCGGCTGATCAAGCAATTTTGAAATACAAAAACGAATCTCTCGAAGAATTTGTTTTTTCGCCCTTGAAAAAACAAATTCTTCGAAATAAATCAAAGGAGTAATGCCATGAAAGGACGAAGTAGCTGCGTGGACAACATCGTGATGCCCCTGTTCCTTTCGGCATGCCAAAGGTAGCAGAGGCCGCCTTGTCGTCCGCGCTCTCATTCCCGAATTTCAAAAAAACGGAGGTGGAGCCATGACAGATGAGATCAAAAATCTGCTTGCACAGAACAGCATTTCAGCCGCCGCCGAGCTCGTGGGGGAGCTTTCTCCCGAGGAGGCGGCAAAAATTTTATCCGAAGCGGGGGAGCAGCTCGTTCCGCTCGCCCGCGCACTCGAGAGCGACTTTCTCGCCGAGGTCATCGTTCTTCTCGATACTCCCGTCCAGCAGCGGCTCGTCGAAGGACTGCACGATGATGAGCTCGAGGAGGTCATGGAGGACGTCTCCGTCGACGACACCGTCGACATTATCGAGGAACTGCCCGAGGCCGTCGCCCGCCGTATCGCGGAGGAGGACGAAATTTTGGCCCTTCTCGAGGAGAGAAAGTTCTCCGTCTTAAAGCCCCTTCTCTCCTCCATGAACGAGATCGACCTTGCAGAGGTATTCGAGAGCGCGAAGGAGGAGGACCTGCCCGTCCTGTTCCGCATTCTGCCCAAGGACCTCGCCGCGGAAATGTTTGTCGAGATCGACAGCGACACGCAGGAGAAGCTTTTAAAAAAGCTGTCCGATAAGGAGGTCAAGGCGGTCATGGGCGAGCTTTTCCTCGACGATACCGTCGACCTCATCGAGGAGATGCCCTCAAGCGTCGTCAAGCGTCTTCTGGCCCTCGCCGACAGCGAGACGCGCTCCTATGTCAACGAGCTTTTAAAGTATCCCAAGGACAGCGTCGGGTCCATCATGACCATCGAGTATGTCCGCTTCTTGCCCGATATGACGGTGGAAAAGGCCTTTGACCGCATCCGTGAGACGGCCATCGACAAGGAGACCATCTACACCTGCTATGTGACGGATCCCTCCAACAAGCTCATCGGCCTCGTCACTGCCAAGGACCTCATGCTCGCCAAGAAGAACGCTCTCATCGGCGAGATCATGGAGGACAACGTCATTTACGCCAACACGCGGGACGACAGGGAGGAGGCCGCCCGCAAGATCTCCGACTACGGCTTTCTCGCCATTCCCGTCGTGGATGATGAGCGGCGGCTCGTCGGCATCGTCACCGTCGACGACGCAATGGACGTCATTGAGCAGGAAAACACCGAGGACATCGAGCGCATGGCCGCAATTCTCCCCGCGCAGAAGCCGTACTTAAAGACGAGCGTGTTCTCCATCTATAAAAACCGTGTGCCGTGGCTGCTCATCCTCATGATCTCCGCGACGTTTACGGGCCTCATCATCAACATCTTCGAGGGCAAGCTCAACACGATCAGCCCCGTCCTCTTCGCCTGCATCCCCATGCTGATGGATACGGGCGGGAACTCGGGCTCGCAGGCCTCCGTCACGATCATCCGCTCCCTCGCGCTCGGCGAGGTGACGACAAAGGACACGGGCCGCATCCTGTTAAAGGAGCTCGGCGCGGGCGTCCTCCTTGCCTCCACCCTCGCGGTGGCCTGCTTTGCAAAGCTCATGCTCATCGACAACCTGCTCTTCGGTACCTTTATGCCCGGGAACAGGGACTATACGTGGGACAAATGCCTCATCGTCTCCCTCGCCCTCTTCTGCACGGTCGTCGTTGCAAAGACGGTCGGCTGCCTTCTGCCCCTTCTCGTCAAGAAGTGCAAGCTCGACCCCGCCGCCGTCGCCTCGCCCTTTATCACGACCATCGTCGACGCCGTCTCCCTCATTATCTTCTGCGGCCTCTCCGTTCTGATTTTGGGCTGAGGAATGGAAAAAAATTTTTGCATTCCCCATTGAAATTTTCGAAGGGCTATGCTATAATATCGTTACGAAATCAATTTTTTAAGGAGATACAGGTATGAAAAGATGTGCAATCTGCGGCGAGATCGTAGAGGATGATGTCACCGAATGCCCCGTCTGCCATGCGAAGAAGTTCGAGCCCATCGAGGAAGAGGGCTTTGCATGCGAGCACCACGTCGGCGACGGCGTTGTCGAGGACAAGGAGGTCATGGACGGCCTCCGCGCCAACTTCAACGGCGAATGCTGTGAGGTCGGGATGTACCTCGCCATGGCAAGGGTCGCCGAGCGTGAGGGCTACCCCGAGATCGCCGAGGCCTACAAGCGGTATGCCTATGAGGAGGCAGACCACGCAAGCAAATTCGCGGAGCTTCTGGGCGAGGTCGTGACCCCCTCCACCAAGAAGAATCTCGAGCTCAGAGCCGCGGCAGAGGCGGGAGCCTGCGAGGGCAAGCTCAAGCTCGCAAAGCGCGCAAAGGAGCTCGGCTATGACGCGATCCACGACACCGTCCACGAGATGGCAAAGGACGAGGCCCGCCACGGCGCAGGCTTCAAGGGCCTTCTCAAGCGTTACTTCGGAAAATAAGCTTTCTACATAGGAAGCACAAAAGAAAAAGCAGGAGCATTCAAACGCTCCTGTTTTTTTGTAATAAAATGCTTTTTCTCCCGCGCTGTGTGCGGAAAAAGCTCAGATATAGCGCAAAATCTCGTCAAATCGCTCGACAAACTCGCTTGCGCCGACAGCGAGGAGCTGCTCCTTTGTGCGGTAGCCCCAAAGCACGGAGAGGGGACGCATGCCGGCATTTTTCGCCGTCAGAAAATCTGTCTCGCCGTCGCCCGCAAACAGCGTTTCCGCCGGACTCACCCGAAGGGAGAGCATGGCGTACCGCGCGAGGGAGGGATCGGGCTTTACGGGAAAATCGCCGCTGTCCCCCGCGACAAAATCGAATATATCCGAGGGGAAATACCTCTTTATCACCCGCACCGTGGCCTCATGCGGCTTGTTGGTAATGACGCCGAGCCTGCAGCCCAAACGCTTGAGCTCCTCGCAGGTCTCCCTTGCCCCGTCGTACACCTGCGTCAGTGCACAGCTGTTTTCGGCATATATGCTGCGAAATTCCGCGAGCCGCTCCTCGAGCGGGGCCCCCTTCGGGAGCAACCTCTCCATGAGCCTCCTTGCCCCGTTGCCGATCGCTTCGCGCGTTTCCTCAAGCGAAACGGCAGGGTAGCCATGCGCCGCCATGACGGTGTTGACGCAGGCATGGAGATCGGGCAGGGTGTCGAGAAGGGTGCCGTCGAGGTCGAAAAGGACCGCCCTCACCGCGCTTTTCATCACATCTTCTCCGGGACGCCGATACCGAGGAGCCCGAGCGCCCGCCTGAGCGTGCGGCTCGTCGCCTCGGTTAGCGTTTTGCGCAGCCGCCGTAGCTCCTCCGTCTCCGCGTTCACGATCCTGCAATCGATGTAGAATTTGTTAAAGACCTGCGCGGCGTCCACGCACCAGCGGGCGATCATGCTGGGCTCGTACGCCTCTGCGGCCGCACGGACGGTGTCGGGGAAGGCCGAAAGCACCTTGACAAGCTCGAACTCCCGTTCATTGGGCGAGACCGCCTCACCGTTCCAAAGAGGAGTGTCCTTAAGTCTTTCAAGCACGGACGCGGCGCGGGCACAGGTATATTGCACATATACGCTCGTTTCGCCGTCAAAGTTGAGGGCCTTATCGTAGGAAAAGACGATGTCCTTGATCTTATTGTTGTAGAGTGCCCCGAAGATGACCGCGCCGACGCCTACCTCCTCCGCGATGTCCTCTCTGCCTGCGAGGGCGGGATTCTTCTCCGCGAGGATGGAGGCCGCCTTCTCGATGCTGCGGGAAATGACGTCCTCGAGCCAGACCACCTTGCCCTTCCGCGTCGACATCGCCCCATCCTCGAGGGAGACCATGCCGTAGGCGACATGCACCATATCCCTTGCCCACGGCATCCCCATGAGCTCTAACACTTTAAAGAGCTGCATAAAGTGCAGATTCTGCTGATAGGCGACGACATACAGGCATTTCGCAAAGTCGTACGTCTGCTTACGGTAGAGGGCGGCGGCAAGATCCCGCGTCGCATAGAGGGACGCCCCGTCCGAGCGGAGCACGATGAAGGGGGGCATGCCGAAGGGCTCGAGGTCGACCACCTGCGCCCCCTGACTTTCGACGAGAAGACCCTTCTCCCGCAGCGTCTCCACGACCGCGGGGATCTTATCGATGTAAAAGCTCTCGCCGAGGTAGCTGTCGAATTTGATGTGCAGACGGTCGTATATTTTTTCCACATAGGAAAGGGTCAGCGATTTGAACCAGCTGAAGAGCTCGTTCGCCTCCCTGTCCCCGCTCTCGATGAGACGGAAGTATTCCCTTGCCTCTGCTTCCATCTCCTCCGTCGCCTCGCTGTTGAAGCGGACGTAGAGGTCGTTGATCGCATGGATGCCGCCTTTTTCGACCTCCTCCATTTTTCCCCAACGCTTGTAGGCGGAGATGAGCTTGCCAAACTGCGTCCCGTAGTCGCCGAGATGGTTGATGCCGACGACGTTGTAGCCGAGGTAGCCGTAGATGCGGTAGAGTGCCCCGCCGAGCACCGTCGTCGAGAGGTGGCCGATGTGAAATGGCTTGGCGATGTTGACCGAGGAATAATCGATGCAGACGGTTTTTCCCGCACCCATGTCCGAGGACCCATAGCCGCATTTTTCCTCCGCGGCGGTAAATTCCTTGCAAAATGTCTCAAGAAGTTGCAGGCGGTCAACCTTGAAATTGAGGTACCCGTTGACCGCCGTGACGGAGGATATGACCGCGTCCGTCTGGAAGCCCGCGGCAAGTTCTTCCGCGATCAGGGCGGGGGACCTGTGTAGGATTTTTGCAAGCTTGAAGCAGGGGAGGGCGTAGTCGCCGAGGGAGGTATCGGGCGGGACGGCGATGAGGTCCCTCAGCTCCTCCCGCGCCAGCCCTTCGATATTCAGCTTTTCCGCAATGTAGGCTCTGTAATCCATAGAGAACTCCTTTTCCGAAGTATTTTACCATATTTTTGCGTTTTAATCAACCGAAAGACTTGCCGTTTGCGAGAAAATGTTTTATAATTGGGGAAGAAAGAACCACGGAGAAAAGTATGAAGCTCGGAGTTGTGGGACTGCCCAACGTCGGCAAGTCCACCCTGTTCAATGCCATCACCCATGCAGGCGCGGAAATGGCCAATTACCCCTTCTGCACCATCGAGCCCAATGTGGGCGTCGTCGCGGTGCCCGATGAGCGGCTCGAGAAGCTTGCCGCCCTCTACAGTAGCAAAAAAGTGACGCCCGCCGTCGTCGAATTTGTGGACATCGCGGGCCTCGTCAAGGGGGCCAGCCGCGGCGAGGGGCTCGGCAACAAGTTCCTCTCGCACATCCGCGAGTGCGACGCCATCGTGCACGTCGTCCGCTGCTTTGAGGACGAGAATGTCACCCACGTCGAGGATTCCGTCGACCCCGTCCGCGACATCACGACCATCAATTTAGAGCTCATCCTCGCCGACATCGAGGCCGTGCAAAAGCGGCAGGACCGCATCAGGAACGCCGCCCGCGGCGGTGCGGACAAGGCTGCGGCCGCGGAGCTTGCCTTTCTCGAAAGGCTCATGGCCCATCTCGAGAATGAGGAGCCCGCAAGCACCCTTCCCGTCAATGAGGACGAGCGGCCTCTGCTCGACAACCTCTTCCTGCTCTCCGCAAAGCCCGTCATTTACTGCGCCAACATCGCAGAGAAGGACATGGGGAGCGAGGAGGACAGCCTTCCCCTCGTCGTAAAGGTGAAGGAGTATGCAAAAAAGCACAATTCGGGCGTCATTGTCGTCTGCGCCAAGACGGAGGAGGAGCTCGCCGAGATGGACCCCGAGGACGCCGCGGTCTTTTTGGAGGATTTCGGCCTCAAGGAGAGCGGGCTCAACAAGCTCATCAAGGCCTCCTATGCCCTTCTCGGCCTCATTTCCTATCTGACGGCGGGGGAGAAGGAGACGCGTGCATGGACGATCGTAAACGGCACCAAGGCACCGCAGGCGGCGGGGAAGATCCATACGGACTTCGAAAAGGGCTTTATCCGCGCCGAAGTCGTCGATTGGGAGACCCTTCTCGAGTGCGGCGGGCTCGCGGGTGCCCGTGAAAGGGGCAAGGTCCGCTCCGAGGGCAAGGACTATGTGATGAAGGACGGCGACGTCGTTCTCTTCCGTTTCAACGTGTAAAAACCAAAAGAATATGGCTTGCGGCGGGCTCTGCCCGCCGCAAGCTTTGAAATTGAAAATTTAAAATTAAAAATTTAAAATTGTGGTAATATATTATTAAAATGGCACCCCCTCAGTCACGCCTCCTTGCGTGACTGAGGGGGTTCTCACCTCATCCCGCCCCGTGCGCATTCTAATTGTGACTAAGCGCGGCACGAGCACCGCCCTTGGTGCGAAGTAGGCACAGCCGAGTGGATCTCATCAAAACCCACGGGCCCCCTCCCCTACCCCTCCCCCTTTTTGAGGGGGAGGGGTAGGGGAGGGGGTGTCATTCTAATCACGCCCCACCTTATTCTCGGCTCCCTTTATAGGGGAAAATTTTGCAGTTCTGTCAAGAGTTGATAACTCTTGACGCAAAATTTTCTTGGCATTTGCCCATATGCACGGGCAAATGCTGACCGAATGCGGGACTCTACCCGCATGAGAAGCTGTCGCATTATGCGACTGAGGGGTTTTGAAACCCCTTTGGCCTGAAGGCCACTTCCCCTACAGGGGCAGCAAGGGGACCGCCGCGTCATTCTGAACAGGCGGGTGGGATGAAGAACGGCGAATTAACCTGCCCCGCGCGCATTCTATTTGTGACTAAGCGCGGCACGAGCACCGCCCTTGGTGCGAAGTAGCGCAGTCGAAGGGTCACCGCAGCAAAAAATAAGGTGATGGTTCGACGGAGCTCACCATGACGTATTTGGATTGCTTCCGTAGAAAGGTGCGGCGAGATGCTTCGGACCCTCCGTAGACCCTGTTTTTTCTTCCCTGCTCAGCATGACGCCGCCACCCCACGGACTCCGTATTTAGAAATGAGATTCACTCGCCCCTGTGGGGCTCGGAATGAGGGCTTAACCCCGTGCCTATGGGCTCAGGATCGTGTTTCCTCGGCGGGGATGGTGCCGTTCGTGCACACCACGCTGTAGCCCCTGACGCCTAAATATTTTCTGCCCACCTTATTTTTCCAATCGTCCATCGTCCCGCCGTATTTGATCTGCGTCAATGCCTCGCAACGATAGAACATCGCCTCGATCTCTGTCACGCTTGCGGGGATCTCCACGCTCGTGAGTGCGGGGCATTCACAAAACGCCATCTCCGCGATCTCCTTGACGCCCTCCTCGACGACGATCGTTTGGAGGTTATCGCAGTACGCAAACGCCCACTGCTCCATTTTTGTCACGACGCTCGGAACCGTGAAGGTCTCAAAATCACAGCCAAAGAAGGCAGACTGCCCGATGCTCGTCACGCTTCCGTCCGTCGGGATCACGCTCGTCTTGCAGCCGATGCAAAGTTTTTTGCTCTCCCTTTCAAACACGCAATTCCCGCTGCTCTGATAGACGGGGTTGCCCTCGGCGACCTCGATGCTCTCGAGTGCGGTGCAGTGCATGAAGGGGGCGTCGAGCACGGTGCAGCTTGCGGGAATGACGACGCTCGTGAGCGAACGGCAGCCGTAGAAGGCAGACCTGTCGATCTTCTTGACGCCCTCGGGGATCCTTCCGTTGTTGGAGCCGAGGAGAAGGGCGTTCGTCGCCGTCTCGATGAGGCAATCCGAGCCGTTCCCGTCATTGAAAAAGGTATTCCCGCTCTCTACGGTGATGTGATCGAGATCCTCGATATAATTGAAGGCGTTCACGCCGATGAGCTCTAAATTTTTGGGGAAGCTGATGGACCTGATCGCCTTTCCTGCAAAATCATGGAGCGCGACGAGGCTTTCGGGCATGACGATCTCCGTGATCCCTTCATCGCTGGGAAATGCGCCCTCTGCGACCGTCCTGGTCCCCTCGCGAAGGACAAGCCTGCCCGAGACCGTCTCATCTGTGGCGATCAAATGGTTGCCGACATAGAGAAGGCCGTCCGTCCAGAAGCTTTTATCGGTATATATTTTGCTCTCTTCAAAGGTGTGGCCCTCGATGAGCCTGACGGTGTCGGGAAGGTTGACAGAGGTGAGCGCGGGGCAATAGGATAGGGAGCCCTGTCCGACCCTTTCGAGCCTGCTGTTTTTCCCGAAGGTGACGCTTTCAAGCGCGTCATTCCCTGCGACTCCCCAAAGCTCGGTAACGCTGTCGGGGACCTTGAGCCCTTTTAAGGAATTGCGGTACGTGATCGCGCATTCGATATTCACCACCGTTGAGGGGATATAGAGCTCTTCGAAATCGTATCCACTGAAGGATTCGCAGAGCTTGGTCACCGCCTTTCCGTCATGATAGGCGGGGATATAGACCTTGTCCGCATCTCCCGCGGTGCCGATGCCCGTCACAGCGTAGGTGTCCGTCTCCTCGTCAAGCTCGTATTCGAGCCCCGCTGTCTCGGGGATGGTGTAGCCGCACTCCGTGCAGGTGTTGCTGCCGCTGTAGACATGGTCTCCCTCGGCAAAGGTCTCGCCGCATTCGGTGCAGACCTTGTGATGGACGTCCGCGTCCGAGCTGAACGTCCCCTTGTGGGTATGCCCCTCTCCCGCGTCTCCGCACGCCGCAAGCCCGAGGGCAAGGCAGACCGCGGAAAGTGTTGCAAGGCCGAGCAAAAGTCTTCTTTTCATAAAATTCTCCTCCGATTTTTTTCTCCATCCATATTACATCATAAAGTGATGTATGTCAAGCATTTTACATCACTTTGTGGCGATAATTTTAATATGGAACTGAGTAAGATCGTGGGAGAAAATCTGAAGCAGGCGCGGAGGAGCTTAAAACTTACGCAAAAAGAAGTTGCGTCACACATGCTCATGACGCAACAGCAGTACAGCCGATTTGAAAACGGCGTCTTCGAATTGAATTACGCGCAGATCAAGGAGCTCTGCCGATATCTGGATATCACGCCAAATGAGCTCTTTGACTTTCAGTCGTAGGGTCAAAGCTCGACTTTCATATCGCCCGGTTTGATGCGGTGGAGCCGCCTCAACAGCTCGCTCACCAAAAGGGAGATCGTCGCGGGGAGCACAAAGCAGACGAGGATCACGCCGAATACGAGATTTACCGTGGGAATGACGCCCGCGGAGGCACCGATCATATCAATGACGCCGACGAGCCCCGCCGTTCCCATGCCCGCACCGACCGCCGTCGCCTGCAGCTTGAAAAGACAGGTGGAGATCGGTCCGACGACGAGCGACGACACGACCGCGGGGAGCAGGATCCACGGGTTTTTGAGATTGGGGATCTGCAGCATGGAGGTCCCGAGCCCCTGCGCGAGGAGGCCTGAGAATTTATTCTCGCGGAAGCTTGCAACTGCAAACCCGATCATATGCGCACAGCAGCCCGCGACGCCCGCCCCCGCGGCGATGCCCTTGAGTCCGATTGAAATGCCGATGGCTGCACTCGAGGTGGGAAGGGTGAGAAGAAGCCCCATTGCCGCCGAGATGATGAGACCCATGAGGAAGGGCTGAAGCTCGGTCGCCGCATTGATGCCCGCGCCGATTTTTTCCATCAGCCACTCGACGGGGGTGCCGAATATGGCCGCGACCGACCCGCCCGCGATGAGGCTCACGAGGGGCACGATGAGAATGTCGAGCTTGGTCTTTCCCGTCACATAGGTGCCGAATTCAGCCGCTACGACGACAGCGAGGTAGCAGGTGATGGGGTTGCCCGTCCCGATGAGAACGGAGGAGGAGAGCTGTGCCTCTCCCTGTACATAGGAGATGAACTGGGGGGCGTTGGCGGCAAAGATCCCGACCGCCACACTGCACGCAAGGGCCATTTTGGAGCTCTTGAGCGCGTAGGCGATCCCGACGCCGATCCCCGCACCCATCATGACCTTGGCGAACGTGCCGATCCCGTTCAAGAAACGGTAACATAAGTTGAGAATTTCATTCTCCGAGCTGCCGTTTCCGAAGATGCGGGCGAGCTGACAGATGATCGTCCCCGCAATGAGCGTGCAGAAGAGGCCGTTCGCCATTCCCGCAAACGCCGTGATGAAGTAGCGGTTTGCAAACTTTTTGAGATAGCCGAGAAAAATTTTCCCCTTGCTCTCCTTCGGAACAGGTTTTTCGGCCTCGGGAGCGGAGGAATTTTCACTCTCGGGAACAGGGTTTTCGGGCTCGGACGTCGGAATTTCGTTCGTATTCGGCGCAAGGCCGATCTCCGCTGCCTGCTCGGGTTCCGTCGTTTCTTCGGCGGTATCTTTGATTTCTTCTTCCATGATTGCCGTTATGTTACCACATTTTTATATGAAATGCAACTAAATTCAACCATAGAAAGATAATTGTGCGAGACGTGTTCATTCTGACCTCGTAGTCGAAGGGGAAGGATCCCATAAAACCAACGGAAGCCGAACGCGGTCATGCCCCCTCCCGAGGAGGGGGGTAGGGGTGGGCAACGACCGCAGTCCGAATACGCCCCGCGAGATTCTTCGGGTCAAGTCCCGTCCTTTCGTCCTTCTCACGTTCTCAGAATGACGCGGGGGCGTTCCCGATAAAATTTTACTCAATATTTCGTCAATTTTTGTGAAACTACTTGACAGGGAGGGACAAAAATATCATAATATTGATAAGCATTTCGGAGGAATGTATATGAAAAACAGAAAACTCGGTCTCTGCATGTATCTCATCGGCGGAGCGCTGCTCGTGGTTGCGGCCGTGCTCCTCATCCTCTATTTCGGGTTGAAATC
Organism: uncultured Clostridia bacterium; assembly: GCA_947627515.1. Taxonomy (GTDB): domain Bacteria; phylum Bacillota; class Clostridia; order Christensenellales; family Borkfalkiaceae; genus Gallimonas. The sequence goes on from CANQWI010000026.1 coordinate 13,181, forward strand.
TTCCGACGATCAGGAAATCCCCGCCCTGCTTTGGTCGGGCATTCCGGTGGCCGTGGCCGCCGTTGTGCTTTTGCCCGTGGGGTACTTCATTACCACACGTCCGAATCAGGAACTCAAGGAGAGATTCCAAAAATATTCTTCCCTTCCCGAGACGGACATCTCCGATTTTGCGGCAGAGATCGTAGCCATGCGCGAGGCGTATGCGGCGGAGAAGGACCCTGCGTCCAACCAATTCTTCATTCGTCCCTTTGCAGGCTCGGCCTGTGTGTCCGATTTCGGCGTTCTCAGCGGCGGAAAAGTGGTTTGGGGCTGTATCGTGCAGGCAAATCAAACGCTCTATCAGAACCAACGCATCGACATGCTTACCGTTCCCGCTGTGATCTTATATAGCCCCGACGCCTATTTCGACGGCGACCCGCTCGAGCTCAAATACATCGCCGATCGGCTCTATCGGGGGAAAGAGGGAAACTTTTTGCGCAATGAGAGCGCATTTTTCACCAACAGACGGCTGAGCGACGTGGTCACGAACGGCAGGGAAGTGTATGCGAGCTGTATCATGGTCTACCGTCCCCATCTCCCGCTCTATATGGCGACGGATGATCTTCTCCCCGTGGTCGCATCCCCGACCGAGCGGTCCGCCTTCGCCCTCAATCTGAAATATTGGACGGGGAACTTTGCCGCCTACTATGTGCACAACGGGAGCAAGGGTCGGGACGGCATATTTGAGGTTTGAGTTGAAATTTTCTGTAAAATATGCCGCCCGCGGAAGTCCGCGGGCGGCATTTTGTATATATTTTTAATCATTCAAATTCCAATCGATGGGGGAGATGCCCTGGGAGATGAGGTATTCATTCGCCTTGGAGTAATGTCGGCAGCCAAAAAATCCGTTATAGGCGGAGAGGGGAGAAGGGTGCGGCGCCTCGAGAATGCAGTGCTTGCTCTCATCGATGAGTGACTTCTTCCTCCGTGCGTTGCCGCCCCATAAAATGAACACTATGTGCTCTTTTTCGCGGGAGATGAGTTCGATCACGGCGTCCGTAAACCAGCTCCAGCCGCAGTTTGCATGGGAATTCGCCATGTGCTCGCGGACGGTGAGGGCGGTGTTGAGAAGGAGCACGCCCTCCTTCGCCCACTTTGTGAGATTTCCGCTCTTCGGCGGGGGAAAGCCCAAATCATCTTTCAGCTCTTTTAACATATTCTCGAGAGACGGAGGCTTGGGAACGCCGTCCTTCACCGAAAAACACAGCCCGTGCGCCTGCCCCTCGTTGTGGTAGGGGTCCTGCCCGAGCAGCACGGCCTTGACCCCGCTGTACGGCGTATAGCGGAAGCAGTTGTAGATGTCGTACATGTCGGGATAGACGATATAATGGGAATATTCGTACTTGAGAAATTCCCGTATTTTTTTGTACCGTTCATCTTGAAAGAGCGGCGCCAGTGGCTCCTTCCAATCGCCTAAATCGACCATAAGTCCTCCTTTTTTTGTTTGTGTGCTCCGCGCGCTCATTCTGAGCGCAGAGGCTATGCCCCGAATCCCCGCAACACTTCCAAATACGTCATAAGTTCGCGTTTTGCGCCGTCGAGGTCGTGCGCGAGATAATTCCCGCATTCCTCACGCCTTGCGCCCGGGACCTCGGAAAGAGAAATCGCAACGGGAATGCACTCCTTGAGAAGCATCAAAACCTCCGCATAGTCGAGATTTGTCGTGAGAAGATAAAACCTCGTCCGACAACCCATGGGGCCGAAGTAGACGATGTTGTCCCTATCGCGGCTGTTTCTTAGCACCGTCGCCAGCATGTGCTCGATGGAATGCAGGGCGTCGGGCGTGATGTAGTCGCCCGCGTTGGGTTTTTTGAACCTCAGGTCAAAGGTCGTCACGCCGTTTTTTGGCTCCGACATGTGCAGCCCGACCTGCAGCAGGTCGTGATTTTTCTGAAACGAGGGGATCCTTTCCATATGCTCACTCCATCGCGTCTAAAATATTTTTGAGCTCTGACTTGAGGCTCTGAAGGGCGAGGGCGCAGTTTTTCCTAAATTGCTCGGTCGTCAGCCCCGATCCGTACACGTCCGAGATGGCCTTCACCGACGCAAAGGGCACGCCTGCATATTTGCACACCTGTGCGATCGCGCCGCCCTCCATCTCGCGGATATCGCACCCGAGCCTCAATAGCAGCGCGTGGTCGGCGGGAGAATCGTTGAACCTGTCCCCCGTGCCGAGTGCGCGGCGTTCATACGGAAGAGCGGGACAGTAGAGTGGCAAAAAATTCTCCGCTTCATCGGGAAGGGTGCCGACCTCCTTGCCCGAGAGCTGATGCAGGTCAAAGTCGTATTGCACGGCCCTTTCAATGAGGTAGAGCTTGCCGACTTCTGTGTTTTTGTGAAGCCCGCCCGCGACGCCGAAATTGAGAATGCGGTCCACTCCGGCTTGCAGTGCGGCACATGCTCCCGCGGCGGCGTTTACTTTGCCCTCCTTGGAGTAGACAAGGGCAATTTCGTGCCCGAACGCGTTGCCGAAATATGTCGTTTTTCCGCATATATTCTGCGTTTTTTTGATTTTCATAGAAGAAAGCAGCAGCTCCGCTTCTTTGTCCATGGCAATGACGCAACCGATCATAAATACTCCTTTTTTGCTCTGCGTAGGCCTTCCATCCACCGTTCTGATTACGTCATGGTGAGCCCTGTCGAACCATCACCTTATTTCTTTGCTGCGGTGATCCTTCGACACGACGCAAGGACGGCGTCGGCTCAGGATGATGTTATCAGAATGCTTCCGTAGAGCATGCGGCGAGATGCTTCGGGTGAGGTTCCGTAGACTGCGTTGTACTCCCGTTCTCAGCATGACGCCGCTAAACGCTCCCGTGGGTTTACGAGATCCACTCGCTTCGCTCGGGATGAGGACATCACCTTGCTGCCCCTTTTAGGGGAATTACCCCGTAGGGGGAAAGGGGTTCAAAACCCCTCAGTCGCCTACGGCGCCAGCTCCCCTAAGAGGGGCGCCAAGGTGTTCTCTTTTTTTCTATTATAACAACTTTTTCGGCAATTTGCAATCGCAGGAATACTTCTTTTTGCGAAAGTGCATAAAAAACGCAAGGAGGTTCCTATGGATCCGTTTGCATTGAAGCCGCAAAAGGCGGACAAGATTTTCACCACTTGGAAGAATGTGCTCGTCAAGCCCTACAACAAGAACGAGGTCGATCCCTACACGCGACTTAGGGTCATTCTGATGTCGGGTACGGAGTTTGAGAGCGTGCGCCTCTCCAATTCGTTCACGCGCATGTGTGCAAATAACGACGTAAGACGCCGCCTCGCCTATATGCGCAGGGGGGAGCAGATCCAGCAAAAGCGTGTGGCCTCTTTAAAGCCCGCCAACGAGAGCATCATCGAGCACACCATCGGCTACGAACAGCTTGCCGTCGACCTCACGGCCAATCTCGCCGTCACCGAGAAAAATTCCTACGTCAAGAAGCAGCTCGACTTTGCCCTTTTGGAGGATTTTGACCACTTATATCGCTATTCTGACCTCATGGAGCTCGAAAAGGCGGGGGATCCGAAGAAGCTTGTAGGCGACTACACGGAGATCATGCCGGGCCGCCCGACCGTCGCGGAGTACCGCCACCCCCACGACGACGTCAATTTCTACCTCAATAACTATTTGAACGACCTCAAGACCAAGCTCAATGTCAATATCATCACGGCGGCAGAACAGCAGACGATGAATTTCTATATGAACGTCGCCAATCTCTATGCTTCGCCCCTCGGCAGAAAGCTCTACAACGAGATCGCCATGATCGAGGAACAGCACGTCACGGGCTACGGCTGCCTCAAGGACCCCACCGCGACGCCGTTTGAATGCCTGCTCATGAATGAATATACCGAAGCATATCTCTATTATTCCTGCTATGAGGATGAGAAGGACGAGCGGATCAAGAAGATCTGGGAGATGCACTTCGAGGAGGAGGTCGCGCATTTGCATGAGGCGGCAGACCTTTTGAGGACGTATGAGGGAAAGGTCTGGCAGCAGGTATTGCCCGAGGGCGGTGAGTTCCCCGAACTTCTGAAGTTCCGTTCGCAAAAGGAGTATGTGCGTGAAATTTTGAAGAGCGTTCGGCTTACCGCCGTCGAGGAGGGCTGGGAGGAGCTCGACAAGGTTCCCGATAAGTTCCGCTATTTCGGTTACAATGCCAAGATCAACGGCGACCCCAAGACGGTCGGCACCCATATCGTCATCGACAAGGCCATTGCGGCGTTCAAGTACGATTACCGCATTCAGAACAAGGAGCACCCCGTAAAGGCCCTCTCCGACCGCAAGAAGGACAACGTGGACATCGCAAGAGTCAAGGGAAAGTGAGATATTGAATTATAAATTTAAAATTTAAAATTAAAAATTATGGTTGGGAGAATAAGAATAAGGGCTTGTTCTCTACGGGCCATTCTAATGGCATTCTTCCTCTCGCCCGCCCCCTTTCTAAGGGGGCAGGGTAGGGGTGGGGGTTCATTCCCAATCGGTCATGGTGAGCGTAGTCGAACCATCACCTAATTCTCGGCTCCCCTTGTAGGGGAAAATTTTGCAGTTCTGTCAAGAGTTGATAACTCTTGACGCAAAATTTTCTTGG
>CANQWI010000027.1 GCA_947627515.1 uncultured Clostridia bacterium
CACAATATCCGTCCCTGCTTTCGCGGCGTACGCGCCGACCTCGGCGTGGAGCGAAGGGCGTCTCGGGAAGGGGCGGGAAGACGGGCTCGGCGGGCTGTTCGGGCGTGACGGGGATGTCGTTTGCGTAGCGGTCCCTCGCCTCGACCCGCTCGATGGGTGCGCGGAAGGTGGGCTTCTGCGGGTAATTTTCGTCTGCTATCGGGAAGGTATACCCGCTGTCTGCCGCGGGCTTTTCCTCCGTCACTCGGCGGGGAAGCCGGGTGTCGGGAAGCTGAGGGTCCTTGGCATAGCTATCCGAATAGTTCTCCTTGGGGAGAACGCTGGAGCGGCGGGGCCGGGTATTGAAGCGGGAATCCTCGCTGTAGATGAGATTTTCCCTGTAATTTGCGGCGGGGTCGCCCGAAAAGAGAATGGACCTCCCCCTCTCCCTTTCATCCATCTGCCGTGCGCCGTAGAAGGAGCGCGGTGTACTCTCATGGGATGGCGTGGAATAGGCTGCCGTAGACGCCGATGTGGACGCTGCGGAGGCGGGAAAGGCCTCTCTCTCGCCTGCGGGCTCCGAGACGGCGGGATCGGGCATCGGGGTGCGGTCGGGAGCGGGGATGTCATCAAAGGCGATGGGCTCTGCCTCCTTTTTCTGCGTCTCCTTATTTTTTGCACCGGGGAGAAGATACCGTTTGAGCGGGGTCTTCAGAAGTGTGAACCAGATCGCGGCGGCAAGGAGCAGGGCGAAGATCACATACGCCCCCGCCGCCTGAAACAGAAAGCGCACGGGATAGCAGATGAGGCCGATCAGGAAGCCCCCGCCCGTGCCGTCTGCGGCGCGCTCGCTTGCGGCGTGGAAGCAGCCCGAGATGTATGCCCCGAAGCCTGTCGCGCCCGAGGTCACGGGGTCGACAAAAAAGCGTTCCGCAGTCGCCGTATGCACGATGAAAAAGACGGCCGTCACGAGGAGAACGATCCTCAGCGTCCAGCCCTTGGGGAGAAGCTTTTTCCCCGAGACCAAGAAGATCCCGAGATAGATGAAGGCGAGGAGCAGAAAGTACACGTAAAAGCCCGCGAATCCGAGAAAGAACGCGGTGATGGCCCTGCCGACGTCTCCGAAGAGGAGCTGCCCCGTTGCCACGATGAGAAAGAGCAAACCGCCGAACAGCAGGAAGGTCATTCCCACCGTCTCGCGGGTCGCGAGCTTTGATTTGTTTTTATCCTGTTTTTCTTCGCTTCCGCGGCCGACTCCGTTCACGTTGCCTCCGATCCCTCCCCGCAGGGAGCTGCAGAGAGAGTGCATAGAATGTCAAAATACAGTATAACATCCTTTGAGAAAATTTTCAACGGTATTGGCCGATTTTTTTCGGAAAAAATAAAAATTTATGCCGAACGCAGCGACAAAAAAGACCGCCCCGTGACGGGACGGCCATCCTTGCCGAAGGAAATTATTTGTTCCACTGCGGAGGAAGCTTATCCGCAGGACGGGCGAAGATCTTGATCTCCTGCGAAAGGTACATCTCCTCGCGGGTCTCCGAGGGAAGCGCGGGCACGGGAGAGCCCTCCTCTCTGCGCTCGAGGCCGTATTTCTCCGCGATCTGCGCGATGAGAGCCTTTGCCCTCCTGCACTTGAGCCCCGAGGTGAGACGGAGCATGGCGGGCGTCTGCTCGAAGCGGGCCTTCTCGGAGATATCCTCGATCTTGAGAGCCTCGTAGTCGGCCTCCTCATGCGAAATGGCGAGGGCGATGCAGAGCTTTGTCCCCTTGAAGTAGAAGATTCCGATCCTGTCGCGGCCGATGCCGACGCGAAGCTGACGGCGGCTGCTGCGGACCTTCATTTTCTTGTAATGCGAGATCTCCTCGAGAAGCTCCTGATAGAAGCCCCTCGTCTTGTCGTCCGCAAGCGCGAGACGGGCATTGAAGGAGTAGGAATAGGTGACCCTGTAGAGGACATTGTTGAGGGCAAGATCGGTAAGACCGAGCGCGATGCGCATCTCCCTGGGCATCTCTCTGACATAGACGAACTTACTGCGGGGGTCGTAGTTCTCGGGACCGGTCTCGCTCCCCCCCTCGACGGGCAAAACGACGGGCGGGACCTCAGTCTCCCCCTCTGCGGGCTCCTCGCCCTCCTCGCCTTCCTCCTCATCGTCCTCATCCTCGGACTCCTCAGGCTCCTCTTCCTCAAGCTCTTCTTCGGGCTCGGGCTCAGGCTGAGGCTCAGGCTCGGGCTGAGGCTCAGGCTCAGGCTCAGGCTGAGGCTCAGGCTCGGGCTGAGGCTCCGCGGCCTCGGCGCGGGGCTCCTCTGCGGGCTTTTCCGCGGCAGGCTGAGGGGCTGGCGCGGCGGGTTGCTCCGCTGTCCGATCGCTTTTGGATCTTGCGACGCTCATCACGATGACGCTTGCGACGAGGACGCCGACCACGACGCCGCCGATCGCCAAGAACGCTATTAACATTGCGTTTCCTCCGTAAAACTCTTTTCTGTTACAGTATACAACAAAATTTGGAAGATTGCAAGAGTATGGAGCAAAATATTTTGCTTATTTTGCAAAAAAATCGCAAAAAAATGCAAGTTATATGGCCGTTTCCCGTGGCCGAGGGGTCAGCCCATGAGATCGATGTATTCGTCGAGGGTGACCTTCTTGTCAAAGGTCTTGGTGCCGTCGAGAACGATGATGCGGTTGCAGACGGTATTCATAAGCTCCTGATCGTGCGAGGTCAAAAGCATACAGCCCTTAAACGCGGAGAGTCCGTTGTTGAGAGAGGTGATGCTCTCGAGGTCGAGATGGTTGGTGGGCTCGTCGAGGATGAGGAAATTTCCTCCCTCGAGCATCATCTTCGCAAGCATGCATCTCACTTTTTCTCCACCCGAGAGGACCCTCGCCTCCTTCAGAGCCTCCTCGCCCGAGAAGAGCATCCTGCCAAGCCAGCCGCGCAGGTATTCCTCGTAGTGGTCCTTTGAAAATTGCGAGAGCCACTGCACGAGGGTGAGACTGCAGCCGTCGAAAAACTCGCTGTTGTCGAGGGGATAGTAGGAGCAGGAGATCGTCTTGCCCCATTTGACGGTGCCGCTGTCGGGCTCCTGCTTGCCCGTCAGAATGTCGTAGAGCATGGTGACGGCCGTCGATTTATCGCAAAGGATGCCGATCTTGTCCCCCTTCTGCACGGTAAAGCTGAGGTCCTCGAAAAATCCCTTTTTGGTGAGCCCCTCGACCTCGAGGATGTCGTTGCCGATCTCCCGCTCGTACTTGAAGTCGATGTAGGGGTATTTTCTGAGCGAGGGCTTGAAGTCGGAGATGGTGAGCTTCTCGAGTTCCTTCTTTCTCGAGGTCGCCTGACGGGATTTCGAGGCGTTTGCGGAGAATCTTGCGATGAAGTCCCTGAGCTCTGCCGCACGCTGCTCGGCCTTCTTGTTCTGGTCCCTCTGCTGGCGGGCCATGAGCTGAGAGGTCTGATACCAAAAGTCATAGTTGCCGAGGAAGAGGTTGATCTTGCCGAAGTCGACGTCGCAGATGTGCGTGCAGACCCTGTTCAAAAAGTGCCTGTTGTGAGAGACGATGATGATGGTGTTCTCAAAGTCCATGAGATAGTTCTCGAGCCAGCGGGTGGTCTTGAGGTCGAGATTGTTGGTGGGCTCGTCGAGGAGCAGGACGTCGGGGTCGCCGAAGAGGGCCTGTGCCAAAAGCACCTTGACCTTTTTCTTCGCGTCAAGTTCCCCCATTGTCATATAGTGGAATTCGGCGGGGATATCGAGCTCGTTCAGAAGCGTCTCCGCCTCGCTCTCCGCCTCCCAGCCGCCGAGCTCTGCGAACTCGCTCTCGAGCACCGCCGCCCGCTCCCCGTCCGCATCCGAAAAGTCGGGCTTCAAATAGAGTGCGTCCTTTTCGTCCATGATCTCGACAAGACGCTTATGCCCGAGCATGACGGTGCGGAGAACGGTCTCGCCGTCGTATTTGTTCTGATTCTGGGCAAGGACGGACATACGCTCGTTCCTGTCGAGGACGACCTCCCCCTTCTGCGGCTCGATCTCTCCCGAGAGGACCTTCAAAAAGGTGGATTTGCCCGCGCCGTTTGCGCCGATGATGCCGTAGCAGTTGCCCTTGGTGAATTTTAAATTGACGTCCTCGAAAAGTTTTTTGCTTCCATATTGCAGACTGACGCCATTGACCTGTAGCATAATACTCCTTAAAATTGAAAATTAAAAATTATAAATTAAAAATTGAGGTGGGAAGTGAATGAGAACGGCGGCGTTCTAATCACGTCATGGTGCCCCGCGCACATTCTTATTGCTACTCTGCGCGGCACGAGCGCGTAGCGCGAAGTAGCGTAGTCGAACCATCACCTTATTCTTGGCTCCCCTCATAGGGAAAAATTTTGCAGTTCTGTCAAGAGTTGATAACTCTTGACGCAAAATTTTCTTGGCATTTGCCCATATGCTCGGGCATATGTTGACCGAATGCGGGACTCTACCCGCATGAGAAGCTGTCACGTGCCCCTGCTGCCTAAAGGGGTTCTGAATCCTATCCCCCGCTGCGCGGGTACTTCCCCTACAGGGGAAGCGAGGCTCCCCAAGCTCCATGTCATCCTCTGACTTCAGAATTATACCATATTTTCCCCCTTTTATCAAACGAAAAGAGGCAACAAGAAGAAATTTCATGAAAACGCTTGCGTTTTTTTTCCGCACATGCTATAATTCCCTTGCCTGAACGGGAAGAGTGGTCTGACCGCAAAGGAGGAAGCTTTTTATCTGAAATGCCGCGTCTTTATGCTGGCGTGATTCCTCCTGCCGTCTCGGGCGGGAGGTTTTTTATGGAGGAAAAACGTATCGCGGTGCTCTCCGTCATTGTGGAGCAGCGGGAGCAGGCCGAAGCACTCAACCGCTATCTCTCCGAATACGGGGAATATATCATCGGCAGAATGGGGATACCGTACAGGGAGAAGCGGGTGTCCGTTTTAAGCGTGGTGCTCGACGCCCCCGCCTCTGCCGTCAACGCCCTGACGGGTAAGATCGGCCAGCTCGAGGGAGTCACTGCAAAGACGCTGTTCAGTCGGTTTTAAATACCCCGTATGTTTTGATGAGATCCACTCGCTTCGCTACTTCGCACCAAGGGCGGTGCTCGTGCCGCGCTTAGTCACAAATATAATGCGCACGGTGCGGGATGAGGACGGGGCGGGATGAGGACAAAACCCCTTTGTCCTGAAGGCCACTTCGATAGCAGGGGCAGCAAGAGGGTAGTCCAAAGGCGTTTCGGATCACGTCACCCTGAGCAACGTCGAAGGGTCACCGCAGCAAAAAATAAGGTGATGGTTCGACAGGCTCACCATGACCGATTGGGAATGCCCCCCACCCCTACCCCGCCCCCTTAGAAAGGGGGCAGGCGAGAGGAAGGACGTAATTGGAACGGCCCGTAGACAACAAGCCTTTCTTCTCAATTGCCCCGCCACAATTTTTAATTTTGAATTTTAAATTTTTAATTTTTCAGGAGTTGTATTATGAAAAAGCTTTTCAACAGACTTTTCAAAGGCATTGTATGTGCTGCGGTGTGCGGCGCGGCGGTTCTCGGCACGTTCGGCCTTGCGGCCTGCGGCGGAGACAACAACGATTCGACGGACAACGGCCACGACGTCCATGTACCCGTCTCCGTCTACGCGCCCGACGGTGCCCCCGCCCTCGCGCTTGCAAATCTCATCGAGAGCGAAAAGACCCCGTCAAGCCGCTATAAGTTCGAGACGACGATCGTCAAAGCCGACGTCATTCGCACCTGCGTCACGGGGGAAGCTCCCAAGGCAGACTTCTGCATTCTTCCCGTCAACCTTGCGGCGACCCTCCTCGGCACGGGCGAGACCTATCAGATGCTCGGCACCGTCACCAACGGCAACATGTACTTTTTGACGACGGACGATAATCCCACCCTCACAACGGAGAACCTCTCGACGCTTGTCGGGAAGTCGATCGGCGTCGTCCAGCTCAACAATGTCCCCGGACTCACCCTGCAGGCCGTGCTCGGCAATGCGGGAGTTCCCTACACCGTCATGGGGAACGACAACACTGTCGATCCTGCCAAGGTGAATCTGCGTGCATTTGCGGATGCGACGACGGTGGCACCCAACGCGGGCTGTGATTACTATCTCTGCCCCGAGCCCGCCGTTTCGGCAAAGATCAAGGGCACGGCAAGCGCAGCGAAGCCCTTCAAACTCGCGGGAGACCTTCAACAGCTGCACAATGGCGGCTATCCGCAGGCGGTGATCGTGGCGAGGAAGGCTTTCATCGAGGGCAATGACGGTGCCGTAAAGATCGTGACAGACGCGCTCAAGGCAAGTGAAGAATATCTCAAAACAGCCAAGGCAGAGGATGTACTCGTCTCGCTCCGTACGGCATATGCCGAGGGACTTGCGCCCTCTTTCAACGCACAGAATCTCACCTCCGACGTTATCGCCCACTGCTCTGTACGCTTTACGGCGAGCAAGGACTGCAAAAATGACGTCAATGCCTTCCTGCAGGAGCTGATCTCCGTCAATGAATCCTTCACAAAGACGGTTGCGGACGGCTTCTTCTACATGGGTTAAAGTGAAAACGGACGCCAAAAAACTCAATCTTATCTTCTGCGTCATTGCGCTCGTCGCCCTTCTTCTCGCATGGCTCGCGGCGTATGCGGGAACGCGGGACCCCACGATCGTCCCTTCTCCGTGGGAGACGATCAGGGAAGCGGGCCGTCTCATGGGCGGGGGGGAATTTTGGCTTGCCTTCGGCGGCACCCTTCTAAGGACCTTGCTTGCATTTGCCATTTCACTCGTCATGGGAACGGCACTTGCCGTGCTCGCCTCCGTTCACCGCTTCATCCGCGCCTTTCTCGCCCCCATCATCTCCGTGCTCCGAACGCTGCCCACGATGGCGATCGTGCTCATTCTCATCATCCTGACGGGCTATAACTATGCCGCCGTGCCCGTGCTCATCGGGCTCCTCGTGCTTCTGCCCGTGCTCTATGCCGCAGCCCTCGCTTCCATCGATGAGGTCGGGAAGAAATACGGCATGGTCTCCGAAAATTTTCATGTCGGAACGGCGAAAAAAATATTTTGGATGTACATCCCTCTCGCCGCGCCGCCCGTGCTCGCGCAGACGGGTCCCGTGTTCTCATTGGGGCTCAAGATCGTCGTCTCGGGTGAAGTGCTCGCGCAGACAGCGACAAGCCTCGGCTTCATGATGCAGAATGCCGCAGTCTACACCGACATATCGCAGCTCTTTGCGCTCACCCTTCTCTGTGTGCTCACGGGTTTTTTGCTCGAAGGGCTGTGCGCCCTCATCAAAAAAATCGTGTTGAGGTGGGAAAAATGAAGCTGGTCTCCGTCAGTAAATTTTATCAGACCGCGGCGGCACTTCGGGACGTCTCCCTCGACATCGAGGAGGGAAAAATCACGGCCGTGCTCGGCGAAAGCGGCGCGGGAAAGACGACGCTGTTGAACGTCATCGCGGGCAATCTCCCCTTTGAGGGAAGCGTCGAGGGCGTAGGGAAAGTGAGCTATCTCTTCCAATCTCCCAAGCTCCTTCCCAACCTCACCGTCGAGGGCAATTTAAAGCTCGTCCTTTCGAAGGAAAATTACAAAAATATCGCACTTATGTTGCGAAAAGTGGGTCTCGAAGGGAAGGAAAATTTCTACCCGAAGCAGCTCTCGGGGGGAGAGCGGCAGAGGGTCGCGATCGCGCGGGCGTTCCTCTTTCCCCATGACGTTCTTCTCATGGATGAGCCCTTTTCCTCCCTCGATCTCTCCCTCAAAAAATCCCTTCTTTCCCTCACGGCAGAGCTTTGGCGGGAACAGAAGGAGACGGTCGTATTTGTCACCCACGACGTACACGAGGCGGCCCTTCTTGCCCACAGGGCGGTCGTTCTCCGAAAGGGGCAGGTGACGGACGACATTCCCATCGGGGGAGAACCGCTCAGGGACTTTTTCTCCCATCCGGGCGAGGAGGATGCCCTCGTTCATGCCCTCATGCGGGAATGATGCGGACAGCCCTTTCATACAATACTGTGTGGGAAAATACCGTACACGAAAAAGTAAAATCAAAAGGCGGGTGATCCTTCTTACGATCCTCGCCTTTTTGATCTTCCTCACCGTGCTCATCCATGTGAACCTGACGGGGGTTTTAAAATCAATCGCCGAGGCAAACATGCGCTCCATTACGACGGTCGCCGTCAACGACGCCATTTACTACACCCTCTCGGACGGCATCCGCTATGAGGATCTCGTGACCGTGCAAAGGGCCGAGGACGGGGCCATCCGCTCCATCACCTCCAACGCGTTTCAAATCAACCGCATCGCACGCGACACGGCGTACATGTCCCAGCAGAATTTGCAGGAAATGAGCGAGGGCGGGATAAAGGTCCCCCTCGGAGCCTTTTTGGGGATCGAGGCATGGGCGGGGTTCGGCCCGAAGATCAACATACAGATCATCCCCATCTCGAATGTGTCCTGCGGGTTTTCCTCCAAATTCGAGGCGCAGGGCATCAATCAGACCAAGCACTCCATCTATCTCGACGTCGTTGCGGACATTTCCATCGTCATGCCGTCGGGGACGAGCAATTTTGCCTCGCTCACGGAGGTACTCATCGCCGAGAGCGTCATTGTAGGCACCGTGCCCGACGTCTACCTGCAGGGGAATTTATTCGGAAACGGCTACACGCTCGCCCCGTAAGCCGTAGCCCGAACGCAGTCTATGCCCCCTCCTCGGGGAGGGGGGGTAGGGGGGCGGGGACGTTCTCAATCACTCAACACCCCTTCCGTCACGGCAAGGACAGCCGTGCCACCCACCCCTCAGAGGGGTGGGCAAGGTGACTCCGTTCAGCTGCGTCTCGGCTCCCCCCTTCGAGGGGCGGGTTACTCCCTCGGCTCCCCCCTGAGGGGGAGCTGTCGCGCTGTCCCTGCGCGACTGAAGGGGTGTCATTCTCAAATGTGCTTCCATGCAGACTTCGTTCAGGGCGTACCCCCACCCCTACCCCGCCCCCTTACGCAGGGGGCGGGCGAGAGGAGGACTTCGTTGGAGGGCGTACCCCCACCCCTACCCCGCCCCCTTACGCAGGGGGCGGGCGAGAGGAGGACTTCGTTTGAGGGGATCCTTCGCTTCGCTCAGGATGAGCGGTCGATCCAATCAACTCTGAATCCCCATTTTTTCTTGCGCGGGGAAGCGATTTATGCTATAATGGTTGCATGGTGCCGAACGTTGTGTTTTTGGGACTCGATCTGTATTACTGGATGATCCTTTGCGGAGTGATTTTCGCAATGGTGCTTTTCCGTGTGCTCTACAGTCGGGTGGGGATCTCCTATCCCGTCCTTGTGCTTACCCTCCTCGTCTCCGTCGGGGCGATCGTGGGCGGGTATGCGTCGGCGGCCCTCTTCCAGAGCTTTTATTCCTATCTGAGTACAGGGAAGTTCGAATGGGGCGTCGGGACAACCTTTTACGGCGGGCTCATCGGCGCGGCGGCGGTCTTTCTCATCCTCTATTTCCTCTTCGGACATTTCTTTTGCAAGGGAGCGCACCTGAGGGAATTTCACCGCATGCTCCTTCTCATCGCGCCCTGCATCGTGCTTGCGCATGCGTTCGGCCGCATCGGGTGCCTTCTCGATGGGTGCTGCTACGGGAGGGTCAGCGAGTACGGTCTTACGATGCTCGTCCATGGCGTGTGGGAAAAGCGCGTCCCCATCCAGCTCTACGAGTCCCTCTTTCTCTTTGTCCTGTGCGGCGTGCTGGTGCTCCTCATCCTCAGGGGAAAGGGCAGCTTTAACCCCAGCATCTATCTCATTGCCTACGGCGTGTGGCGGTTTATCATCGAATTCCTCCGCGACGATGAACGGGGCTCCTCGGGGCTGTCCTTTTTGACCCCCTCCCAGCTCACCGCCATCCTGCTCGTGCTTGTCGGGGTCGCATACGCCCTTGTCTACCAATTTGTGCTCAGGAAATATTTTCAAGATGCGGAAAAGGGGGACGACGATGAAGCGGCGTGATATCGTGCTCCTTGTTCTCTTTGTCCCCTGCGTCGCGCTCGTCATACTCTTCGGGTTCGGGCTGATCCCCCTTTCGGATGAACGGCTCGGGGCACTCCTGAAGGAGACCATCCCCCGACTTGCCGCGGGCGGGTACCTCGTATTGTTTATGATTCTAAAGGGCTTTGGCGAGGCGTTCAGACCCAAATGGGTACCCCTTCATCTCCTGTGGGCACTCCCCTGCTTTGCGGTCGCCGCGGCAAACTTTCCCTACACCGCCCTCATTGCGGGCAGGGCGACCATTGAACAGGCCGAGCTTATCCCCCTCTTCCTTCTGAAGTGCTTCGGCATCGCACTCCTTGAGGAGAGCTTCTTTCGCGCCCTGCTCGTCCCTCTTCTCGAGGAGAAAGGGGGCAGGCTCTTTTCCGTCCTCGTCTCGGCGGTGCTCTTCGGGGCGATGCACCTCTTCAACCTCATAAACGGAGATATAGGTGCGGTTTTTTTGCAGGTCGGGTACACCTTCCTGCTCGGCTGCATGTTCGCCGTTATGCTGCTTTTTACCAAAAATATCTGGCTGTGCGTTGCGGTGCACTTCCTCTTCGACGTCGGCGGGACAATCGTCACCGATCTCGGGCAAGGGCCCTTTCAGGACACCGTCTTTTGGTGCCTGACGGCCGTCTTCGGTGTGCTCTGCACTGTGCACATCCTGATCACCCTTTTCCGCATGCGGAAAAAATAAATTTTTTTTAAATTTTTGGTTCACTTAATGAAATAGTTGACAAATTGAACGTCTCGCGCTATACTGTGAAGAAACGGGTCTTTTTTTGGCCCGTTGAAGAGGATAATGTATGAACTTATTTACAAAAATTTGGTGCAGGCTCTATCAGACGGTCTTTCGTCTTGCGATCCCGTTTATGCCCTACCGCATCCCGAGGAGGCTGTCGGGGTGCGAGGAGGCCGCAACACTCATCTCTTTCCGCGGCGGGAGGAGGGCTCTTCTTGTGACGGATAAGGGCGTCCGCGGCTGTGGGCTGCTTGCCCCCATCACGGCGGCGCTTGAAAAACACGGGGTGGGCTACGAGATTTACGACGGCACCCCCGTCAATCCCACCGTCTCTGCGATCGAGGAGGCAGTCTCTCTCTACCGTGAAAGGTGCTGCGACACGCTGATCGCCGTCGGGGGCGGGTCTCCCATGGACTGCGCGAAGGGGGTCTGTGCACGTCTCATGCGGCCGAAAAAGACCCTTCTTCAGATGAAGGGGCTTCTTAAGGTGCACGGGAGGCGTCCCCTCTTTATCGCCGTTCCGACGACGGCGGGCACGGGGAGCGAGACGACGGTCGCGGCGGTCGTCACCGACGATAAAACG
This sequence comes from uncultured Clostridia bacterium, assembly GCA_947627515.1. GTDB lineage: Bacteria > Bacillota > Clostridia > Christensenellales > Borkfalkiaceae > Gallimonas. Next base: position 11,325 of record CANQWI010000027.1, read on the forward strand.
CACTATAAGTTCACGATTTTGTCCTTCTGTCTTGCGCCGCGGTACGCCCTTTTGGACCCGCAAATGACGCGGACGCTCCCGCCGAGACAGACCGCAGAGACGGGGCTGGACGCGCTCACCCATGCCGTGGAGGCCTACATCGGCAGGTCCACGACGCGGCTCACGCGGCGGTGTGCCGTGAATGCGGTAAGGCTCATCAGGGACAACCTTCTCCCCGCATACGAGAACGGCGACAATATGGAGGCACGAAGAAACATGCAAAACGCCGCCTTTGACGCGGGGCTCGCCTTTACCATCTCCTATGTCGGCTATGTGCATGCGATCGCGCACTCGCTCGGCGGAGCGTACAACTACCCGCACGGCAGGACGAACGCTACCCTTCTTCCCTATATTTTGGAAAAATACGGCAAAAAGGCACAGCGGCGGCTGAAAAAGCTCGCGCATCTCACGGGGATAAGCACTGCAAAGCGTAAGGAGGAGGCGGCGAGAGAATTTATCGCGTGGATCCGCACCCTCAACGAGCGGACAGGCATTCCCGCCCGCATTCCGATGCGAGAGCAGGACATCCCGACGATGGCTGCGAACGCGGACAGGGAGGCAAATCCCCTTTACCCCGTGCCGAGGCTCATGGGAAAATCGGAGCTTGAGGAACTTTACCGCGGCATCCGAAGCTATCCCGCGCTCGGCAGCGAGGAGAAGCTTGCCCTGCAAAGGGAGTACTTTGCGACGGGGCAGACCCTGCCTGTTGCAAGGCGCAGGCGGCTGCTCAAAAAGCTCTATTCGGCCATCCGTGCGCATGAGGATGAGATCAACGAGGCATTAAAGCGCGACCTCGGGAAGAGTGCCGCGGAGAGCTATATGTGCGAGGTCGGCATGACGCTTGCGGAGATCACTCATATGCAAAAGCATATGAAACAATACGCAAATGCGAAGCGCGTACGGACGCCGCTTGCCCAGTTTTGCGCAAAAAGCTACGTTCTCCCCTCTCCGTACGGGTGTGTGCTCATCATGAGCCCTTGGAATTACCCGTTTCTTCTCACGATGGAGCCGCTCGTGGACGCGCTTGCGGCGGGCAATTGCGCCATTGTAAAGCCCTCAGCCTACTCCCCCGCGACGGGAGAGGTGATGAAAAAGCTCATCGAGGAGGTTTTCCCGCCCGAAATCGCCGCCGTGGTGCTGGGCGGGAGAGCGGAGAATTCCGCCCTTCTCGATCTCCCCTTTGACAAAATTTTCTTCACGGGCAGCGTCGCCGTCGGGAAGGAGGTCATGCGGCATGCCTCGGAGAGACTTATCCCCGTCACCCTCGAGCTGGGCGGCAAGAGTCCCTGCATCGTCGACAGGACGGCAGATCTGAGGCTTGCGGCGAAGCGCATCGTGTTCGGGAAATTCCTCAACTGCGGGCAGACCTGCGTCGCGCCCGACTATATCCTCGTGCATAGGGACGTCGAGGAGGCATTTTTCGAGGAGCTTAAGAAGCAGCTCGAGCGTCAGTACGGAGCAAGGCCACTCGACGATCCCGATTACGGGAAAATTATCAGCGAAAAGCATTTTAAAAGGTTATGCGGCCTCATCGACGGGGAAAAGGTCGCCATCGGCGGCGAAAGAGAGGAAGGGACGCTCCGCATTTCCCCCACCGTCATGCGCGGGGTCACGCGGGAGGACGCCGTGATGCAGGAGGAGATCTTCGGCCCCATTCTTCCCATTCTCACGTACACGGACGAGGAGGAGCTCATCAGAGAGATCAATGAAAACGGCTCTCCCCTCGCGCTGTATCTCTTTACAAAGAAAAAGGAGACGGTCAAGAAATTCCTCTCGCGTGTCTCCTTTGGCGGCGGGTGCGTGAACGACGTCGTCATTCATCTTGCGACCTCGAATATGGGGTTTGGCGGCGTGGGAAAAAGCGGCATGGGCAGCTACCACGGCAGGGACGGGTTTGAGTGCTTTACCCACAAAAAGAGCATCGTTGACAAAAAGACGTGGATCGACCTTCCCATGCGCTACAGACCCTACAAAAAATTCTATGAAAAGCTCGTAAGGAAATTCTTGAAATAAAAAGCGGCGGGGGAACAGTTTGAAAGCACCCCCTCCCCTACCCCTCCCCCTCAGGTATGAGGGGGAGGGCGAATTTATTGGAGTCCCTCCTCTCAAAAAAGGGGGAGGGCGAGATTGTTGGCCCCCTACCCTCAAGGGAAGGGCGAGATTATTGGAGTCCGCGGGTTTTGATGAGATCCACTCGGCTTCGCCTCGGGATGAGGACGTAAGTAAGAAGTTAGTCCCCTCATTCCGCCCCGCGCGCATTCTATCTGTGACTAAGCGCGGCACGAGCACCGCCCTTGGTGCGAAGTAGCCCTCGTAGAGGGCGAGCGAATCTCATTTCTAAGTACGGAGCTTCGCGGTCAGCCCTTTTTCACTTCAAGAATATCGTCTGCAGAACAGCCGATAAAGCTGCAGAGGCGTGAGAGATTGGCAAGCGTCGGCTGCGCACGTCCCGAGAGATACTGCGAAATCGTCGACGAATCAACACCGATCCCACGCGCAATGTCTATTTTGCGCTTTCCGCAGTGCTCGATCTCAAACCTGAGGTTGCGTGTTATTCTTTCATCTAAAGTCTCACTCATGCTTCTATTTTATTGGGCAATACTCAAATTTTGCTTGACATTTGGGCAATGCCAAGATATAATTTAAGTGATACCCAAGGAAAGGAGGAAAAATATGAGTGTAGAGGCATTGGTCGCCCTGATCCGCACGGAGCTGAAGGACGACGTGATCGGCAGTATTTCTTATGAGAACAACGTCGTCACCGTGGAATTTACGGACGGCACTGTTCGGACCATTACAGTGGAATGAGAAAAGTCCCCTCTCCTTGGAGGGGGCTTCGCTTATGAGAATAAGGTGATGCTTCGACAAGCTCAGCATGACGGATTTGGAATGGTCCGTTATTTATTGAGCTCCGCGGGTTTTGATGAGATCCGCTCGGCTTCGCCGCGGGATGAGGGCGTGGCGGGATGAGGACGTAAGTAAGAAGTTAGTCCCTCATTCCGAGCCCTCGAAGAGGGCGAGTGAATCTCATTTCTAAGTACGGGGCTCCGTGGGTTTGATGAGATCCACTCGGCTACGCCGCGGGATGAGGGCGTGGCGGGATGAGGACGCGGTGACGTTCTCAATCATGCAACGTCTTAATTTTTCTCGCCGCGCGGGCAGAATCTTCTCTTTGCAAAAAAGACAAGACACAGGGAGAGGGCGACGCCGAGAAGAAGGAGGGCGACGGCGGCGACGATGTACCACGGGTCCTTCAGCATCGATACTCCCGTGCTGCGAATGACGGACACGTACACGGCGGGGATGCTTCCCACGATAAAGCCGATGATCGCAAAAAATGTCCCGCGCGGGAATTTTTTCAGCAAAAGCTTCATGAGGACGGAGATCCCGAAAAATCCCGCGACCACCCCTATGCCCGCGCAGAGGAAGACGAGGAGGCTCACCCCCACGTCGAGGCCCTTTAAGAGATGTCCCGTCAGCAGCTGCACGAGTGGGGTATAATAGCCGAAGATGAGAAGGAGCATCGACCCCGAGATGCCGGGAACGACGAGGGCGCAGGACCCCACTACACCGATGAGGATGAGGAGCAGATAGCCGCCAAAGCTCAGATGAAGGAGAAACCCATCTGGCTGGCTTGCCGTCGGCAGAAAGCAGAGCGAGACGGCGAAGGCGAGCGGGACGAGAAGCGCGAGGATGTGCGTCCATTTCGGCATCCCACCCCTGACCTTTTCCGTCACAGAGGGAAGCCCGCCGAGAGCGAGCCCGACGAAGAGCGAGACGGTCGGGATCGGAAAGTGCTGAAGTCCCCATTGGATGGGCCAGATGAGGGCCGCGACGCCGAGGACGAGCCCAAGAAGGATGGGCAAAAGGAAGAGAATACTTGATTTGAAATGCTTTAAAAGGTCGGCGACGGAGCTGACGAGCCTTTCGTAAATGCCGAGAATGGCCGCAACGGACCCGCCCGAGAAGCCCGGGATGATAAACGCGACGCCGATCGCGGCACCGCGGAGGATATTGAGCAGAAATTCGACGAGCTTACCTCGCTGTTTTTCCTGCCGATCCTCCTGCGAGAGGTCCTGTTGAATGTCTTGTTGCCCCTCTTCCTGCGGGGGCCGAGCGTTTTCTTCCATCACATTAAGTATATCATAGGAAATTCGAAAATACAACCGATTGAAAAGAAAGATTTTTTATTTCAATGGAAAAAAAGAAATCTCCGAGGGGCGGGCAAGAACTTATTTTTGTTGAGAATCCGTGGGGCGGCGTCATGGTAAGGGTAGGGAAACAATCATAATAATTTTTAATTTTAAATTCAGAATTCTCTCGCTGCCCCTTATAGGGGAAGTGGCCTATAAGGCCAAAGGGGTTTCACAACCCATCAGTCGCATAAAGCGACAGCTTCTCATGCGGGTAGAGTCCCGCATTCGGTCAGCATTTGCCCGTGCATATGGGCAAATGCCAAGAAAATTTTGCGTCAAGAGTTATCAACTCTTGACAGAACTGCAAAATTTTCCCCTACAAGGGGAGCCGAGAATAAGGTGATGCTTCGACAAGCTCAGCATGACGTATTTGGAATGGTCTGTAGTCAACAAGCTTTTTTCCTAATCACGCCCCACCGCAATTTTTAATTTTTAATTTTAAATTTTAAATTTTTACACGAGTCCCTGCGCGAGCATGGCATCGGCGACCTTTAAAAAGCCTGCGATGTTGGCTCCTGCGATGTAGTTTCCCGCCATTCCGTACTCGCTTGCCGCTTCGTCGATCCTGCGGTAGATATTGTGCATGACGGCCTTCAGCCGCGCGTCGACCTCTTCAAAGCTCCAATACAGCCGACCGCTCGACTGAGCCATCTCGAGCGCACTCGTCGCAACGCCGCCTGCATTGGCCGCCTTTGCGGGGAGGAAGACGATGCCGCTTTTCAAAAAGGCCTCCGCACCCTCGGGCGTCGTGGGCATATTCGCCCCCTCTCCGACATACCTTACGCCGTTTCGGATGAGCGTTTTCGCACTCTCTCCGTCAAGCTCATTTTGCGTCGCACAAGGCAGAGCGATGTCGCAGGGAACAGACCAGATGCCCCTGCAGCCCGCGTGATACTCCGCGCCCCTTACCCGTTCGGCATAGGTGCTGAGCCTCCCGCGCTCGACCTCCTTGATGTGCTTCACGACGTCGAGGTCGACCCCGTTTTTATCGTAAATATACCCGTCCGAGTCATACATGGCGACCACCCTTGCGCCGAGCTCCTGCGCCTTCTCTGCGGCGTAAATGGCGACATTTCCCGCTCCCGAGACGACGACCGTCTTGCCCGCAAAGCCGTCTCCGCGGACCCGCATCGCCTCCTCCATGAGGTAGATTAGGCCGTAGCCCGTGGCCTCCGTGCGGACGAGGCTGCCCCCATAGCTCAAGCCGCGGCCCGTGAGCGTGCCCGTGTGCTCCCCCGTGAGCCGTTTATACATGCCGAAAAGATACCCAATCTCCCTGCTCCCCACGCCGATATCGCCCGCGGGGACATCCGTGTCGGGACCGATGTGGCGGTAAAGCTCGGTCATAAAGCTCTGGCAAAAGCGCATGACCTCGGCGTCCGATTTGCCCTTGGGGTCGAAGCTGCTTCCCCCCTTGCCGCCGCCGATGGGAAGGCCCGTGAGGCTGTTCTTGAGGACCTGCTCCAGCCCGAGAAACTTTACAATGGAGAGATCGACGGAGGGATGAAAGCGCAGTCCTCCCTTATACGGCCCCACCGCGCTCGAAAACTGCACGCGGTAGCCCCTGTCGATATGGATCCTGCCGCGATCGTCCGCCCATGGAACGCGGAACAGAATGACGCGCTCAGGCTCCGTGAAACGCTCCAAAATGGCGTTTTTCTCATATTCTGGATGAGCGAGAAGGACGGGCCTGAGGCTGAGAAGGATCTCCTCTGCGGCCTGTAAAAACTCGGGCTCGTGCGGATTTTGCTCCTTGAGACGCGCAAGGACGCTCTCTGCATAGGACATTTTGGTCACTCCTTGAATGTGGATATCTCTATTATAGCAGACGGGACGGGATTTTTGTGAAAATCCATGAAATTGCCCCTCTTGCGATCTTTTATGGAGAGCATAAGCTACACTTAAAAAACTTTGTCGCGAAAGAGGTAGAAAACACTTGCTTTTTTTGATTCCATGATGTAGAATAAGAGAGTCAAGGATATCCGTGCTTCCTTAGTTAAATGGATATAACAAGCCCCTCCTAAGGGCTAGTTGTGGGTTCGATTCCCGCAGGGAGTACCAAATGATAATAATCCGAACCTTGTAGTGCCTGTTGGCGACGGGTTCGGATTTATCATTTTCTTCAAGA
>CANQWI010000028.1 GCA_947627515.1 uncultured Clostridia bacterium
GCAGCGCACTCAATTTGCGCGATACCTCGCGCTTGTTGTCCATGCATATAACGCTTCCGAGGCCAACCCGATTGATGAACAAAGCTTTTTCGCTCGAAGAATTTGTTTTTTCGCCCTTGAAAAAACAAATTCTTCGAAATTATCAAATTATCAATATGCTCTTGCGAAAAATACCGTATGGACGGAGGGCTTGCCGCAGACAACGCATTTTTCGGACGTGTTCTCCTTGGCCATGACGCGGGCAGTGGCCTGTGCATACTCCTTTACCCTGTCCTCGCATTCACGGCAGCCGCACCAGCCCGCCCTTACAAAGCAGCCGCCGTTGACGCCCGCAAGGAGCGCGTCGAGGTCGTCGGCAGGGACGATCCGCTCCTGCATGCGCTTCTGCGCCTTGAGATAGAGGTTGTCCGAAATGCTCCCGAGCAGGCCATGGATAAGCTCCTCCGCGTCCGAAAGAAGGTAGCCGTCCCCCTTCTCACAGGTATCGCGGCGAAAGACCGTCATTTTCCCGCTCTCGATGTCGCGCGGGCCGAGCTCGATGCGGACGGGCACGCCCTTCATCTCCCATTCGTTGAACTTCCAACCGGGGGAGTTGTCGCTGTCGTCCACTTTGACGCGGATACCCGCAGCTCTCAGCCGCTCCTCAAGGGCACGACATGCCTCGAGCACGCCCTCCTTCTTCTGTGCGATAGGCACAATGACGGCCTGCACGGGCGCGACGGGCGGCGGGAGAACAAGCCCCCTCTGGTCCCCGTGCGTCATGATAATGGCACCGATGAGACGGGTGGAAACGCCGTAGCTCATCGTATAGCCGTGCTTGAGCGTGCCGTCCTTATCTGTAAACTGAATATCGAAGGCCTCCGCAAAGTTCTGCCCCATGTAGTGGGTGGTACCCGATTGCAGACTCTTGCCGTCGTGCATCATCGCCTCCATGCCGTATGTGGCGACTGCCCCTGCGAATTTCTCCTTCTCCGTCTTTCTCCCCGTCAGAACGGGCATGCAGAGGACGGTTTTGGCAAAATCCTCATACAACTGCAGCATGCTGAGGGTCTCCCTCTCCGCCTCCTCGCTCGTTGCGTACACGGAATGCCCCTCCTGCCACAAAAACTCGCTTGTCCTGAGGAAGGGGCGGGTGGTCTTTTCCCACCGCATGACGTTGCACCACTGGTTGACGCGGAGCGGGAGGTCCCGCCAGCTCTCCACCCATTTGCCCATCATGTGGCCGATGATGGTCTCGGAGGTGGGACGGACGGCGAGGGGCTCCTCGAGCTTCGCCCCGCCCGCATGGGTGACGACGGCGACCTCGGGGGCAAACCCCTCGACATGCTCGGCCTCCTTGGTCATGAAGGACATCGGAATGAGGAGCGGGAAGTAGGCGTTTTCCACCCCCGCAGCCTTGAAACGGGAGTCCATCTCCCTCTGAATATTCTCCCAGATCGCATAGCCATAGGGACGGATGACCATCGTGCCCTTGACGGGGCCGTAATCGACAAGCTTGGTCTTTAAGACGACGTCCGTATACCATTGCGGGAATTCAGTCTCGATGTCGGCGATCTGTGAGACAAACTGTTCATTCTTAGCCATATCCTGCGCTCCTTTTCGGCTGAAAAAAATAAGATATGGTATATTATACCATATCCTTTTGCGTTTGTCGAACAAATTTCAATATATTTCCCCGACGGATGGGGAGATTTCCGCGGGAAAAACGCTCAGAAGGTGTTCCTGAGGCTCTTGCTGAGGTAGCCGAGCGCGAAGGCTCCCGGGCCGACATGGGAGCCGATGATGGGGCCCATGATCTCGACGTAGGGCTCGATATGGAACTGCGTACGCACGAACCGGGCGAGCTCGTTTGCGGCGGGCTCGTTGTCGGTATGTACAACGACGCAGTAATTGAACTGCGGGTCGGGGCCCTCTGTTTCCAGCTTGTGCTTGATGAAGGAGATGGCCTTTCTCGTCCCCATCACCTTGTCAATGACGCCGAGATGGCCCTCGTTGTCGAAGGAGATGATGGGCTTTACCCTCAGAAGCCCGCCCACGGCCGCGGCGGTCCCCGAGATCCTGCCGCCACGCTTCAAAAACTGCAGATCGTCGGCAACGATAAAGTGCTGGATATGCAGACGGAGCCCGTTGATGAATTTCACCGTCTCCTCCGCAGTCATGCCCTCGTTGCGGCAGCGAAGGGCCATCCTGACGAGCGCACCCTGCCCCGACGTCGCGGTCAGGGGGTCGACGACGAACACACGGAAGTCGGGATAGTCCTTTTTGACATCGGACGCGGCCTGCACGGCATTCTCCCATGTATTGGCAAGGCCCGAGGAGATCGTGAAATGAACGACGTCCCTTGCCCCCTCCCTTGCAAGGGCGAGGAAGTGCTTGAGATGGGCCTCGTAATTGAGCTTGCTTGTCTTGGGGGTATAGCCCGCTCTCAGCTTGTTATAAAAGTCAACATACTGGGAGTATTCGGTAAAATCATCGAGATACTCCTCGATCCTGCCGTCCTTCTCGAGCGAGAATGAGAGACGGGCGATTTTAATATCGTTTTCTGCAATAAAATCATGAAACAGGTCGCATGTCGAGTCCGTAGACAGTGCGAATTTATACATAAACCACTCTCCGATAATTGGCTCTATTATATCATATAATTCTCTTCATTGCAAGATTATTTCCGAATTTCTCTCTTTTTTCTTTGAAAGGCTTGAAAAAACACAAAAATCCCTGTATAATAGATGCGGTCCAAAAAAATCAACAAAAATCAAGGGGGAAAGCATTTGAAAAATTATTTGTCTCTCAAAAACGGGACGGATGTGCGCGGCACCGCGATCGCGGGCGTCGAGGGCGACCCCATCACGCTCACCGAAGAGGCCGTCAAGGACATCGGTAGGGCGTTTTGCGCGTGGGTCAGGCTCGCAACGAGATTCGGAAGGATCACCGTGGCCATCGGGCATGATTCCCGCCTTTCGTGCGGGGACATCGAGGCATGGCTTGCGGAGGCGATCACCGACTGCGGTGACAGCGTCATTCTGACGGGACTCTCCTCGACGCCCTCGATGTTCATGCTGCTGCAGGAAGACTTCGGGGCACAGGCCTCCATCATGATCACGGCGAGTCATCTGCCCTATCAGAAGAACGGGCTCAAGTTCTTTTTGAAGGAGGGCGGGCTCGAGGAGCGGGATATCGAGGCCATCCTGACCATCGCGGGAGAGGGCGTCAACATCATTTACGCGGAAAAAGGGAGCGTGACGAAAAAGTCCTATCTCGGGAAGTATGCTGAGGGCCTCGTTGCCATGGTGCGGCGCGAGACAGGGTGCGAAAGGCCCTTACAGGGCAAAAAAATACTTGTGGACGCGGGCAACGGCGCAGGCGGCTTCTACGTTGACCTCGTCTTAAAGCCGCTCGGTGCCGACACCGAGGGGTCGCAATTCCTCGAGCCCGACGGCTTCTTCCCCAACCACATTCCAAATCCCGAAAACGAGACGGCGATGGCTTCCGTTTGCAATGCAGTGAAAACGCACCACGCCGACTTCGGCATCATCTTCGACACCGATGTCGATCGGGCGGGCGCCGTTGCAAAGAGCGGCGAGGAGATCAACCGCAACCGCCTCATCGCCCTCATCTCCGCCATTCTCTTGGAAGAACGGACGGGGGCGACCATCGTCACCGACTCCGTCACGAGCGACGGGCTCACGCAGTTCATCGAGGCAAAGGGCGGCGTGCATCACCGCTTTAAGCGGGGATATAAAAATGTCATCAACGAGAGCAAACGGCTCAACGCGGCGGGCATCTATTCTCCCCTCGCCATCGAGACGAGCGGCCATGCGGCCTTGCAGGAAAACTACTTCCTCGACGACGGCGCCTATCTCGTGACGCGCCTTCTCATTGCCCTCGCAAAGAAGGGCAATTTGGAGAGTATGATCGAGGACCTTCCCGAGCCCGCGGAGGCGGAGGAGATCCGCTTGAAATTCAAACCCGACGTGGATTTTAAGTCCCTCGGCGGGGGCGTGCTCGAAGATCTCAAACGCTACGTTGACTCCACCCCTTATCTTACGGCCGCCCCGAACAGCTTTGAAGGCGTGAGGGTCAATTTCGACAGCCTGCACGGAAACGGTTGGGCGCTGCTTCGCATGAGTTTGCACGAGCCCATCATGCCCCTGAATCTCGAAAGCAACCAAAAAGGCGGCATCGCCGTGATGAAGGGCAGCGTCTACGGATTCTTGAAAAAGTACGACTTTTTAGACACAACACCCCTAAAATAGGCCGAAAATCCGCCGTTTGAAAGGTATTATGTCTGACATAGTACTATGCAAACGGCTCAAAAACAACATTAAAAATAAGAATAAGGAGAAATAAATCATGAAACAGACGACAATCAATGCCATCCGCATTTTGGCTGCGGAGGCCATCCAAAAAGCAAATTCGGGCCATCCCGGGCTCCCCTTGGGCTCTGCCCCCATCGCCTATACCCTTTGGCAGAACTTTTTGAAATTCAACAATAAGGATCCCAAGTGGGACGATAGAGACCGCTTTGTCCTCTCCGCGGGACACGGCTCCATGCTCAACTATGCCCTCCTCTATCTCTATGGATTCGGCCTCACGGTCGACGACCTCAAAAACTTCCGCCAGCTCGGAAGCAAGACGCCCGGCCATCCCGAATACGGTCACACCAAGGGCATCGAGACGACGACGGGCCCGCTCGGACAGGGCATCGCCAACGCCGTCGGCATGGCGGTCGCCGAAGCGCACCTCGCGGCCAAGTTCAACCGTGAAGGCTTCCCCATCGTCGACCACTTCACCTATGCCCTCTGCGGCGACGGTTGCCTCGAAGAGGGAATCTCCTATGAGGCATGCTCCTTTGCGGGCACGCACGAGCTCGGCAAGCTCATCCTCTTCTACGACGACAACGACATCACCATCGAGGGGAACACCGACATCACCTTCAAAGAGGATGTTGCCGCACGTTTCAAGGCGCAGAATTGGCAGGTGCTCAAAGTGGACCTCGTTGCGCATCCCGACAATGTGCTCATGCTCTCAAACGCCATCCGCAAGGCGCAAAAGGACCTCAAACACCCCACGATCATCATCTGCAAGACCAAGATCGGCTACGGCACCCCGCTCGAGGGCTCGCACAAGTGCCACGGCTCCCCTCTTGGCGAGGAGAATCTTCAGAAGACCAAGGAAAAGCTCGGCTGGACCTCGGCTCCGTTCGAAGTTCCCGAGGAAGTTTTGAAGCATTGCAAGGTCGCAGGCCGCCGTGGCGCCAAGAAAGAGCGTGCGTGGAAGGCCATGTTTGCGGAGTACGAAAAGGCCTATCCCGAGCTCGCCAAGGAATATAAGGCGGCGATGAAGGGAGAGATCGTCGATCTCACGACCTGCGAGGACCTCTTCAAGTTCGAAAAACCCATGGCGACCCGCCAGACTTCGGCGCAAGTCTTGCAGAAGATCGCCGCGCTCGTGCCCTCTCTCATGGGCGGCAGTGCGGACCTCGCCCCTTCCAACCTTTCCAACATGAAGGATACGGAGAGCATCACCTACGGCGACTTTGCCCCCGGCTCCTATGAGGGCAGAAATATGCACTTCGGCATCCGCGAGCACGCGATGGCGGCCATTGCGAACGGCATGCAGTTGCACGGAGGCATCCATGCGTACTGCTCGACCTTCTTCATCTTCTCCGACTACTGCAAACATGCGATGCGGCTCTCCGCGCTCATGAATATTCCCGTCGTGTACATTCTGACCCACGACTCCATCGGCGTCGGCGAAGACGGGCCCACCCATGAGCCCGTGGAGCAGCTCATCGCCCTCCGCTCCATTCCCAACATGAAGGTGTACCGCCCTGCAGACGGCAAGGAAACTGCGGCGGCGTGGATCTCAGCTTTAAACGGCACCGCCCCCACCGCGCTCGTGCTCACGCGACAGAACCTTCCCCAATACGAAAACAGCGGCCTTGCTGCCCTCAAGGGCGGGTATGTGCTCGAGGACTGCGACGGAAAGCCCGACATTTTGCTCATCGCGAGCGGCTCGGAGGTTGAGCTCTGCGTCAAGGCCAAGGCGAAGCTTGCCGAGGAAGGCGTCAAGGCCCGCGTGGTTTCCATGCCCTGCTTCGAGGAATTTGAAAAACAGAGCGAGAAATATAAGGAAAGCGTGCTTCCCTCCTCCGTCAAGGCGCGCGTCTGCGTCGAGGCGGGAAGCCCGTACAGCTGGTATAAGTATGCGGGTGACAAGGGCGAGATCGTTGCAATGACGACCTTCGGCGCGAGCGGCCCTGCGCCCAAGCTGTTTGAAAAATTCGGCTTCACCGTCGAGAACGTCGTCGAAAAGGCGAAGCTTTCCCTTGCAAAATAAAAGCGTCGGGCACGCCTCACGGCGTGCCCTTTTCTTGCAACCGTTGCCCATGGCGTGCAGAATCTCCGCCCCCAAAGGAGCAGGCATCGCCCCTCGGCCGCTCGAGATGAATGTATGCACCGCGTCATTCTGAGAAGGGGAGTTTGTTCAAGTACAAGGACTGAACCGAAGAATCTCGCGGTGTAACGACTGTGCGGCGGCACTCTACACTTTTTTGGAAACTCTTTTATAATAAAAACAAGGAGAATCAAATGGAACTTTCGGAAATTGAAAAGCTGTACCTACACAGGCAGAGCTGCAGGGAATTTTCGGGAAAAGAGGTCGATGAGGAATTGATAAGGGAAGTTTGCAGAATTGCCCTGCTGGCTCCCTCCGCATGCAATGCACAGCCGTGGCAGCTCGTCGCCGTGATGGGTGAAAAACTGCCTGAATTTGCAAAAGCCGTTCAGCCGCTGGGCATGAATAAGTTTGCTTCAAATGCAAAGGCCCTCATCGTCGTTGCCGAGGATGCGAGCGGCGGGATCATGAAATTCGGCTCGATTTTTAAGGAAAATACCTACATCAAGAACGATTTGGGACTCTTGACGGCCCATCTCATCCTTGCGGCTGAGGCGGCGGGGCTCGGCACCTGTATTCTTGGCGCACGGGATGAGAAAAAGCTTCGCGAGCTTCTCGGTTTCAAAAAGGAGCGGCACATCCCCCATGTCGTTGCGGTCGGCTACCCCAAGGAGGACTATCCTCTGCGTGAGAAAAAGCGCAAACCGCTCGATGAAACGTTTACGCTTCTGAAGTAAGCCGGACGGGATGAGGAAAACCCCTCAGTCGCGCAAGGACGGCGTGACAGCTCCCCTATAAGGGAAATCAAGGGTTTATGCTCCGTAGGTTTGATGAGATCCGCTCGCTACGCTCGGGATGAGGGAAAAACCCCTCAGTCACGCAAGGACGGCGTGACAGCTCCCCTATAAGGGGAGCCGAGGGTGAGGCGTGTTTCAGAAGAAACCTGTAGTTCCCCTGCAAGGGGAGCCGAGAATGATATCAAAAATCTCCCTCGAAAGGGAGATTTTTTGTTTAGTCGTGAAGGGGACGCCGGATGAAGGGCAGTGCGGGAAAGGGAAGAAGCCTCGGAAGGGTCACGGACTCCCGTTTTTCCCCATTCACCGTGACATATCCCCCGCCAACCTCACAGGTGCCGACGGTCGATGCGTCGTCATAGTCGAATGACGCACCCGTCTCCTGCGTCTCATTGCCATAGAGATAGACGGTCGGGACGTCTCGAGCAGTCAGCGTCGTATTTTTGAGTGAAACGGCAGCGGGAGCGCGGTAGGCCGCATAGGCACGGTTGCCGACGACAAGCGATGCACATGGCACCTCGTTTCCCTGACTCCATGATTCATTGAGATATTTGTCGTGCTCTGGAAAGGCGGCGGTGGTCTCCACGGTGCTGTTTTCAAGCTCTGCCACACCGCAACGGACGACGAGGCCCTGCCGTGAGCCCTTCAGCGAGCTCCCCTTGATGCTGAGTGCGCAGGGGACGTTGACAAGGACGGCGGTCGCATCCCCATCCGACGCCTCACCGCTCTCGCGCAGTGCGGAAATCGTGCTGTCCTCGATGCAGATGCGCATGTTTTCGCCGTAGGTCGCGTTGGTGGCGACGGCATAATAGCCCGCAGTGGCGATCCTGCACCCCTTCAGCGTGAGAAAGCTCCCCTCCATCGGGCAGACAAGGGGAGAATTTCCCTCAAAGGTGACGTCCTCGAGTGTGAGAACGGCATTTTTCCCCACCGAAAGAGCTGCCCGCTGAGAGGCGATCGCATCGTCTGCGTCCGCGCAGAGGGTGCCGTGTCTGAGGGTAAACGTCGTCCCCTCCGCGACGGTGAGGGCCTCGTTCCCCGTGACGGTGAGCGTATGGCCGCCGAGGTCGATGCGACAATCCCTGCGGATGCCGTTTTCAGCGGAGATGGTCAAATCGGCGGTCGCCTGCAGAGTGCCGCCCTTTGCGATCTGTGCATCCGCGGTATCTGCAGAAAAGAGCCTGTCCTCCTCCACGCCGTAGGAGAGGAGAAGAGAGCGTTCCTCCTCCGTCTCTGCCTGATAGCTTCTCTCGGGGTCGACAAGTAGGACGGGCTCGGCCTCGGTCGAGGAGAGGGTCCCATCCGTCATGGTAAAGACGAACCAGTGCGCGATCCCCCATTTGTCGGTGCGTTGCTCCACGGAACGGATGCCGACGCCCTTTTCCCCCTGCGCTCCCTGGTTGCCCTGCGGGCCGACGAGCGTGTTCAGCCAAAGCTCCTCACTGCCCTTGAAGCCGTTGCGGACGGCAATGTCGTAGGCAGAGAGACCCGTTTCCCCCCGCTCGCCGCGCTCAGGCTTGCGTGCGACGCCGATGCTGAGGACGATGATCGCCGCGATGAGAAGTGCCGTGCTCAAAATCGTTAAAATGTAGATCACTGTGAGAAGGCTGCTGTCGTTTTTCTTTTCCATATTGCTCCCTTACCGCAGTGCGGTCAAGGATAATATGGGAAGATTTTTGATTTTCATGAAAAATCAGGAAATATCCTGTCGGGCAATGAGGGGCGGGTGCTCTTTTTGAGAAGAGTTTAGGTCAATCGTCCTTCAGGCCGGCAAGATAGTCGATAGAGACATGAAAATACTGCGCGATCGCGATCAAGCGGGATAAGGTCGGCTCGCAACGGCCGATTTCCCATAGGCTTATGATCGACTTCCCGACGTCAAGCTCCTTCGCGAGCTGAATTTGACCGATATTCTTTTCCTGCCGAAGGGCGCGAAGCCTTTCTCCGAAGATATTTTCCATATGAATATTTTCCCATAATTGTGGGAAAAATACTTGACTTCCCAGTATTATGGGAGTATAATGAAAATATCAAATTTACGGAGGTAAAGAATGTTTTGCAAAAACTGCGGCAAAGAGATAAGCGACAACGCCTATGTTTGCCCGAATTGCGGCGTCAAGGTCGAGAATGACGCAAATGAAAAAAATCCTTTGGCTGAAAAAAGAACGAATCCGCTTGCAATCGTGGGATTTGTCCTGGCCTTCCTTATCCCGATCGCGGGGCTCATCTGCAGCATTATCGGTAAGAAGCAATGCGCGGAGCGGAATGAGGGCGGCGCGGGTCTTGCGCTTGCGGGGCTCATCATCAGCATCGTGGAGATGTGCATCGTTCTGCTTTACATCATTATCGTCGTAGCAGTCGTCGGTGCACTTGTCTGAGAGCAAATTCGATAAAAACAAGACGCAACTACGTCTTGTTTTTTGAATCGATATCCTTCGATGCTTTTTGAGGAAGAATTATAAATGTCTGTGCCCGAGACGGTTTCGGAAGGAAAGCGGCGAGGGCACAGTTTTGAAGCACCCCCTCCCCTACCCCTCCCCCTCAGGTATGAGGGGGAGGGCGAGCTTGTTGGCCCCCATCCCCTCAAAAAGGGGAGGGCGAGCTTGTTGGCAACCATCCCGCTCAAAAAGGAAAAGGCAAGCTTGTTGGTGCCCGTGGGTTTTGATGAGATCCACTCGCTACGCTACTTCGCACCAAGGGCGGTGCTCGTGCCGCGCTTAGTCACAATTAGAATGCGCACGGGGCGGGATGAGGAAAAGCCCCTCAGTCGCCAAAATTAGAACGACACCCCCTCTGTCGCCAAGGGCGGCAGGGGGGGTGTCGTTTTTAAGTATACATCACCGAAACATTCTTGATTTTGGGTCAGGATTTGCCCTTGAGGGTGCGGAGACGAAGGAGTTCGGCTTCAAATCCCTTCTCGGAGGGGTGGTAGAAGACGGCATCCTTCAGCGAATCGGGCAGATACTGCTGCTTCACCCAGCCGCCGTAGTTGTGCGGATATTTGTACTTGGCACTCTCGGCCTTCATCTCCTTGCTGCCGAAGGAGTTGTCCCGCAAATATTTAGGGATATCGTCGTCCTTGCTCTCCTTGGCGGCACGGATGGCGGCGTCCTTGGCCATAACGACGGAATTGCTCTTCTCTGTCTCGCAGACGTAGATGATAGCCTCGGTGAGCGGCAAAAACCCCTCGGGAGCCCCCATATTCTGAAATGCCGTCAGAGCAGAGGTCGCCATGATGAGGGCGCGGGGGTCGGAGAGGCCCACGTCCTCGGCAGAGTGGGCGATGAGACGACGGAAGATGAGGATCGGATCGCAGCCGCCCTCGATAAGACGGAAGGCATAGTAAAGTGCGGCGTCCGAATCGCTTCCGCGGAGAGATTTGCAGAAGGCCGAAAGGATGTCGTAGTATAAGTCTTCGTTATAGCTGAGTGCCTTGCGCTGGATGGACTGCTCGGCGTCGGAAAGCGTCACATGCACCCTTCCCTCGCTGTCGGGCGGGGTCGTGAGCACGGCGAGCTCGAGAGCGTTGTAGGCGGTCCTCAGATCCCCCGACGCCACAAAAGCGATGTGGTCGAGCGCGTCCTCATCGACAACGGCCGCATAGCTTCCGAGCCCCTTCCGCTTGTCGCTGAGGGCCTTTCCGAGTGCCCCGCGGATGTCCTCCTGTGTGAGCGGTAGAAATTCAAACACGCGGCAACGGGAGACAATTGCAGGCGTCATGGAGGCGTAGGGGTTCTCCGTGGTGGAGCCGATGAAGAGGATGGTGCCCTGTTCGATGGCTGGAAGGAGCGAATCCGACTGCGTCTTGTTGAAGCGGTGGCACTCGTCGAGCATGAGATAGGTGCGTTTGCCGTACATCTTGAGATTGTTCCGCGCGATATCGACGGCGCGTTTGACGTCGGCAACGCCCGAGGAGACGGCGTTCAGCTTGATAAATTCCCCGTTGGTCTGTGCGGCGATGATATTTGCAAGCGTCGTCTTTCCGCACCCCGGCGGGCCCCAAAAGATACAGCTGCCCAAGCGGTCGAGTGAGATGGCGCGGCGAAGCAGAGAGCCCTCCGCGACGATGTGGCTCTGGCCCACGAAATCCCTGAAGCTTGAAGCACGCATGCGTTCTGCAAGCGGCTTTGCCCGCTCTTCATTGTCATTGAAATCGAATAGATCCATGATTATCCAACCAAATGCTTGATTTTTTCTGCCTTTTTCTTGCCGAGCCTGTAGCCCCTCTCATAGGCAAAGGGAAGGTCCTTGAATTTATACTGATCCATGTCGCCGAGGTCGGGCTCGAGCCAAAGGGAGACATGGTCGCGCAGCAATCTCTTGTGACGGGTGGCGCGGGTGTCCATGATGTCGATCACGCGAAGGACGGTGTTGAGAAGCTGGCCGGTCGGCATGCGGTCGGTGATGAGATCCCCGAGCACATCCACCGCGACGATAATCTCCGCACCCATGCCGTAGAGCTCCCGCGTGGGGACTCGCTCGGTAATACAGCCGTCGACGAGCAGGTCATATTCTCCGAAGCAGGCGGGCGTAAATACCCCCGGAATAGAGGATGAGGCGAGGGCGGCGTCAATGACGCTTCCCTCGTTGAGAAGCACTGCCTTTCCCCCGACAAGATCTGTCGCAACGCAGGCAAAGGGAATTTCCAGCTGAGAAAAGTCCTTCTCCCCCATGAGTTCCGACATGATCTTGCGGGCCTTCTTCATGCGCATGAGGCCGTTCATTTTAAAGGGCGAGAGGTTGAGGGCGGTGATGTCGGAGAGCTTTAAGGAGAGTGCCCGCTCCTTCATCGCAAGCGGAGAGACGCCCGCGCAGTAGAGGGCTCCGACGATGGCTCCCATCGAGCAGCCTGTGACAAAGTCGGGGCGGATGCCCGCCTCCTCGAGCGCGGCGAGAAAGCCGATGTGCGCGATCCCCCTTGCGCCGCCTGCGCCGAGAGCGATGCCCAAAGTCTTTTTCATAATTCTCTCCCCTTTGACGTATATTTCAGCATGGTATCAAGAAAAAATCTGCGTATCCTGCTTGCCGCCCTGCCCGTCCTGCTTGCGATGGGCTGTCTGCTCCTCTCCCCCGCGCGGTACGGGGGCTGCATCTCAGAAGGGATCTCACTCTGGGCGGTGTGCGTCCTGCCCGCGACTCTCCCCTTCTTCTTCCTGACCGCGCTCCTAACCCATCTCAAGCTGTACGATAAGCTCTCCGCGAGGCTCTCACCTCTCTTTGCAAGGCTCTTCGGAGTGTCGGGAGCGGGAGGGTGTGCGGCACTTCTCTCCGCGCTCTCGGGCTACCCCGTGGGAGCGAGGACCGTCCTCGGGCTGTATCAAAGCGGGCGGGTCGGGAAAAGCGAATGCTTCCGTGTTGCCTGCCTTGCCTCGACGACGGGACCGATGTTCATGGTGGGCGTCGTGGGGAGCGGGATGCTCCTCTCCCCCGCTGCGGGATGGGTGATGCTGCTCTGCCACTATGCAGCCGTGTGGGGCGTTTGCCTTGCGATGAGGCTGCTTTCCAAGCCCACCGCTCTGTCCGCGCCTCCTGTCAGAGGGAAGACGGGAGAAGGGAATGCCCTCTCGGACAGTCTGTACAATGCTGTCATTTCGTCGCTCTGCGTCGGGGCTGCGATCGCGCTCTTTTACGCCTTCTCGCAGATGGCGATCGACCTTCTTCCCGCCATGCCTCCCTTCCTCGAGGACCTCATCCGCGGCCTCATGGAAATGACGGCGGGATGCAAGGGCTTTTCGGCCGTCCCCTCGCCGCTTGCGATGGCGATGTGCTGCTCTCTCGTCACGTTCGGTGGCGCGTGCGTTCTCATGCAGCAGCTCGCATTCCTCGCTCCGACGGGCGTGAAGGCACTCCCCTTTCTCGGCGTCAAGCTCCTGCAGGGGACGATCGCTGGGGTGCTGTGCTTTGCACTCGCGCGGCTTATATTCTGACCCTACATATAGGCGCCGATGAGCTTAAAATCCTCGCAATAGCCCTTGACATCCTCAAGGGCGGCGCGGACGCGGTCGGCGGTGACGTCTCCCGCAAATTCGATAAAGAAGCGGTACTGCCCGAAGGTTTCCTTGAGCGGCCGCGATTCGATGCGGGTGAGGTTGAGTCCGTACCCGCGGAAGATCTTCAAAAGACCGAGGAGGGCCCCCGGACGGTGGGCGCAGACGGCGCAGAGAAAGATCATCGCGCTCTGCCTTTCGAAGGAGGGCTCCTCTCTCCCCACCCTGAGAAAGCGGGTGAAGTTCTGCTTGTTGTCGGCGATGTTCTCCGCGGAGAGGACGATCCCCGCCCGATGGATATGCGAGCCGACGATGCCTGCGGTATGTGCGTCAATGCGCTCAAGGCTCTCTGCGGTCGAGGCGGTCGCGATGAGCCGCGCGTTGGGAAATTTCGTGCGGAGATACTCCTCGCACTGGGCGAGAGCCTGCTCGTGCGAGCAGACGGCCTCGATATCCTCGGGTCGCGTCCCCTCTCTGAGGGCGAGACGGTGGTCGATGTGCAAGAGATACTCGTCGTCGCCGTAGATATTTTTCTCCGCAAGGAGGTCGAGGACGGGCAGAACGCCGCCGTTGAGAGAATTCTCGACGGGAAGAACGGCATAGTCCGTCTCAAGGGCAAGAAGCCTTGCCACGGCCTCCGAAAAGCTCCTGCAGAGCACGAGTTCTTTCCCCTCGCAGAGCACGGAGGCGGCGAGCTCGGAATAGCTACCCGCGGGGCCGAGACAGCTGACCCTTCCCGTTGTCTTGGGCATGTCTGCCGCCCTCTCGGCCGCGGTCGCATACAGCTTTGTCATAAATACTCCTTATACTTTATCGGCAATGTCGAGGACGAGCCGCTCGGTGTCCTCCCAGCCGAGGCAGGGGTCCGTGATGGATTGCCCGAACACGACGTCGTGCTTCTGGCAGCCCTCGACGAGAAAGCTCTCGATCATGAAGCCCTTGACGATCCTCTTGAAATCGGCGTCATAGCTGCGGTTCTGAAGCACCTCCTCGACGATGCGGATCTGCTGGCGGTACCTCTTTCCCGAATTGGAATGGTTGGCGTCGATGATCACGGCGGGATGGGAGAGCTCTCCCTCCGCGTTTTTGTAACCCTCGAGCACCTGCATGACCGTCTCGAAATGATAGTTGGGGATGTCGTTCCCGTATTGGTCGACCATGCCGCGGAGCACTGCATGCGCATAGGGATTCCCGCCCGTGCGCACCTGATAGTTGTGATATTTGAAAACCTGCGGGCTCTGGGCGGCGTAGACGGAGTTGAGAAGGACGGGAATGGAGCCGCCCGTGGGATTTTTGATGCCGACGGGAAGCTCGATTCCGCTCGAAACGAGGCGGTGCATCTGATTCTCGCTCGACCTTGCCCCGACGGCGACGTAGGTCAGAAGGTCCTCGACGTAGGCATAATTTTCGGGATAAAGCATCTCGTCCGCAGCAGAGAGCCCGCTCTCCTCTATGACGTTGAGAAGAAGGGAGCGGATCATGCGGATGCCCTTGAGGGTATCCTCCCTGTGCTCGGGGTCGGGCTGGGTGAACATGCCCTTGTAGCCCACCCCTCTCGTCCGCGGCTTTGCGGTATAGACGCGGGGGACGAGCACGAGCTTGTCCTTTACACGCTCATTGAGACGGGAGAGCCGCCGCACGTACTCGAGCACGGGCGCACTCTCATGGGCGGAGCAGGGGCCGATGATGAGGAGAAGCTTGTCGCTCTCCCCCGTAATGACGCTCCGTGCAAGCGCATCCCGTTCCCGCTTGATGGCTGCAAGCGGCTCCTTGACGGGCTGCTCGGAGCGGATCTCTTCAAATGTCGGGATCTTGATTTCCCTTTCAAACATGGGAGGTCCTCTCTTTGATGTATTGATAGACGGGCGCGGGGACGTAGTCCATATAGGGCGTCCCGAACGCGATCGCATTCTTCACAAGGGTGGATGAGATATGCAGGTGCGCCTGTTCGGCGGGAAGATAAAGGGTGATGAGCTCGGGAAGAAGGTCCTTGGAGGCATAAAAGTCGTCCGTCTCATAGGCGCAGTCGACGGCGTTGCGGACGCCGCGCACATAGAAGGGCGTCCCCTCCTTTTTTAAAAGCTCGACGATGGCCTTGCTCCAGACAAGGACGCGGACGCGGGGCTCCTCCGAAAAGACGCGCTCGATCATCCCGACGCGCTCCTCTGTGGTAAACATGGTCGCCTTGCGTCTGTTTTCCGCAACCGCGACGACGACCTCGTCAAAGAGGGCGAGGCTCTTTTTGACCGTATCGGCATGTCCGACGGTGAAGGGGTCGAACGTGCCCGCAAAGACACATTTTTTCAAGCTGTTCTCCTTTTCAGAAAGAAAATTTTCACTCTCCCGTATACTCTCCTGTCGCAGAGGACAAAGGCCGCGGGAACAGAAAGCTCGCGCTCGCTCTCGTAGACGACGAGGCCTCCTTCGGAGAGAAGGTCCCTCTTTTCAATGAGGCCGAGGACCTCCTCGGAGATATCGAGACGGTAGGGCGGGTCGCAGAGGATGAGGTCGAACTGTCCGATTACTCTCTTTAGACACGCGGAATAGTCGAGACAAAGCAGCTCCCCTCTCTCCCTGCAGGAGGAGAGATTTTTTTTGACGAGGGCGAGGCTCTCCCCGGAGCTGTCGTTGAAAACGACCTCGCCTGCCCCACGCGAGAGACATTCGATGCCGAGGGCACCCGTTCCCGCAAACAGGTCGAGGACCCTCGCGCCGACAAGCTCCCCCGACAGGATCTGAAAGAGGGATTCCTTGACGCGATCGGGCGTGGGACGGATCTCTGTGCCCTGAAAGACGGCAAGAAGCCTGCCGCGATGCTTGCCCGCAATGATCCTCATCGTTTCCCCGCCGCCTTGACCCTTTCGTCCCGCTCAGAGGCCTGCGCCTTCCGCTGCTTTTCGACATACGCGCCGACAAGATAGGCGATGCCGCTGACGAGAATGGGCAGAAGCACGAAGAGCATCGACCAAAGCGGGTCTGCGAGCATTTTACCGTCCACCGTTCCGAACCATGCGAGCGGAATGATCGCCCAGCCCGCAAACATGCCGAAGAAAACAGATGCAACGCCGTAGAAGAAGTGGGCAAGCACACTCAGGAGAATGACGGGAAGGCCGATGAGAAGGCCGATGTAGAAGCCCTTCCACGGACGGAATTCCCGCTCAGGACGGTGGTCTCCCCCCGATTTGATGCCGTATGCGGCGTTGCGCCTGTGGAGTTCGCCCGTGAGATAGTTATCGTAATGCAGGACGCCCGTATGGTACATGAGATGAGCGTTGAAAAGTGCGGCGACGAGGATGCAGGCGATGCCGAGAACGATCTCGACAAGGTTGTTGCCCTCTGGGACAAGGGCCTGCAGCGAAAGAAGCAGAAGGCTCATGAAGAGGTACATGAGGTAGGGCGTGACCATGCGCCGCCAGCACTCCCTCTGCAC
>CANQWI010000029.1 GCA_947627515.1 uncultured Clostridia bacterium
GCCAAGAAAATTTTGCGTCAAGAGCTATCAACTCTTGACAGAACTGCAAAATTTTCCCCTATGAGGGGAGCCGAGAGACCCCTCATTCTGCCCTTCTCCTCATCCAGCCCCGCGCGCATTCTATTTTTGACTAAGCGCGGCACGAGCACCGCCTTTGGTGCGAAGTAGGCGAAGCCGAGGGGATCTCATCAAAACCCACAGACTTTAATAAACTCGCCCTCCCCCTTTTGAGGGGATGGGTGCCAACAAGCTTGCCCTCCCCCTCATACTTGAGGGGGAGGGGTAGGGGAGGGGGTGATTCAAAATAATAAGGTGATGGTTCGACGGAGCTCACCATGACGTAATTGGAATGGCCCGTAGGTATCAAGCCTTCATTCTCACTCTCTCACCGCAATTTTTAATTTTTAATTTTCAATTTTTAATTCTCAATCGCCCCACCACAATTTTTAATTTTAAATTTTCAAAAAAATCGGCACATATGTGCCGATTTTTTCATCTTCTTACATCTCATTCAACAGTCGGTAGATTGAAATTTTTAGCCTGATATTCGACAACCAAATTCAATATACTGCTTGCTTTATATTCATATCTATCCAAGAGCTTGGTCGATTTGCTATTGCTATAAATTGCCGAGAGCCTTCCTTCGCTATTGAATTTCAGGATATAGTACGGAGCATATTGATCTCTGTTTTTCGGAGCATATCCCCTGAGGTCCTCGCTGTATTCATATTCATTATAAGTTCCCTGCACGAGTGACGTCAAATTCGGCATGATGGAGGAGCTCGCTATATACGTTCCCCATTTTCCGTCATTATCCTGCCTATATATAGTATATTTTCCGTCACGGTACGAGGAGTACGTCTCGTTCGTCCTATCGTATTCCTCGTACTCCATATTCATTGCCTCTAAAATCTTTTTACAATCATTGTCCACCTGACATTTCTCATCTCTTTTGAGATACTCTGTAGCGCCGTTTTTGATCGCCTTGACCGTCACGATCCCTGTCGCTTTGCCGGACAGCTCTTCACCAAATATTTTGGCATACGCCTCCACCGTCTCTTGCTCGATAAAAGAAAACGTATACACGGCGTTATCCTCCGTAAAATACTCAAGGGCAGAATTCCACTGTTCCTCCGTGACCTTCTCGCCTCTGACGCTCTCCGCATTTACTCTGCCGCACCCCGAAAAGCCAACACACATCACAGCTACCAGCGCGGCCGCCGTGATCCCAAGCAACACCCTCCCTTTCATTTCAATCCTCCTTTTTGTCATATTCCGTCATTTTCCATTATTATAGTCATAATTATGAGTATTGTCAAGAAAATAACATGAATTTATAATAAAAATATGATAAGCTATGCTCCGTTCTGGCAAACGCTGAAAGAAAAGGGCATCTCGACGTATGCGCTAATTCATCAGTACAACATCAGCAGTGCAACAATCGACCGCATGAAAAAGGGCAACGGCATCAGCACGGCCAAAATCGACGATTTTTGCGAGATTTTAGATTGCCGCGTGGAAGATATTATCCGCTATGAAAAATGACCGCATGACAGTGCGGTCATTTTTTTGCGCCCATATTGCGCCGTCACCTTACAGACTCCGTCGAAGGGCGACGAGATTCAAAGCGTCTTTGGCCTACCCCCTTGTCCCCCGCGAACAAGGTGGCCTATAGGCCGAAGGGGTTTTTTCGAAACCCCTCAGTCGCTGAAGCGACAGCTCCCCCTCAAGGGGGAGCCGAGGGTAAACCTATTTCCCAATCTCCCCGCCACAATTTTTAATTTTTAATTTTTAATTTTTAATTTTCAAAAAAATCGGCACATATGTGCCGATTTTTTAGATTTTATCAAATTTTATGCCTTGTTTGCGGAGCCGAGAACGTCGACGATCTTATGCTTGACCATCGCCTTCATGTTTGCCCTTGCGTCGCCGAGATACTGTCTCGGGTCGAAGTGGTCGGGGTGCTCCGCAAAGTGCCTTCTGCATGCAGCCGTGAAGGCAACGCGCAGATCCGAGTCGATATTGATCTTGCAAACGGCAAGCGCGGCGGCCTTTTTGAGCTCGCTCTCGGGGATGCCGATGGCGTTGGGCATGGACCCGCCGAATTGATTGACGACGGCAACCTGATCCTGCGGCACGCTCGAGGCACCGTGCAGGACGATGGGGAAGCCGGGCAGACGGCGGCCGATCTCTTCCAAAATATCGATGCGGAGCTTGGGATCCTGCCCGGGCTTGAATTTATAAGCCCCGTGGGAGGTCCCGATGGCGATCGCGAGGGAATCGATCCCCGTGCGGGCGGTGAACTCCTGCACCTCGTCGGGAGAGGTGAACATGGCGTCGTCCGCGGCGACATGGACGTCGTCCTCGATGCCCGCAAGCTTGCCGAGCTCAGCCTCGACGACCACGCCGTGGTCATGGGCATACTCGACGACTTTTTTGGTGATGGCGATGTTTTCTTCCCAAGGCTTGGAGGAGGCGTCGATCATGACGGAGGTAAACCCGTCGTCGATGGACTGCTTGCAGATCTCAAAGTCGGCACCGTGGTCGAGGTGCATTGCGACGGGAATGCTCGTCGTCTCGACGGCGGCCTGCACGAGGTGGCGAAGATAGACGGGGTTGGCGTACTTTCTCGCGCCCGCAGACACCTGCAGAATGACGGGTGAATTGCATTCACTCGCGGCTTCGACGATCGCTTGGATCATCTCCATATTATTGACGTTGAATGCGCCGACGGCATAGTGGCCCTCGTACGCCTTTTTGAACATTTCTGTCGTTGTGACTAACGGCATAGGAATTGTCCTCCCTGTTTTTTTCTCAATTATAATGCTTTTGCGGAGAAAATGCAATAGAAAATCGGAAATTAAACGGGAAAATTCGGAAATCGCCCTCCCGCCCACCTTTGAGAAGCGGTGAATGCGGGACTCTACCCGCATGAGAAGCTGTCACGCCGCCCTTGCGTAACTGAGGGGTTCTCTTGGCTCCCCTTCCAGGGGAGCTGTCGCTTCAGCGGCTGAGGGGTTTCAAAACCCCTTTGGCCTGAAGGCCACTTCCCCTACAGGGGCAGCAAGGGGGGCATAAACCCACGGACCTTCGTACTGAGGAATGAGATTCGCTCGCCCCCTGCGGGGGCTACTTCGCACCAAGGGCGGTGCTCGTGCCGCCCCTTAGACGGTAATCAGAACGTGCGGGCGGGGCGGAATGAGGGACCAACTTTACTTACGTCCTCATCCCGCCCCTCTTTCCTCATTCCGAGCGTAGCGAGTGGATCTCATTAAAACCTACGGACTCCAATAATCTCGCCCTCCCCCTCATACTTGAGGGGGAGGGGTAGGGGAGGGGGTGCTTCAAACTGTGCCCTCGCCGCTTTCCTTCCGAAATTGTCTCGGGCACAGGTATTTATAATTCTTCCTCAAAAAACAGTCAAAGGGTCACCTTATTATAATGCGGTGATGGTTCGACGGAGCTCACCATGACTAATTGGGAATGAACCCCCACCCCTACCCCGCCCCCTTAAAAAGGGGGCGGGCAAGAAATCAGAACGTGCGGGCGGGGCAAAATGAGGAAAAAACTCTTTCAAAACCACTTCAGCGTCATGTCTTGGCAAGACTCAACGCTCCCGACCCAGAAGAAAGTCCACAGAGCAGCCCAAATATTCGGCAAGCCGTACCAAGCTGTCAACAGATGGTACAGAATGGCCGGAAAGCCACCCATAGACGATTGCTCCTGAAAATCCCGTATCCTTTTCAAGGCGGTATTGCGTCACAGAAAACAGCTGAAGCACCTCCCGCAGCCTGTCAGAAAACGGCGGGAGCTCCTTGAATTCACAGCTCTTGGGAAGCTCGATAAGTCCGAGCAGATAATCCGCAGAGCAGCCGAAGTGTTCGATCAACAGGATCAGCACACGGGTCGAGGGCAAAAAGGACCCGCGCATAAGCTCAAAAATCGTAGAGCGTGCGACATGCAATTCCTTCGCAAGCTTGGCCGCACTCCCCTCCTCCGCAACGCACTCGCGAAGCCTTTCCGAGAATTTCGACAAATTCACCATAAAATAGACCTTTTTCTACAAATTATTATCATCGTTTTATCAATCAAAATGATTGATTGTTCGACGGAACGATGATATAATTGAGATACATTCAACATGCGCAGGTTGGTGAATCAAAAATCGAGGTACATTATGGAAAACGTTTTAAAAGCAAATTTGGAAAAGGCGGCGATCGAGGACGCGACCCGCGAAAAAGCAATTGACAATGCGGACCTGCTCCGTGAAATCAGTTTGATTTTACCTGATTATTTCATGATAAAATCGATGACCCGCTCAGCGGATTCAATCCTTCTTACGTTTTACAATGGAGACATGAAAAAGGTACGTGTCGAATCGGCAGACGGAAAAGGGAAATAAGGTGATGGTTCGACGGGGCTCACCATGACCGATTGGGAATGAACCCCCACCCCTACCCCGCCCCCTTAAAAAGGGGGCGGGCAAGAAATCAGAGTGTACCCCCCTTAGAAAGGGGGCGGGCGAGAAATCAGAGTGTACCCCCCCTTAGAAAGGGGGCGGGCGAGAAACCGGAGTGTACCCCCCCTTAGAAAGGGGCGGGCGAGAAATCGGAATGACGCGGGGGTGCGACGGGAGAGCAATCTTCATGATTCCTTCATGATTCAACTGAAATTTTTAAAAAAACCTTGACGGCACAGGAAAATCGTGGTAAAATACCCCCGTATGAATGGCGCAAAGCTACGCCAAAATGATTTTATCGGAGGATGTTTCAACATGGCAAACGTAAAGGTTGCAATCAACGGCTTCGGTCGCATCGGCCGTCTCGCCTTCAGGCAGATGTTCGGCGCCAAAGGCTATGAGATCGTCGCCATCAACGACCTCACCACTCCCACGATGCTCGCCCATCTTCTCAAGTACGACAGTGCGCAAGGCAGATACGCTCTTGCTGACACCGTTTCCGCGAACGACGAGGAGAGGACCCTCACCGTCAACGGCAAGACCATCCGCATTTATGAGGAAAAGGACGCCGCCAACCTTCCCTGGGGCGAGCTCGATGTCGACGTCGTGCTCGAGTGCACGGGCTTCTACACCAAGAAGGAAAAGGCACAGGCGCACATCAACGCCGGTGCGAAGAAGGTCGTCATTTCCGCACCCGCGGGCAACGATCTTCCCACCATCGTCTATGGCGTCAACGAGAAGACGCTGAAGAAGGAGGACACCATCATTTCAGCCGCAAGCTGCACCACCAACTGCCTTGCGCCCATGGCTGACGCGCTCAACAAGGCTTATCCCATCGTCTCGGGCATCATGACCACCGTCCACGCCTACACGGGCGACCAGATGGTGCTTGACGGCCCTCACCGCAAGGGAGATCTGAGAAGAGCTCGCGCCGCGGCTGTCAACATCGTGCCCAACTCCACGGGCGCGGCAAAGGCGATCGGCCTCGTCATTCCCGACCTCAACGGTAAGCTCATCGGCAGCGCACAGCGCGTTCCCGTCCCCACCGGCTCCACGACCATTCTTGTGGCCGTCGTCAAGGGCAAGGACGTCACGAAGGAATCCATCAACGCCGCGATGAAGGCCGCTGCCTCCGAATCCTATGGCTATAACGAGGAGCCCATCGTCTCCTCCGACGTCATCGGCATCACCTACGGCTCCCTCTTCGACGCGACCCAGACCATGGTCACGAAGATCGACGAGGAGACCTATCAGGTACAAGTCGTCTCCTGGTACGACAACGAGAACAGCTACACCTCGCAGATGGTCCGCACCATCAAGTACTTCGCCGAGCTGTAATTACAAAAAAAGGCGCGCCCCTCGGGGGCGCCTTTTTTATTGCAAGCCTTCAGGCCGAATTCTACAAAATGCGTCCTCTTCCCGCAAAAATTCCGTGCAAGGGACGGGGAAAGCTCGCATACGATAGGGCAAAGAGGTGAAAAAGTATGCAGCTATCCTTGCTTATCGGCAAAAAAATCGTCTCCCCTGCAGGGGAGGAGCTCGGCTACGTCACGGGGGCGTATCTGTCGAGGGATCTGAAATCGCTCTCCGCACTTACGGCCGCAGACGACGAGGAGGAAGAATTTATCCTGCCCGCCCGCACACTGCAGGCGACGAGAGACGTCGTGATCGCGTCAAAGCCCCGCCCGTCCTCCGTTTGCGGCGTTCCCGCGCCCATCGGTCGTCCCGCCTATTCCGACAAGGGAGAGGTGCTCGGCGTCGTCTCGGACTGGCTGTTCGGAGACTGCGAGCCCGTCTTTCTCGTCACAAGGGACGGCGTCGATACCGGCTATGCGGCCGAGACCGTCGCGGCGGGAGAGAGCGTCGTTATTTACCTTTCGGGAAAGCGGCCCGCGCCAAAAAAGAGGGAAAAACAAAAAAATACACCACCCGTGACGCAAAATGAGGACACCATGTCCGACCCTCTCCCTTCGGAAAATGCGTCCGAGCAAATTTCAGAGGAGAAAATCGAGAAGGAGCCCGTCTCCCCTGTTCAAGCCGCCCAAGAGCCCATGCCGCAGAGGGCGGAGCTCGGCAGCCGCAGTCTGCTCGGAAGGCGGGTCGTAAGGAGCGTCTATGATGCGCAGGGCGGGGTCGTTGCGCTTGCGGGGGACCGCATCACACCCGAGGTCCTCTCCCGCGCCCGCAAGAAGGGGCGGCTGCTCGCTCTGACCGTCAACACCCTGACCAAGCTCTACTGAATCAGCTGTATTTTGCGGCGAGACGAAGAACGGCAGAGAGGGTGTCGCTCAGGGCGTCGGCCCCCGCCTCCGAGAGCGGGCGTTCGGCTGCCCCCTGCACGCTGTGAGTGAGAAGCTCGAGCTCCAGCCTGTCCGCGGGGCTCAGCTTTTCCTTCTTCAGCTTCTCGAGCATGGAGAGTGCGTGAGAAAGCCTGATCCCCCGCTCCTCCGCGGTCTCCCCCTGCGGCTCCTCGAAGCAGCAGACCTTGGGCGGCCTCTCCCGCTCGGCCCTCAGGGGCGCGGCCTCCTCGAGAAACCGCTCGCGCAGTTTCTCCTCCCGCATCCCTTTTTCCCTTCGCGGCAGCAAAAAGAGCGGATAGAGCAGCAGGCCTATGAGCCCGCACGTGGGCGCGGCCCAGACGTTTTCCCCCGCGAGAATACCCTCCGCGCAGACGAGAACGAGGGCGCACCAAACGAACGCGCCTCTTTTTCTCAGAAAAAAGAGCGGGACGAAGAAAACTAAAATGAGGGCGGGCGGGAGGAGAAGACCCCATGCGGGAAGGCTCCCGAGCCACGCTCCGATCGATGAAAGAATATCCATAACAAAAGCTCCCGTAAAAGGATACCCTCTCTTTGCGGGAGCTTTTTGCAAAAATATGTCGGAAATTGTCTTTTTTTACATCTCGATCTCGCGGAGCAGGGCGATGTTGACGATGCGGGCCCTTACGGTGCTCTCGCGCACCCCCATCACGCGGGCGACGGCCTTCCGATAAAGGGCGATCTGCAGGGCATAGTCTGCGCGGATACGCTCATCGCTGTGCCCCGAGAACTTGTAGTCGACGACGGTAAAGCCGCTCTCATCCTCGACAAGCAGGTCGATCGCGCCCTGAAACAGGATCTCCTCGTCCGCGGCCGTCGGAAGAAGCTCCCCCGCGGGGAGCAGGGTCAAAAAGGTCTGCTCGCGGCGGGTCCGCTTGTCCTGAAGCCCCTGAAGACAGGGCAGAGACAGGATCCTCTCGAGCTTTTTGACGTCGAGAAGGGCGAGCTGCTCCTCGGTGAGAAGCTCCCTCTCGCGCATGCGGGCAAGCTCCTCCTCCGCGCCTTTTCCCCATTCGACATGCTGCAAAAAGGCATGGTAGGCGATGCCCTCCTCCTTGGTGTGAATTGGCCCGTGCTCTCCCGCCTTCTCCTCGCGGGTGCGGCGCATGAGGTCGGTCGCAGAGCTCTTGAGAGGAAGCGAGGTGCTCTCCGTAAAGGGATAGGGAGCACGGTAAACGGCGGCAAGCGCGTCCACGAGCTTTTTCTCGGCCGCGGCGGGCAGGGGGGAACGAGGAAGCGGGGCCTCGAGGGCTGCGGGCGGGGCGACGAAGAGGTCCTCAAACGCAGCCTGCTCCACGAAATCGGAGAGCCGCGCGGCATAGGCGGGCGTGAGCGGCGGATCCTTTTCCCCGAAGAGCATATGCAGACGATACTTTGCCCGCGTCATGGCGACGTAGAGCAGATTTTTCTCACCCAGCCGCTCCTCATTTTCCTGCAAAAGCTCGCTTGCACGCCGCAAAACCGTGCGATATATGCGCTTTTTTTCCAAATCATAGTCAAAGGGAGCAAGGCCGAAGCGTTCGGTAAAGAGCACATCGCCGCGCTCTGCCCCATGGAAGGGCACGTCGAGGTCGGTCAGAATCACGACGGGGAATTCGAGCCCCTTGGAGGCATGCATCGTGAGGACCTGCACGGCGTTCTCCCCCACGCCGCCCGCGAAGTCGAATCTCTCATCTGCCGCCTTGATCTCGGCGAGGAATTCGTGCACGCTCTTGCTCTCGCTCAGCGCGACAAACCGTCTGACGCGGGAGAGCCGATCTTCCCCGTTTTTCCCCGCCGCGATCTGTATCTCCAGTCCCATCGAGAGCAGGGAGGAAAGCACATCCGCGGCCGAGCGTGCCTGTGCCTGCGCACGGAGCTCCTTCAAAAACGCAAAGAAGCTCCTGAGCCTCCCTGCGAGGGGGTTATCCTTTTGGATATCCGCATAGGCATAGACGCGGCAGGCAGCGCGGAAGGTGTAGACGTCGGGACAGGCGAGACGGACTGCAGAGAGATCGTCCTCGGTAAAGCCCCCCACCGCAGAGAGGAGCGCGGAGCAGAGCGGGGCGTCCTGCTCGGCATTGTCGAGGAGGGAGAGCCAATCGATGAGAAGGCGCACCTCCGAAAAGTCGCAAAGATTGACGCTCGAGGAGGCAGAGACGGGGATGCCGCGGCTTGTGAGCTCGCGGACGACCCTCTCCATCGCGCCCGAATGCTTGCGCACGAGCACGGCGATGTCCCCGAACTCCGCCTTCCGCACCGCATTTTGGTCCGCGTCATAGACGGCGGAGGCGACCTCCTCCTCGATCAAATTCGCAACATATGTTGCGATCTCATCTGTTTTTTCCTCGCGTCTGCCCTCCTTGACGGAGTAAACGCCGACCCTGCCGCGCTCCGTTTTCTCGCGAATGACCTTATGGAATCTGACCTCTCCCGTGTGTCCCGCAAAGCGGTCGCCGCCCTCCATTTTTTCGTAAAAGGGGCTGAGCGGCGCAAAGACGCGGTTGACGGCGTCGAGGATGCTCTCCGCGGAGCGGAAGTTGCGGCTGAGGGGAAGATCCCCCCCCTCTCTGCGGAAGGCCACCCGCTTTTCGTCAAAGAAGGCAGAGCTGCTCCCGCGGAAGCCGTAGATGGCCTGCTTGCTGTCGCCGACGAGAAAGACCTCCCCGCCTGCGATGAGGGACAAGAGCTTCTCCTGCACACGGTTGACGTCTTGATATTCGTCGACAAAGACATGGGTGTACCGTCCCCTGACCGCCGCAAGCACCTCCTCATCGGACAAAAGCCGCAGGGCATAGTGCTGAAGATCGTTGTAGTCGAGCACGTTCGCCTCCCGCTTGAGACGGGCGTATTCGTCGTCAAAGCGCAGGATGAGCGCAGAGAGTGCACGGGCACGCGCCTCGGAGCTCAAGCACCGCGCCCGCTCCGTCTCCTCCTCCCCGTAATCGCGTAAATCGTCATATAAGTCCTTGATTTTTTTCCGCGCACCCGAGAGGAAGCGTAAATTCTTGAGCGTCTCCCCCGTCACCCTGTCGGAGCGGGGCGTCGTCGGAAGGGAGAAGGGCGCAAGGGCACGGGAGCGCATTTCAAAGAGGTCCCCGTCCAAGGCGTCACAGAGCGCGACGATGCCGTCGAGAAGGGGCAGGGCCTTGGGAAGGCTGTGGGCAAACGCCTCCCGCATGCCCTCGAGGCGGCCCGCGATGAGCTCCGCGGTCTCCCTGATCCCGCGTGCAAGGTAGGCGCAGGCGTCCTCATAGCGCGAGGGAGCGTTCTCAAGAAGGGCACGGTAATCCTCGATCTCGCGGAGAGAGGCGTACATGTCCCGCACGATCTCCCTGAGCCGCCTGTCCTTCTTTTTGCGAAACCAGACGGAGAGGAGATCGAGAAAGGCGGGGTCTCCCTTTTCATATTCCTCCTCGAAGACGAGGTCGAGGGCACGGTTCTGAAGGGTGAGCCCGTCGGGGTCGCTCGGGGAGATGATACCGAAGCCCGCATCCGCGTCGGTGAGATAGAAATACGTCCTTACGAGCCTTCCGCAAAAGGCGTGGATGGTGCCGATCTCGGCGAGGGGCAGGGCTGCAAGCTGCTCCTTGAGCCGCGCTCTCTCCTCCCTCCCCGCGACCTTGAGCCGCTCGGAGAGGGCGGTACGGGCGCGGTCGCGCATCTGCGCCGCCGCCTTATTCGTGAATGTGAGGGCGAGGATCTCCCTGACGTCGGTGCCCGAGAGGATGAGGGAGAGAAGCCGCTCGATCATGACGGCCGTTTTCCCGCTCCCCGCCGCCGCGGAGACGATGATCCTGCCCCTTTTTTCGATGGCCTGCTGCTGCTGCGGTGTGAAATTCATTCCTCCCCCCTTTCCGTCCTGACGGCGGCCGCGATCTGTGCGCAGGTGACGGAGCTTTCTTTTCGCTCCTCGCCGCAAAAGCCGCAGATGCCCTTGAATTTACAGTGCTTGCAGGTCCCCTCGTAGGGAGAGGGGGCGATGTATCCCTCTTTCATCTCCCCGATGGCCTGCGCCGAGACGAGGAGGCTGTAGGAGAGGAAGTCCGAAAAGTCCTCCCGCGACAGCCCCTTTTCACTCCTGCCGCCCCCCTCGAAGAAGGCACTCTTGCCCTCCGTCCGCAGGGTATCCATGCGGGCGAGCACGTCGTCGTCCTTGTCGAAGAATCCCTTCATGCGGAAGGGCTCGTCCTCATTCGTAAAGCCCTCCTGCGCGGGGAAGTAGAAGGCCCCGACCGGCCGCTTGCCCTCGGAGGCGGCGAGAAGATAGAGCTGGAGCTGCAGTTTTCTGCCCGTATAATATGCGGAGGGTCTGTCGTCGATCTCCCCCGTCTTGTAGTCGATGATGCGGACGAGCCCGTCCGAGACGTCCACGCGGTCCGTTCGCCCCTTTAAGCCGATAGCGGGAAGAGAGATCTCCCGCTCCGTCGCCTCGACGCGGAAGGTGGAAAAATGCACCTGCCGATAGCACGCCGCCGTGACCGCGCCGCACTCCTGCACGAGCCGCCCGCCCGTGTACGCACCCGCGCCCGTATCGGTGAGAAAGGCATAGCGGGGAGAAGCTAAAAGCTCCCTCGCCTTCTCCTCGGCAAGAGCCCTGCACGCCTCCTCGCTCCCGATCTCATTGAACTGCGGGGCGACCGCCTCAAGCACGGCATGCACAAAGGAGCCCGTGTCGGTGTCGAGCACGCTTCGCTCCTCCCGCTCCCTGACCCTGAGCCCGTGCTTGAGAAAGCTCTGATAGGGACAGGCAAAGTAGCTCTCGAGAAGGCTCGGCGAGATCTGCCCGCGAAAGAGAAGGGAGGGAAGAAGGTCTGCGGTCATCTTTTCCTCCTTGAAAAGAGAGGAAAGGTCCTCGGTTTTTTCGAGCATTTCCCTCAGGGCCGCAAACGCCCTGCCGCTCTCGCTCTCCCCCCGTCCGTACTCCTCCTTCAGGCGCAAAAGCTCCCTCAGCGACGGGCCCCTCTCGCAGCATTTGTAGAGGGAGATCTCGGGCATGGGTGTCCCAAAAGTCATATGCGAGATGGACAAAAAAGCTTCGCCCCGTCTCGCCTCCTCCCCCTTGACCCTGAGCGGACAGCCGACAAAGAGGTCGCCGTCGAAGGCGCAGAGGTTGAGATACAGGCTCTCCCGCGCCCTTGCGTTGACGACGCCGATCTGCGGTTCGATCTCAAGGGAGAGCCTTTCAAGCCGCTTGAGTTCCCCGTCGGGAAGAACGGCCGTATCCGCACTGACGCGGGGCAGGGACTCGTCCGCGCCGAGGAGAAAAAGCACCCTCACGCGGCAAAACCTGCTCTCGGTGGCGTCTCCCAAAAAGACAGCGTCC
Organism: uncultured Clostridia bacterium; assembly: GCA_947627515.1. Classification (GTDB taxonomy): domain Bacteria; phylum Bacillota; class Clostridia; order Christensenellales; family Borkfalkiaceae; genus Gallimonas. Next base: position 12,083 of record CANQWI010000029.1, read on the forward strand.
GCCGACTGCGGGATCATCGCGATCTCGAGGGCGGTAAGCCCGCTTGTAAGAAGGTCCGAAAATTCCCGCGCAGTGAACCTCTGCCCGCCCGCCATGCTCCCGACCTCCGAGAGCACGTCAAAAAACGGCGAGACGTCGAGAAATTCCCGCTCGGCTCCCTCGAATTTTTCACAAAGAGACTCCGTGACGGCCTCCGCGCCGACAAGCTCATAGAGCGCACGGACGGCCTCGATGTATTTCTCCCCTCTCCCCTCGCGGGGGAAGAGAGCAAGGATCGCCCGCAGCCTCTCCCGTGCGGCGACAAGCTCCTCGCGGTCGAACCCCTTGACGGCGTCCCCCTCCTTGATCTGACGGGAGATCGCGCCGCGGTACCCGCCGAATTTGAGCAGATAATTCCGATAGCCGTCTGCCTGTCCGAAATACACGGAGGAGAGCACGGCGTCTGCGGATTCGGGACGGCCGCCGTCATGGACGCAGAGGAGCACATCCCTTACAAAGCGGCAGAAGGGATGCTCGGAAAAGGGACGCTTCCTGTCCGAAAAGAAGGGGATATGATAGTCCGAAAGCGTCCGCTCCGTCTGCAAAAACCTGTCATTGTCGGGAAGGAGCACCGCAAAATCGCGGAAGCGGAGCCCCTCCTCTGCCACATATCTGCGGATGAGCGCACAGACGGTCTCGAGCTCCTCTCCCTCGTCGCGGGCGCGGAAGAGATGGATGTGCTCCCTCCCTTCGGCGGGAAGGGCGTACGCCTCGGGCAAAAACAACCGCTCCGCAAGAAAGGCGGCGTCCCCCTTGAGATCGCTCTGCAGACGCACGGTCTGAACGGGGCCGAGCTCCTCCGCGACACGCCTGAAGACGGTGTACGCCTCGTTGGTGTACACCCCCTCGCCCGTGAGGAAAATGCCCGTGACCCTTTCTCCCGTACTCACCGCGGCGCGGATCCCCTCTGCCGCCTGACGGGTAAAGGAGGGGAAGGCAAAGAAGACGATGTGCCGACCCCCGAGCCGCTCCCCGATGCGCTCGGGAAGAAGGGCGAGGTAGCCGTTTTCGTCGACAAGCCCCCTTTCCCGTAAAAACTCCCTGTATTTTTCAAGGATGAGGGCAAGGTCCGAGAGCTTACGGGAGAGCATGCCCTCCGTCTCCGCGGCACAGTCCCTGAGCATTTTTTCATCTGCACGCGAGGAGAGAAGCTGGGCGATCGTCTCGTAGACAGCCTGCGCCGCGCTTCGCTTGAAGCAGGTAAGCTGCGTCCGATACTCCTCAAGAAGGGCTGCGACCGCCATGACGGACCCCTGCTTGGAGAGGACGGTCTCCTCCCCTCTCAGAAAGCGTGCAAACGTCGTGACCTCGGTGGAAAAGCTTCCCTTGGAGCGTCCGACCGCCGCCCGCTCCGCAAGCAGGGTGAGCTTGTCCTCGCAGAACACGGTGATCTGCTCCCCGCGCGCCTCCCCCTCCTCGACGACGGAGGAAAGAACCCTGAGGGCTGCGTCAATTGTCGGCGCGCCGATGATGTGCGTCATTTCTTCACCTGAAAAATTATTTTTCTCTATTATAGCATACTTGCAGGAAAAATTCGGGATATTTCAGCGATTAAATTTACAAATCCGAAAAAATATGCTATAATGTCTCGGTAATGACGCAACGGAGGATATCCATGAAGAAAAAACGCCTCATCGGGCTTGCCCTTTTGGCCCCTCTCGCCCTGCTTGCAGGCTGCGGCGGAACGGCAACAGTCGGCTTTTCGCCCAACTGGTTTTATGACAATACCGTAGAGAACATCACGGGAAAGAGTGAGAAGCTGGAATACGAAGTGAGCTTCCGTCCCGGCCAAACGGAGGGCATCTCCGTCTCCTATGACCCCGGGACCTACACCACCGAGCTTACCGCGGAGACGCTCGATCAGAACGGCACGGGCATTCAGGTCTACCGTCTGCACACCGAGTATGCCATTACGGGGGAATACCGCAACGGCGTTCTGACCGCCGCGATCGACGACTCCATGCAGAGCGACGTCTGGTTCACGCCGGCAAGGGACGGACTTCGCCCCATCAAGAGCGAAAAGAGCGTCCGCGCGACCGTTCCCTATGCGCGGGACACGGCCGTCTGGTACACGACCTATGAATTTACCTACGATGTGAGCTACACCGCGGATCTCTCGGAGGCGACCTACACGCTCGACATCACCGCTCCCGAGTCTGCCAAAAGCAAAAAGACGGACACCGTCAAGCTGGGTTTTTCGGAGACCTTTCTCGACAATGAACAGCTCGTCCTTGCCCTGCGCGGCATGAATCTCAGCTCCTCCTCACTGACCCCCTTTGTGACGCTCGACCCGCAGACCCGCAAGCCCGTCCATGTCAACCTCTCCTCCGAGTCCGTCTCCACCTCCGTCTCCTATGACAACGGCAGCGAGCATGTCGAGGGGACCATCGACGCGGTAAATGTGACCGTCTCCTATGACATGGCCCAACCGGGACCCGCCCGCACCTTTGTCTATGCGGCCCGCACCGACGACGCCTCAAAAAAACACAGGAGCGTCCTTCTCCGCTTTCAGAACACCGTCATGTACAACCTCGGCGTCATGACCTACACCCTGAAGAAGGCCACCTTCAAAGACAGATGATTTTTTCCCATGCAAAAGCCGTCACACCCGTGACGGCTTTTTTGTGTGCGGAAATAACTCTCGCCTGTCGCGCAGGATGTCTCAGCCTTGCATTACAGGTTTTCCTTTAAAAATGTGCGCAGCGCGTCCTCGGGCAAAAAGCCGAGGTTGTGCGCCTTGACCTCGCCGTATTCAAAGATGTACACGTCGGGGATGGAGAAGATGCCGAGCGACGCGGCAAGGTCGCCGTTTTCGTCCACATTGACCTTGACGAACTCTGCCTGCTCCTTGAATTCCTCGGAAAGAGCCTCCATGACGGGGCCGAGCATGCGGCAGGGACCGCACCACGGCGCCCAAAAATCGCAGACGACCCTCTTTTTTTCCTCTGAGACGAGCCTGTCGAGCTCCTGTCCCGTGATCTCCTTTACCATCAGAAATGCCTCCTCTGTTTGATATATTGTGCAAGTGCGGCGAAGCGTACGCGCGTCGACGAGGAATTTTCCATATCCTTGACCTCGGCAAGCCCCTCTTTCAGCTCCTCCTCGCCGAGAACGACGACAAATCTCGCGCCGAGCTTGTCCGCATATTTGAACTGCGCCTTGACAGAGCGGGACAAAAGATCGGTCTCGCAGGTGAGCCCCTCGCTTCGGAGCACCTCGGCCAGCAGAAAGGCCTTTTCCCGTGACGCATCGTCCATGCCGAGAAGGTAGCAGTCTGTCCTTTTCTCCGCGGGGGAGATGTTGAGTGCGTCGAGGAGCATGATGAGACGCTCGAGCCCCGCCGCGAACCCGACCGCGGGCGTGGGTCTTGCGCCGAGCTGGGCAAGGAGCGTATCGTATCTTCCCCCGCCGAGCACCGTGCTCTGGGCCCCGAGGGCGTCGCTCGTGAATTCAAACACCGTGCGGCTGTAGTAGTCGAGGCCGCGAACGATGGACGGGTCGACGTCAAAGACGACCCCCGACGCCGTGAGGAGAGCCTTGACCCCTTCGAAATGAGTCCTGCAGTCCTCGCACAGAAAGTCGAGCATGCGGGGGGCGTTTGCCGTATATTTCTTGCACCCCTCCTCCTTGCAGTCGAGCATGCGCATGGGATTTTTGTCAAAGCGGCTCCTGCAGTCCTCGCACATGTCCGCAAGGTGGGGTCTGAAGTATTCCTTGAGGGCCTCCTGATATTTGGCACGGCAGGAGGGACAGCCGATGGAGTTGATGTGGAGCCGCACGGCCGCGGTGACGCCGATCTCCCTCAGGAACCGATAGGCAAAGGCGATGGTCTCCGCATCCGCGGCGGGCCCCTCCGCACCGTAGAGCTCTGCGCCGAATTGGTGAAATTCCCTGAGCCTCCCCGCCTGCGGCCTTTCATAGCGGAAGGCAGAGATGAGGTAGTAGGTCTTGAAGGGCATGGAACCGCCCTGCAGACCGTTTTCGATGAATGCCCGCGCGACGCCTGCGGTGCCCTCGGGGCGCAGAGTCACGGAGCGGCCGCCCTTGTCGAGGAAAGTGTACATCTCCTTTGTGACGACATCGGTCGTGTCCCCCACACCGCGGGCAAACAGCTCGGTGTGCTCAAAGACAGGGGTGCGGATCTCCTTAAAGCCGTACTTCTCGGAGGTCCGTCTCGCCGCCTCCTCGATGAAATGCCATTTGTAAATTTCGGACGGCAGTACGTCCTTTGTCCCCTTTGGAATATTGATCATATCTGCTCCTCGGTGAGAAATTGAAAATTGAAAATTGAAAATTAAAAATTAAAAATTGCGGTTGACGATTGGGGATGACACCCCCTCAGTCACGCCAAGGACGGCGTGACAGCTTCTCATGCGGGTAGAGTCCCGCATTCGGTCAGCATTTGCCCGTGCATATGGGCAAATGCCAAGAAA
>CANQWI010000030.1 GCA_947627515.1 uncultured Clostridia bacterium
TGAATCACCCCCTCCCCTACCCCTCCCCCTCAGGTATGAGGGGGAGGGCGAGCTTGTTGGCACCCATCCCCTCAAAAAGGGGACGGCGAGCTTGTTGGAGTCCGTGGGGTTATTCTTCCTCATTCCGAGCCCCCGAAGGGAGCGAGCGAATCTCATTCCTCAGTACGGAGCCCGTGGGTTTTGATGAGATCCACTCGGCTTCGCCTACTTCGCACCAAGGGCGGTGCTCGTGCCGCGCTTAGACACAATTAGAATGCGCGCGGGGCAGCATGACGTGATTTGAAACAATCACCTTATGAACCTGCCCTTTGTTCTAAATTACTGCGCGGAGCAAAACCACGCTTTTGCGGCAGCGTACTCAATTTGCGCGATACCTCGCGCTTATTGTATTTGCATATAACGCTTCCGCAGCTACCCTGATTGATGCACAAAGCACTTTCGCTCGATGATTTTGTTTTCGTCCTTGAAAACAAAATCATCGAATTTCTAAATCACTGCGCGTGGCGGGGTTGCCCCGCCTAAGCGCACTCAATTTGCGCGATACCTCGCGCTTGTTGTCCATGCATATAACGCTTTCGCAGCCAACCTGATTGATGCACGAGGAAGGTTCGCTCGAAGGTTTTTTTTCGAAGGACCCGTGGTCGCCAAGGGCGGGCAGGGGGCCGAGCAAAAAAACCTTCGAATCTTTTACAATGCCCCTCTCGCATGGAGGATAAAGCGGGAGCGGTCGAGCGGGTTTATACTCGTCCGTTCGCGGATCTCGCCCTTGCCCTCGGAACAGGGGAAATACCCCTTCAGCCGCGCGTCATAGACTGCACGCCCGCCCGTTACAGAGAGCACGCACTCTTGCAGGTCAAATGCCTCTGCGGCAGGGACGGCGGCATTCAGCGTGAATTTTCCGTTCTCCGTCACGGGGACACCGAGCTCTGCCCTGCGCGGAGAAAGCTCTGCGATCACCCTTCCGAGACATTCCTCTGGGCCCGTCACGCGGACGTCCAGCACAGGCTCGAGCAGACGCGTCCCGCAATTTCTCAGCCCGTCCATGATCCCCATCGGAGTCGCGACAAAAAAGTCAAGCGGGTGCGTGTGCTGCGGGTGGTCCTCGCCGTCGACAAGGGTGACCATGAGATCGGTCACCTGCCAGCCGCTCAGTCCCTCCTTCAGCACCTCGGGAACGCAGGCCCTGACATGGTTCTGATAGCGGTAGGCAAGCTTCTTTTCGGAGCAGACGCTCTTATAGACAAGGCCGCTTCCGCGAGGCAGAGGCTCGATGTAAAACCGCACGACCGCCCAGCACGGCTTGGGCATGGTATAGGCTTCGAAGCCGAACGCGGGCCGAATCGGGGTCTCGCGATAGACCACAGATGGGGCACCCATGTCCACGTCGAGGCCGTATCTCTCGGACATGGTATCGTGTAAAATTTCCGTCTGCACCGTCCCTGCGGCAGAGACGATGAGCTCGCGTTTTTCCTTGGACCATTCGAGGGAAAGGGAGGGGCTCTCATCCGCAAGCTCCTCCAGCGCGGCCTTGACGGACGGAAGCTGCTCGGGGAGCCTTGGGGTCACTTTTACCCGCAGATAGGGCGTCGAAAGCGCGAGGGGAGGAAGGCCGATATCCTTGCCGAGAACGTCGCCCGCCTTGACGTCATTGAGCCCCGCAAGAGCCCCGACGTCGCCCGCCGAGAGAGTGGGCACATCGAGCAGCCGCTCGCCCTGAATACGCTTCAGCTGAGTGATTTTCAGCCTGCTCCCGCTGCGGCGGTTTTCGACCTCCTCCCGCGCGGAGATCTCTCCTGCATATACGCGCACATGCGCAAGCTTGCCAAAGGTCTTATGATGGGTGACCTGATAAACATAGGCAGAAAAGGGCCTCTCCGCATCGGACGGGGCCGTGTAGCGGTCGAGTACGGAGAGGAGCAGGTCGACGCCCTCTCCCGTCCTTGCACTACCAAAGAACAGGGGACAGATCTGCCCTTCGGAAAGGGCTTTGTTGAGCCTTATATCAAAGGCAGTCTTGTCGAGCCTCCCGCCAAGGTATCCGTCGAGAAGGGCCTCATCTCCAAGGCAGGTCAGTGCATTTTCGGTAAAATCGGGAGCGGCGAAGTCGAGAAGCTCGCCGTCCGTCAGCTTTTTCAACGCGGTGAGGGAGGGAGAGGGCTCGCGGTCGCATTTATTAAAGAAGAAAATGACGGGAAGAGACCGCCGCTGCATGGCCGAGAGAAGCACCTCCGTCTGCGCCTGCACTCCCTCCGTTGCGGAAATGACAAGTACACACACATCCACTGCCCCGAGTGCGAGCTCGGTTTCCTCGATGAAATCGGCATGCCCTGGGGTGTCGATCAGATGCAGCTCCGTCTGCTCTGTACGGAGCGTGACGGACGCATCCCGCACGGAAATGCCCCGCCGCCTTTCTACGGGAAGAAAATCGGTCGCGCTCGTCCCGCCGTCTACGCTCCCCGCCCGCCTCAGCTCCCCCGAAAGGAGAAGAAGACGCTCCGTGAGGGAGGTTTTCCCTGCATCGATATGCGCAAAAATGCCGACGTTGAGCTTTTTCATGTGAAAAGTGTAGCTTATTTTATGAATTTTGTCAAGAGCAAGGGTCGCTGAAAAAAAATTTAATCTCAATCGAGAAAACGCTTGACAGGGAAGCGAAACTTGCATATAATAAATATGCTTTTATTGAGGTGTAGCGCAGTTTGGTAGCGCGCTTGGTTAGGGACCAAGAGGTCGCGTGTTCAAGTCACGTCACCTCAACCAGAAAAACGGGGGTTTTCGTACAGAAACCCCCGTTTTTTGACCCAAAAAAGCGCCGAATGAAAAAGCCTGCCCCCAAATCTGCCCCCAAGTTTTGGGATCCGATTCCCAGGGATTTTTCGATTTTTTTCTGCCCCCCAAAATAGGCCAAACAACTCTTTCCGCGATCGCCGAGTCCCTGACGGTGGGGAGGGATGGGGCGGGGATCGCGTGCGAGCTCGAGCATGAGATCCCCGTTGACGGGGATAAGGACCTGCAGGCAAAGCTTCGGCACGGGAATGCTGTAGGCGGCAGAGAGAGTGCGGTATAGGGATGGCAAAGAACGTTTTGTCCTCACAGCCTTGGTATCAAGGCGTGGGCGGGGCGATATGACAAGCTCGGCCGAGCTCTATTTCCTACCGGAAATAGAACAACAGGGCAACGTGTATCCGTGAGGTCGGGAAGCAACGCTTCCCGTAGCGGATACCGTTTGCCCTTGTTGTCGTACAATCATGAGGTCAGGGCGAAGCCCTGCCGCATCCTGTTTCTAAATTACGGGGTCAGGGCGAAGCCCTGCCGCATTCTTCGCAGCCGTGCATATGCAGGGGAGACGGTGAAAAGAGCGGCCGACGTGCGGGAAGAGTCCTTTCAAGGGCTCGCCCGTGTTCTTTTGATAGACAGATTGATAGCTATATAGGAAAGGACTCGGAAAAATTTGTACTTTGATTTTGAAGCAATCGAACAGTCAAAGTACAGTCCCTTCCGAATTTTTTCCGTAAAAAATTTCCCCTGCCCGAGAGGATGCCCGGACAGGGGTTTGGCACATTTTTGGCATCGCCGAAAAGAGCGACGACCCGCTCTTTCCTTTACTGATTCAATTCGTCTTCATCCTCCTCCGATGCGGTGTAGCAGTCGCACGGCTTGCCGTTTGGCAGGAATCCCGTATCGCTGCACCTTTTGCATCTGCAATATGTAGTGGGCTCGAGATCGGGCGGTGAAATGTTATGCTCTGCCATGATCTCAAGCTGTTTGACCCGCAGCAGCTTCTGCTCATGCCTCAGTTCTTCGCTCTTGCCCGTGTGCTTGCCGCTCTCCTCTTCGAGCTCGGCGCGGGCGATCCTGACGTCCAGCGAGCGGATCTCCCCGCTGATCCTGCGATAGCGGTCGTCCCTCTCGAGGACGGCGCGGTGTTCGTCTGCCTTCAATTCTGCCTGCCATCGGAGGGCGGCATAAAAGCGGTCCCGCGTCGTGCGTATGTCATGGGCGATCTCCTGCTCGGTCCTGCGCTCCATGGAAGGCTGTGCCTTTTTGCGGCGTTTGTGGCGCATTGTGCGGACGATTGCCTTGTGCGCCCTCAGATGCAGCTGCTTGGTGTATCGTCTGCCGCGGTACCGTTCGGAGCAGCGGACAAGCTTCGCCCCGATGAGAACGTCAAGGGCACAGCGCACCGTCTTCTCGCAGAGGCCGAGTAGCTCGGCGATCTGCGTGACCGAGCCTGTAAAGCACTTGGCCCTCGGGTTCTTTGTGTGTGTCGCGATCAGGGCAAGGATGAGTGCCTCGGAATCGCGGAGACGACGCTCCTGCCCCTCCCGCGGGATGAAGAAGGTGTTTGTTTTGAAGTAGAGCTCCATCTCTATGACGGGAATGTCTGCAGCGATATCAAGGGCCTTATATTCGGCCTTGGCGTGAAAGTTCTTCTTACGCGCGATGAGCTCCTTCCCGATGAGACGCTCCAAACAGACGGAGGGGGTGCTCCTCGAACGGATGCCAAGGGGTCCCATGAGCTCGTTGTAGGATGCACGGCAGACGGCGTCGGGCCTCTCCTTGAGAGAAGAGCGCGAAAAGACGAGCGCGTAGATCTTTCTCTCCGCGTTCGTCATATCCGTAAAACGAGGGTCGTTCAGATAGGGGATCCTCAGGTATCCCTCCGACTCCTCGGGTATATCAAGCCTTCTGTATGCCGTCTGTGCCATGTTTTCCTGTTATCTTTGAAAATTTCCCCGCGGAAAAATTTTCTCCTTTTCGTAATTTTGCCTCTGAGCCCTCTTTTCGGAGAGTTCGAAGTAGCTTGTTCCATGCTTTATTTTCTGATTCCGTCTTGCGGCATTCTTCTTTTCAAGAGACGGTCGGGTAGATATCTTTCAAATAGTATAAATGCAGATTCGGTCATGCCCGTCTCCTTGTCTGTTCCCGCTGCTTGCGGGCGGCCGTGTTGTAGGCGGCGATGAACTCATCGGCCACCTCGCTGAAGCTCTTGTTTTCTGCCCACTCGCTCAGAGCGTCGCAGGTCCAATTGCACCGCAGTGCCTTTTTGCATGTGTGGCACGGGCATTTCTTTTTATCCATGTTTCTTTTCCATTGTTTTAAGCTGTTTCTTGGTCCATGCGCCCGAAGATCTCACGGAATGATTCGGACGGGATCTGCGGCACGACCTCTTTGAGTGCCTCCTGCTCGAGCTCCTGCACTCTCCCGATCACCTGCATGTAGCAGTCTGAAAGAAAGTTGAGCGCGTTGGTCATGGCATTCTCCCCGCCAAAGGTCATTTGCGGACCGTCCACATCGATCATCTCCTTGAATGCTCTCCCTGCATGCATCCATACAGTCACACCGAAGGGGCCGCTCTCAAAGATCGCCCTGATCCATACATGGCTTCGGTAGAGCTCCATGCTCGTCTCAAACGTCCTGCCGTTGAACTCCCAGTGCCTGTTTCCATTGTTGAACGCCTTTCGGAATGCCCGCCGCGTCCTCTCTTGCTCTGCCTTGTTCATACTTTTCTCCTTAATTATACAAACTGTAGAAATATTATATTCTACACGATGTATAAAGTCAAGCATTTTTCTACAATTTGTAGTATAATGATTTTATGAACTTTCGTTTAAAGCAGTTACGGATAGAGCGTGGGCTTACCTTAAAGGAAGTTTGTGCTGCCCTTGATGTTACTGTGGGGGCATACAATCATTACGAGCAGGGGATTCGGGAGCCTTCTCTTGCGCTGGTTTGCAAGATTTGTGATTATTTTGATGTGAGCGCCGATTATCTTCTTGGGCGTGTGGATCGTGAATGAGCTGTGCTTTGATAATTTCCTCGGCGGGTTCTTCAAATAATTTGGCGAGGATCAAGATTTGACGCAGACTAATTGCTCGACGTCCGGCTTCGTAATGATATACCGCCTGCACGCTTACACCTAAAGCGGCGGCGACGTCGGCGATCGTATATCCGGAACACTCGCGGAGCTCCCGCAAATTTCTTGTTTTTTCCATTTTTCTTAAAGCCCTTGACAAAGCTTAAAATGTACGCTATAATGTACATACTATAAGGTGAGGAGGAATTTTTATGTCGATCACCAATGCGACGACGCTGCGCAAGAATTTATTCGGCTACTTGGATGCAGCCGCCGTCAATGATGAGAAGATCATCGTTACCACCAAGAACGGAAACGCTGCCATTGTGAGCGAAGAATATTTGCGCAGTCTCGAAGAGACCTGTTTCCTTTGCGGCATTCCCGGCATGGCAGAATCGGTCAGAGAGGGAATAAACACCCCTTCGGATGAGTGTCGCGTCTTTGATTGGCGCAAGGAGCTGTAGGATGTACGAGATACGCCTTGCACGTCAAGCGGAAAAGGATCTGCAAAGGATCCTCGCGAGCAATCTTCGGGGGAAGGTCAAACGGCTTATGGAGACGCTGGAGAGCGATCCGTTTCAACCGCCCTACGAAAAGCTTGTGGGAGATCTTTCGGGAGCCTACTCTCGGAGGATCAATGCGCAGCATCGGCTCGTCTACCGTGTGGAGGAGGACAAAAAACGGATCGTGATCCTTCGCATGTGGACGCATTACGGGGATTGAACGGTTTTTTCTCAAAACCATTGACAGATCCCGCGGAATTGCATATAATAGTCTTGCTCAATTGAGCTTGCGGTTTTTACCGCCGCGGCATTTATGCCGCCTCGACCTACGGGTCCTGAATGGTATGGGAGCGTGCTCCCATACCTCTTTTTTCTTCCATTTTTCTTAAAATCCTTGACAGATCCCGCGGAATTACGTATAATAAAGACAAGAGAGGTAAATGTAGCCGCTTTGCGGTTGCGGGTTATGTACGAATTAAGTTTCGGGTCACCGCCTCTCTTATTTTTTTGTCTTTTTTCGTTTTCGCAATTTTCATCAAAACCCTTGACAGATCCCGCGGGATTACGTATAATAAAGACAAGAGAGGAAAGCGTGAAAGCGTGGTGCCGGATCATTTCGGTCACGGTGTGGGCTAAGAACGAAGGCGTTCCGAATTCTTCGGAATGTAAATTACCATCGGGTCGCCCCTCTCTTATTTTTTTGTCTTTTTTTCTTTCCGCAATTTTTCGATGAGGTCCCAAACCTTCTTCTTATCCTCTGCGCTGAGTCCCAACCCGTTTAGCTGCTTTCCGTATTGTTTTCTTTTCTCTTCGGTGAGCGCGGGTCGAATATAAGCTTTTCTTTTATCATTAGGATCGGGATTTTTTTGCAAGGGAACATTCTTTGTTCCCTTTGTTTTTTTTGCGTGGGTCACGCCTACGCTTTCAAAATTGTTGCCTGTTTTCCCGCATACATAATGAAGATGTCCTTTTGCCTCTTTTGTATTGAGCTTGTGAAACTCATCTAAATCCGTTGTTTTTTTGCTCTTTGGAGCTTTTTTTATTTTTTTCATGGTAAATCTCTGATGGACATAGCTTCGCTGATGCGGAGCTTGTCGCCCTGAATGACGAGGACGCCCTTCTCCTCGAGCCGCTTCACGGTGCGGCCCACCGTGCGGGAGGAGGTGCCCACCGCCTCGGCGGCCTTATCGAAGTCAAGGCGTTTCAGATCGAACTGCTGGACGCTGTTGATGTATCGGATGAGCTTGTAGCTCACATTGTCCTCAAGAAGGGTCTGAGACACCTTCGTCAGAGAGAGCTTCATCATCTTCCTCCTCCCATGCCTCTGCGGGCTTTTCCCGTTCTGAGGGGCAATCTGCTGTTATCTCGGCCTCTGAAGGGCCCTCCTCCGGGCTCTCCGCTGCGGGCGGGGCTTTCACGGGCTCCGCGGCCTTGGCGACGTCCTCTGTCTTCTTGGATGCCGCAAACTCTGTCCTGAGGGCCTCGAGATGCTCCATGAGCTCCTCATAGTAGAGATGCGCATCCTCCTCGATCTTGCCGTCCGTGAGATCTGCCGCATCGTTGGTGTGGACCTTCCAAAAGGACCACCAATTTCTCCAGCGGCGGGGGACGATGATATCGCGTTTGGCCTTCAGAGCATAGAGGTCGATCGTGACGGCGATGTCGAGCTTCTCCTTGTAGAGGTCGTAGTAGGTCTTGTACTCGTTCTCCAGCGCGTTCTCGATCGCAAGATTGAGGGAGTCGGACATCTTTGAGGCATACTTGTTTTTTCTGCAGGCGAGCTCGAAGATCCTCTCGTGGATCTGTTGAAATTCGGCGATCAAGCTGTCCGTAAGACTCATGCGCTGTCCTCCTTCGTGTCCTTGGAGCGATACCATTTGGGCTCCGAGGGGTCATAGAGCCTGCGGAGCTGTTCGGGAAGATCCTCCGCTTGATGAAAGGGGAGCAGGGTGAAGCCGCAGTCCTTCACATCCTTCGGAAAGAACTTATTTTTCTGTTCAAAGCTGTCAAAGCAGTCGAATATATTCCCGCGGTGGACGATAGGCGGGATCTCTCTCCCGCCCTCGCCCGTCGTGAGGTAATTCATGACCTCGGCCGCCGAATTGAACTCACGGCAGTACCACGCGGATGAGAGGATGCCGCCGTAGTTGTTCGTCGTATTCTCCATCCGCTGTACCTCGAGAAAGCGGGGCGTGAGCTCACGGATGTTGAGGTCGATGAGCTTGGGCCGCTGGCAGTCGATGAAGAAGTTCATCTCATTCTGTCTGTGGAGCTCAAAGGCCCGTGAGACGTGATCCCTGAGGGTGAGGCTCTTGCGGCTGTTGAAGTACTTTTGCCCCTCCGTGATGAAGCAGTACCCGCAGGGGAGCAGATACTGCACCTCGAACTCCTCATTGCCGATGCCGAAATAAAACGGGTTAAAGAAGTACGGGCTGTACTCCTCCTCATAGTCCACGAGAAACCTGACGCCATAATTGGAGAAAAAGGGCGGGCGGTCCGGGAACGGGAGCGCGAAAAGACGTTTTTCGTTCTGCTCTGCGATGCGGTCTCTGCACTTGTCGAGGAGCTCGTCCCCTTCCCGCTCGTAGAGCTCGATCATGAAATGGGTCATGAGCGACGTCTTTCCCGCCCCCGGCTTCCCGAAGAGGATGGTGATCATCTATGCGATGTCCTTGCAGGAGCCCTTTTTGCGGGCTTTTTCCCGGCGGCTGCTTTTTTCTTGGCCGCCTTTGCGGCGGTCTGCAGGGTGTAGCCGTTGTTGGACGCCCACATCTCCGCGCCGCGCTTGGTCTTCCACTTGTTGGGCGCGTTATAAACAACGCGGTTGTCGGTGTTCTTGAGCAGGTAATAGGTGCCTGCGGTGGTTTTGATGGGTGCTGCTTTTACCTTCATGTTAAATATCCTCCTGTTTGTCGCCGCCTGCCCCTCCCTGCGGAGAGGGAGGGGAACCGTGAGATCCTCGGCGGCTGCGGGATCCTTCGTCCCCGTATACGGGGATCTATTTGTTTTTGGTGTTCTTGGCGTTGAGGACCGCCGTGATGATGGCGATCATGACGCGGGCAAAGGCATAGACGCCGAGGACGCAGACGGTGACCGTCGCGACCGTTGACCAGCCCGCAAAGTAGCCATTGACCGTCGCGAGCCAGTCCACCAGCATCTTGAACCCTACGGAGATCAGAAAGAGAATGAGTGCGGTGATCATCGCTTCCTACTCCTCTTTCCAGTTTTTCTCGTGCGCTTTTTTACGGTGGGCCCGGAGGCCGTCTTGCGCTTTGTAGTCTTTGAGGGCTTTTTTCGCTTTGCGGACCGCTTTGCCGTCCTGCTTCTGATCCTCTGCGCGTCCTCCAAGAGACGCTCGTTTCGGGCGCACCGCCGTTCTCTTCTTGCCTCTTCGGCTGCGGCCTTCTTCTCCCTCCTTGCGGCCTGAGAGGCCTTCCTCTCCGCTTCCCGTGCGGGTGCGCTGTCCCGTCGTCGCTTTACCGTGGTTGCGACCTTCCCGCAGATCCATCTGATCCCCTTGAACGGCAATTTGATGAGCCACCACAGGAATTGCAGAATGTACGGCAGCACGGGCCAAAGGAGGATGAGGAGAATGATAATGATGATGATCAGGAGGATGGTCCCGAGGCCCTTCCCCTTGGCCCTGTCCTGAAGGAGCGCGTCGGATGGGGTGTAGGCGGGATAAATGTCGATCGGGTCCGCAACACACGGGATGATCGTCACCTTGTCTTCCCTTACAAAACCCAAATAGATGATGTCAAAGCCGAGATAAACGGCATCCTGATACCCGACGATCTTCGGATAGTTGAGCATGAAACCGTTCCCGTCATGAAACTCCATCGTCGTCGCATCGTATTCGGAGAGGGAGAAGCGCAAAAGGAAGGTCGTCTTATCCTCTGCCTCGCCGTCCTTGACATAGCCTCGCAGGGCATCGAGCTCGCTCTCATCGACGAGAATGTCCTTGGAGAGCTCGTAGTAAGACTTTTCAAGGCGGGAGCTCGTGAGCTCCTCGATCGGCTTGACGTCCTCCTTGATGAGCCAGTCCTCCTTAGGATACTTCCCTGTAAAGAGAACACTCCAGAACGCGTCCCACCCGCTTACATTGTTGTGCATCTTGAGGTCCAGCCACTGGTCCTTATTCCGTGCGTCAAAGACCTTTTGGTTGTAGCCTCTCGTATGCCCCTCGTCGATCTCGTCGCTGAAGAGGTGGGCATTGTAGGTCCTGCCTGCCACATTCAGGACATCGCTCCCCACGGGATAGGAATTTGCATACTCCTCGAGCAGCTTCCCCGACGCCGCCTTTGTCAGATCGTCTGTCCCGATCACCCAGTCGTATCGCTGCAGGCTCGGAAGCGAATTATAGTTATTCCAGCCCAGTCCCTGCCGTCCGCTGTCCGATGGCCCGACATAATTATAGAAGGACATGTCGATGCCGGGATCCAAATAGGTTTTTTCATTGAGGAAATCACGCGCATAGGGAAGCGTGTAGCCTGCATACCGCTTGAGCTTTGTTTCGATTTCGTCGTCATCGGTGACGAGGACGAGGCTTGAGCGGTATTCGTACCACTCTGCGGCGACGATCTGCAGGGCCCCGTAATTCTCCATGTAGTAGTTGGGAACGGCGAAATATACGCTCGAGAGAGTGTATCTTTTCTCCGTATTTTCAGCCGCGGGAGTAAGGTTGTCCGTACGATACCATGTGCTGCGGACATCCAGCGAGACCGTGTCAAGCTTTTTGTAGATGATCTCGAGGGTATTTTCGTCACTTTGAACATCGTCGCAGCCTGCAGAATACCCCGTGCAGTAGTAGGTGAAGGAGACGCCCTCGTTTTGCTCCCGCCCCGTGAGACTGTCCGTCGCCCTGTCGTCGCCCTTGAAGAGGAGCTGAATGCTTGCGATGTCGTAGCGTCTCATCCCGTCATGCGCTTCGGCATAGGCACGGGCAGTCTCGTATACTGCGGTGGGATCCTCCAAGCGGAATTTCAGAAAGCGGTTGTTTGCCGTCTTGTCGAGAAATCTCAAGGGAGTGTTTTTGTACGCGGCAGGCTCTCCCTCCGCATCATAGGAGACCGCCATGTTGACGACATTGGCTCCCGTCTCCTCCACGACCGCCTTCTCGGTGGGATTATAGACGTAAAGGTAGATCCCGTAATATGTCCCCGAGATGAAGGAGCTCTCCGAATACGCATACTCCATGAAGCCGACCTCGTCCAGCAGTCTGTGCCGTCCGAGCGGGTTCTTGGGATACCCGAGGATGTTGACGTCTGCAAGATCGCTCTCGATCTCGGTGTAGTCGTAGGCGATGTATTCCGCAGCGGAAACCGCGTGCCCGATCGGAGCGGCGATCGCCGCAAGCAGAAGGAGCACGGAGAGGGTCAGTGCGGTCAATTTTTTGATGAGAGTCTTATCCATATCAGAAAACCACATGCTTCGGATCCAAACTGAACGTCAGTATCTCAAATTCGATCTCACATTGTGAAGTCCCGTTGTAGTTCTCCACTACCATTGTGAAAAAGTAGAAGTCCTCAAAGAGGGAAGGACATTCGATCCTTCTGCCGTCATTCGCCTTTTCGAGAACAGTGGTCAAGGAGGTGCCCTTCGGGAACGAGACCGTGAATGAATCGGCGGTTTTGAGGATCTCAAACCCCTCGGTGAGGTCCATCCCGCCGACCCAACGCTTTGTCTTGCCGTCTATCTTGTAATCAAAGCTGTTCTTCCCGAGATCTCTCGAATAGATTTTTACATCGTATCCCTTTTCCGCTTTGAGAAAATCAAACGTGTACCTTACATGGAAGGTATAGTCATACTCCGTGTAGAAGCTCCTCTTGCTCTTTGCGGTGAGAAGCTTCTCATCCCTGTATTCAAGATAAAAGGTCCTCAGGTCCTCGTTGAATCCATTGGTGTAGATGTAGAAGAACGCGATCAATGCCCCGAGAATACAGAGGATGAGAAGGATGGAAAGCACCCTGAAGATCGTAGGGGCCCCGCCTTTCTTCTTCGCCTTTTTCTTTTTGCTCATGCGCGATCCTCCGGGGCGGGAGATCTCCCGTTAAAATACGTAGTGCTCCTCGTTGAGCCCCACGCCCGTGGGCAAAACGACAAGCGAGGAGGTGTCAAACTTCATGTCTACCTTCTTTGCCTCTCCCGCATAGCTCTTGCCCTCGTAGGTATAGGTGTATTCCAGCGTGAACGTCAGCGGGGCCTTGCTGCTCCCGAGATTGGTGAGTGCCTGCTTGAAGGCATTGTTGAAGGCGTTTACGGCTATGGTTTTTGTTACGCTCTTGGTAAGAGCAAGCGGCATGATCTCGCTGCCCATGGGATCCGAGATCAGACTGCCGGAGGTGTGCTTTGAGAATTTTGCAAAGGTGGTCGCGGCACTGGCCGAGAATTGAAAGCTCTTTTGCGTGACGTTATATGTAATTCCATTGACACCTTCTGTCGCAAATCTATAGTAAAAATCGTTTTCCTGAAGATCGGTTCCGTCCGGCCGTTTGCCGTGCTGATAGATCGCCTCGATCGCGTTCTTAAAATCATTGGTCAGCGCGATCTTGTAGCTCTTTTCCGCAAAGTCGCCCTGTACGGTCCCGACGCCGTAGGTGGGCGTTGCCGTGACGGTGTAGGTCGTGTCGAATGCGACGCTGTCCGCGGAAAACCTGATGCCGATGTCGGTGATGCGCTTGACATAATCAAAGGTACACTGTGCGGAGAGCTCCTCGCTCTGACGCGACGTCACCGTCACGATGAAGGGCTCGCCGAAGGCCTGCTTGCAGGTGACTGTCGCAGTGAGCGCACCGTCCGACTTCGGCACGACCGTCGCATACTGCGCGATGTCCTTGCCCGTCGCCCATGCGGAGGAGGAATTCGACCATGCGATCGCCCAATCCACCTTCTGATTGTCCGCATTCGCAGGCTCGATCGTCGCCGTGAGCGTCATAGCGGAGTCTGTGGACATCGGGTCGATGCCGTATTCGTCATACATCTCGATGGGGATCACCGCATTGGTGAGCTGTACCTGTCTGTGCTCCTGAGAGGGTGTTTCAGCGATCATCCCACCGTGGGTAAAGCCGCTGCCGCCCGCGTCCTTGTCCTGCTCGCCCTCCTTTTCAGGGTCTGCCTTCTCCTCCGTCTGCGTCTCGCCCTTGAACCATTCGGAAGGCTTTACCTTCCCCTTGCCCCAGAGCTGCATGCTGCCGAGCACGATCCCGAGCACAAGCAGTACGGCCACTACGACCGCGACGACCCGCGTGATCCCGCTCATCTCCTTTTGTTTGTTTGCCATTCTATTTCTCCTTTGCGCGGGGGTAACCGCGCCGAATGCCTGTTTTAAGCCGCCTCTACTGCTCAGACGGCGTCTCTTGCTTCGCCAAGCCTCGCCTTTTCCGGTAAAGCTCGGCATAGATCCTGCAACACTTTTCCGTGTGACGCAGGATCGCTTTGTCTTTGAGCAACGCGGTGAGCTTCGCTTCAGATGCCCGCCCGAGTGCTTCCTTGAACCTTGGATCCTTCACGCTGAAAAATGAAATCACAAACTCGTCGCTCATCTTGGGGCCTCTTTCATACAGAATTTCTGTGTTTTTTGTGATATTATATCACAGAGTTTTTGTGTTTGCAAGTATTTTTACAAAATTTCTGTAAAATTTAGATAAAGAGGTAAAAATATGTGTTTTTCGACAAGATTAAGAGACCTTAGAAAGGAAAAAAATTGTACACAACGGCAGTTGGCCGAGATTTTAGGATTGACAGCCAATTCCGTTTGTGAATGGGAAAAGTCTCGCAGTGAACCGAGCATTGAAACGATTACACATCTTGCACAATATTTCAACGTCTCAACGGACTATTTGCTGGGAAGGACGGACGACTTCGGAACTCCAGTCTCCCTTCACCAAGATCTGACGGACGAGGAGCAGTCATTTCTCGATCTGTTCCGTCGTCTGTCGCGGGGGGAGCGGGTTCGGCTCCTTGCCTTCGCCGCGGGGCTCGTGGGGAACGGTCGCCCGGAGACGGAATCGGGAACGTGAAATCGCTCGTCAAAAGGGTGTGTCCGTGATAAAATACGCTCCCGAGGTGGAGGCGGGAGAAGATGGATCCAAATGTTTTACACGTAGAACTGACGCAGAGCGACATAGAGGCTCTGCTGAGTGCTGCCGACCGCATCTATTCGTTTATCGGATATGCGCAAGGCGAGGAAGCGCGGTATCAGATGCGCCGCGATCAGATCGTCGTCGCTCTGCCGTTCGGTAAAAAAAAGCCGTCGAGAAGGGCATTCTCGACGGGAAGGAGGTGGAAAGGGAAGAAAAATCGGAAAATATTCGGCTTTATAAATCGGTGCTGAAAAAATTTCTCAAGGAGATTACAAAAGTGCCGAAAAATTTGCAAACAATCGTCAAAAATGCGGCCGAAAGAGAGCCGCGGTTTCATCATCGTGTCTATGAAAAGCGCATCTGCATCGATGGCGTTTCCATTTCTGCGACGTCGTCTGACTACGAACAATGCAGGATCCTCTTCATGGAGAGGCTGATGGACTTTCTTGCCCAACGTGCGGATCGATCGCAGACGAAGAACACAAAGGGGACTTCCCCGGCAAGCGTGAGCTTTTCCGGGTTCGCCGAAGCGTGGTTTGAGAACGTTCACAAGAAGAAGGTCATCCCCAATACCTTCTACTCAGATCTAACTGCTTTCAGAAAGCATGTCATTCCCTACTTCGGCGACCGGGCGCTGCGCTCGATCACGACCGCAAACTGCATGGACTTCACGCTTCACATGGCCGAGACGGGCCATTTCAGATGCGCGGAGCAGTGCGACGGTCTCTTGCGGCAAGTGTTCAAATATGCCGTGAACAGCGAACTCATCCGCAAGGATCCTATGGCGACTCTGAAGCGCGTCAAGAGCGAGCGCGAGAACGGTGTCCCTCTGAGCAAAGACGAGGAGAGGGCCTTCTTGCGAGCGATCGAGGGGACGACTTACGAGCTCATGTTTGTTGTCTGCCTCTATACGGGCGTAAGGCCGTGCGAGGTGTCGACCATTCGGATCGACGGTGAGTTTATCGTTGCTCAGAATCGAAAGCAAAAGAACCAGAAACGTGTCGTGTACAAGAAGATTCCCATCACGCCCATGTTGCGCCCGTATCTCCCGAAGTTGAGGGAAGCTCTTCCGCATTGGGATAAGCTGACATCGCGATCTGATTCCCATTATCGCGACGTCTTCAATCGGTATTGCCCCGGCAAGCATACGCCCTACGACCTGAGGACCACTTTTGCGACGCGATGTCAGGAGTGCGGCGTCTCCGTTCAGGTCGTTCAGGAGTGGTTGGGACATGTCCCCGATACACTTTTGGGACGAGTTTACACGAAGTTCTCGGATGAGTACCTTCTTTCAGAAGGTAAAAAAGTGAAATATTAGTCGTTTGCCCCCAAATTGCCCCCCAAAAATCGGGAGTTTTTGCAAAAAAATCTGTCTATTTTTACCTCAAAAAATTGGCGAAAAGGCACAAAAAGGCCTTCCCAAGGCCAAAAATGACCATTTTTTGATGAAAAATACCCTTTGGAGCGGTTCGGGACCAAGAGGTCGCGTGTTCAAGTCACGTCACCTCAACCACGAAGAGCCTAAATTGAACACGCAAGTGTTTGATTTAGGTTCTTTTGTTATGTTTATGCGCCGCTGCGAAAACCAAAGCGCCAAGTATTTTATTTTGGTTCAAACGGCATTATAATGGGACTTGAAATATTCATGTAAGAATGCTATAATAAGGTCAATAAATTAGAGGAGACATGTATGGATAGCGCGTTGGAAAACATCATGCGACAATATTGCAACGAATTCAATCAAGTAATCGGCGATAAAACCATGTTAAAACATATCGTCGCAAATTCAATCCCCATTATTTGGTTCGGTGACCTCGAAAGATATCAGGCATCGCCCGTGAAAATCGTGACCGTGGGCTTAAACCCCTCTTGGCATGAGTTTTTGGAAAAGGACAAAACACCATTAAAAAATCC
>CANQWI010000031.1 GCA_947627515.1 uncultured Clostridia bacterium
CGGAGTGTTTTTGTCTATCTCATCGGCATTAGCCTCTTTTGAACCACGCGACTATCGCGTGGTTTTCGGTTACCAAACAGGGGTCTGCCCGTTCGCATTGGCAGACCCCGATTTTTACTGATATTTCTTTTTGAGAAGGAATTTGAGGAATTCAGGGGTAGCGGGACTCCCCGTGTCCGACGC
Organism: uncultured Clostridia bacterium; assembly: GCA_947627515.1. Classification (GTDB taxonomy): domain Bacteria; phylum Bacillota; class Clostridia; order Christensenellales; family Borkfalkiaceae; genus Gallimonas. The sequence goes on from CANQWI010000031.1 coordinate 184, forward strand.
GGGGGTCTCCGACGAGCCGCTCTCCTTTGCAACAGGCATGCTCGTTGCGGACGGGGCGGGAGCCACGGGCGGTGCCTCCTCCACCGTCTTCATCGGCCGTGTCGGCGGGACGATCTCCTCGGCGATCTCCTCTGAGGTCTGCTCCGCGATCTTCTGCCGCAGTGCTTCTCTCGGTCTGAATGCAGGCTCTGCGGGGATCTCCTCACGGTAAGCCTCATTGGATGCCTGACGCGGCGTTCTGCTCTGGAAGCCCGTTGCGATGATGGTCACCTGTACCTCGTCCTGCATATTTTCGTCGATACAGGTCCCGAAGATGATGTTTGCGGAATAATCGACGACGCTTTGCACGAGGCCCGCTGCGGTCTGCGTCTCGTCCATCGTCAGATCATCCCCGCCTGTGATGTTGATGAGAACTGCGGTCGCTCCCTCGATGGTCGTCTCGAGAAGGGGCGAATTGACAGCAAGACGGACAGCCTTGACGATGCGATTCTCCCCCTTTGCAACGCCGACGCCCATGTGAGCGTACCCCTTGTCCTTGAGGATGGTCTTGACATCCGCAAAGTCGAGATTGATGATGGCGGGCGTCACGATAATGTCCGCAATGCCGCGGATGCCCTGCTTCAGGACATCGTCGGCGACCCGAAGTGCCTCCCTGACGGTGGTGTTCTTCGGAACAGTCTCCAAAATCTTGTCGTTGGGGATCATGACGATGGTATCGACGTATTTTTTGATCTCCTCGATGCCCTTCCGTGCATTGTCCATTCTGTATTTGCCCTCAAAGGTAAAGGGCTGGGTCACGACGGCGACCGTCAAAATTCTCCTGTCACGGGCAAGCTTAGCAATGACGGGTGCCGCACCTGTGCCTGTGCCGCCCCCCATCCCTGCTGCGATGAAGAGAAGATCGGTGTCCTCGATGGCCCTGATGAGCTCCTCCTTGTCCTCCTCGGCGGCATTCTTGCCCTGTTCGGGGTCTGCGCCCGCGCCGAGACCCTTGGTAAGCTTCTTCCCGATCTGAACACGGACAGACGCCTTGGAGCATGCGAGAGACTGGGCATCCGTATTGACGGCGATGTATTCCGCACTCGTGATGCCCGCATCGATCATGCAGTTGACGGCGTTGTTTCCCGCACCGCCGACGCCGATCACCTTGATCTTTGCCCTGCCGTCCGACCTTGCGGGCGTCTCCGTCACGCTCGTCGGCTCCTGTGTATCGTTATTGTCATTGAAATTTCCTGTAGAATAATAATCTGTGAACATTGTCACCCTCCGAATAATTGTTTGAAGAAGCCCTCGCGGGCTCTGTCGGTGCAGGCCATGTCGAGAAGGGAAATAAAGGAGCTCATCGACGGCGTATCGTAGTAGGGTAAATTGGGGGAAATGTACTCGCAGACGCGATCGACGCGCTTGCTGACGTGCTCGAGGGCTCCGCGGATGTCGCAAATGCCCTCTCCTGTGACATAGAGCGGCTTGTAGTCAAGCTCCCGCCCGTGCATGTTCTCCATGAACTCGCCAACCGTCTCACAAACGGCGTCCAGCCCGTCCTTGACGGCGGCGACAAGACGGTCGATGTCGACCTCATATATGGTATTGTTGACGGTAAATTCCTGCTTCCCCACATTGCTCCGCGTGTAAAGATTGGTCTTGGGGAGAAGCGCGACGGCGGCCTCATAAGGAAGAGAGAGTCCTCCGATGAGTTCCGCAAGGACCTGCGCCCTGCCCACGGGGGCGGTCGTCTGCTTTAAGATGGCATTGCCCTGCAGGAGCATGACAGAGGTGGAATAGTCCCCCACGTCGAGAAGAAAGGCGTATTCATCCCGCTTTTCGCTGGGAATGAGATAACAGGCCTCGGCAAGCGTGGAGGGAAGGTAGCTAAGACGGATGCTCATGTCCGAAAAGATTTTCCCGATCGTCTCGAGAAAGACATTGCTGCAATAGAAATAAGACACAAGACCCTCAAGAGAAGTTGACAAAATACCGATCGGATCGACGGTCACACGCCTGTCCGCAGTGGTGAAAAGTGCGCTGCTCGCGCGGAGAAAGGTCATGCCCTCGACGGTTTCCCTTCCGCTCTCGTAGAGTGCTTCGATCTCCCTTTCACCGATCCTCCTGCGCTTCGGGAAGCTCATGACGGGCTGTTTCAGGATAACCTGAAGGAATTCCCCGGGAACGCCGACCCAAAGACGACGAATGGGGCCGCAGATCTTTTCGACCTTGCGGAGCGTTCCGACGACGGCCTCGGCAAGCCGCTTTTCGTTATAGAAGACACCGTCGCGATATCCCTCGTAATCGCCGGATGCGATCGCGTTGAAAACAAAGGTGTTATTGACGCCCCTCTCTCCCACGACGACCGTAATCCTCGACGAGCGGATATCCATGATGGCTACGCTTTTGCGACTCATATCCCGTTCCTTCTTCCTGTGTTGGATTTGTGCGATAATTATAACACAAGTCTCATATTCTGTCAAGGGAATACAGGCTTTTTTCGCACATAACATGAAAAAAAGCGTCCACAAAGGACGCTTCGGCAGGTTGCCCCTTCATACGTAGCTCTCGTCGTAATCGACCATGATCTCTTCCCCCGCGGCAATGACGGCGATACGGCCGCAGAGACGCTCCCCGTCAGTGCGGGCAAGGTACCCTCTCTCGTCGAGAAGAGCGGCCCGTGCCTTATCCTCTGTCTGCTCCGAGGGAGAATCGATCTCGATCACGATCCCCTCGCGCATATGGATGGAGAAACGAACATGTCCCTCGGCAGAGCGGTATAGGGAGACGGAGACGACGTTCGCCCGCGCCTCGTGCAGGACCTCCTGAAATACGCCGTAAATCCTGAGCATGACGGAAAACGTCTCATCCTGCACCTTGTCGCCCTTTATGAGGGAGAACACAAAGTCCTGCAGAAGGATATTTTCCCCGCCAAGCCTGTTTGTTAAGCTATCTTTGTCATAGAGATAAACTCCATCGTCCGAAAGAACGGCATACCCGCGCTCGGTGAGGACGGAGAAGGCCTCCCTTCTTTCCGTCACCGTGACCTCAAGCGTGGAGGGGTATTTCTTCTCCACCCGTTCCGCCTTCATGCAGGGATACCCGTCGATGAGCTTTATGACGCTCTCCTCGTCGAGAAAGGTCGAGCTCTTGCCCACGAAGCCGTCGAGCTCCTCCTTGAGTGCGGCGGCCTCCCTCTCCCCCTCTGCGGACAGCACGGAAAAATCCGCCTTGACATACGTCACCGTAAAGATAGCGTTGAGCCCCGCCGCAACGACGGCGCAAAGCAGAAGAAAGGCGACAAATGTGGTGATGAGAACTCTTTTCTTCATTTGCAGCTCCCTCGGGGACGGATCAGATGCGGACCCGTTTGATTTCCGCGCCGAGGGCTCTGAGCTTACCCTCGAGATCGGAATATCCCCTGTCGATGTGAGAAAGGTCGAGGACCTCGGATACCCCCTCCGCTCTGAGTGCGGCGAGGACGAGTGCGGCACCCCCGCGGAGATCCCCGCAGGTCACGGTCGCACCGTGCAGGCTGCCGACGCCGCGGACAAAGGCATTTCGCCCGCGCACCTCGATGTCGGCCCCCATTCTCCTGAGCTCCGGTACATATTTGAACCGTGTTTCAAAGAGATTCTCCACGATGAGGGCACCTCCCTCCGAGACGGTATTGAGTGCCGTGATCTGTGCCTGCAGGTCTGTGGGAAAACCCGGGAAGGGCATCGTCTCGATCCTGCGATTACATTTTAGTCTTCCTGTGCTCGACAAATATATTTTATCATTTTTTGTATGTATTTTGCAACCGTTTTCACGCAATTTGTGCAGAAGCATCCCTAAATTCTCTGCCGTAACCCCTTCCACCTCGACCTCTCCTCCACAGAGTGCGCAGGCAATGAGGAAGGTACCCGCCTCGATGCGGTCCTTGACGGGGGTGTACTCGATGCCGTTGAGTCGGGGCACCCCCTCGATCTCGATCTCGTCTGTGCCCGCACCGCGGATGCTTGCCCCCATTCCGTTGAGAAAGTTCTGCAGATCGACGATCTCGGGCTCCTTGGCTGCACCCTGCAGGACCGTCCTGCCCTCCGCCTTCACCCCTGCAAGCATGATATTTTCCGTCGCGCCGACGCTGGGAAAGTCGAGAACGATCTCTGCGCCCTTTAATTTTTCGCATTCGCAGTATATGTACCCCTCCCGCTCGGATATCCTTACGCCGAGACGCTTGAGGGCGTTCAGATGCAGGTCGATCGGCCTGAGTCCGATGTCACACCCGCCCGGGTAGGCGATCACTGCACGGCCGAAACGGGACAGGAGCGAACCGAGCATAAAGACGGACGAGCGGAGCTCCCTTGTGAGTGCGGAGGAAATGATGTGGCTGTGCGCATCGGAGCTATCGATCAAAACGCTCCCGTTTTCAAAGCTTACGTCTGCGCCGAGCTCCCGCAGGATCTGTGCCATGCAGAACACGTCCGTGATGGGCGGCGTTTCACAGATCCTCACCTGTTTCTCTGTCAACACAGACGCCGCAAAGAGCGGCAGAACGGAATTTTTGGCAGACTGCGCCCTGACGCTGCCATGCAGTCTCCGTCCCCCGTCTATGATATATTTATCCATGGTTATCTCCTCATGTATTTCTGAAAACGCGAAGAAACCCCTTGATGGGCGAGGCTGCGCGTTTTATCTGTATATTTTATGAGGAGACGCGCCCTCCTTGTGCCTTGAGGCCCCGTAGACCACCCCCATCCCCGTCATGGTGACGATGAGCGAGGTGTTTCCCGCAGAGATCAGCGGAAGAGGCAGTCCCGTCGGAGGGATGGTCCCGCTCACGACGAGCGCATTGAGCACGGATTGCACCGCAAATGCCAGCGTGATGCCCGAGACGAGCATATAGCCGTAGAGATCCCTGCAGCCCCGTGCGATCCTGAATCCTCTCCATACGACAAATCCGATAAGAAGAAAGAGAAGCAGCACCCCCAGAAATCCCGTCTCCTCTGCGATCACGGAGAGAATGAAATCACTCTCCGCAAAGGGTAGAAAGCGGAGCTTTTGTCGTGAATGGAAGAGACCCACCCCGAAAAATCCCCCGTTTCCGAGGGCGTACAGCGATTGGATGAGCTGATATCCCTCTCCCCGCGGCGAAGCCCACGGGTCAAGATAGGCAGAAAGACGCTTGAGCCTGTACGGCTCGGCGATGATGAGGACGGGGACCAATACAAGCACGGGGATACAGATTGCAAGGAGCGTTTTCGGGCTCACGCCGCTGAGAAAGATCATGCCAAGCATGATCGCACCCACGCACATCGTGACGGACATGTTCGGCTCGAGCATGATGAGGACACAGACGGAGAGCCCCGCAAGAAGAACGGGGAGGATGCCCTTGAAGCCTCGCATCCGACCCGGGTCCTTCGCAAAGTAGGCGGCCGTGAACATGACAAAGCCGTACTTTGCGATTTCGGAGGGCTGGATCGTGAAGGAGCCGAAGCCGATCCAGCGTGTTGCGCCGTAGTTGCTTTTTCCGAGCCCGGGGACAAAGACGAGGGCAAGCAGCACAAGCGAGAGAATAAGTGCGGGTAGGCCCCCTTTTCTCAGCCTTTCATAGGGCAAAAAGGAGACGGCGACCATGCAGACGAGGCCGATGCAAAAACCGATGAGCTGTTTTTTGAAGAAGAAAAATTCATCTCCGTAGCGGACCCCTGCATTGTAGCAGCTCGCCGAATAGACAAACACAAGCCCGAGGCCCGCAAGCAAAATTACGGCGAAGAGAAAGAGGAGGTCGCCCCTCCCCTCTTCGGTCTTATTCGTCCTCCCCACCCGTGACCTCCGCTTTGACATAGGACTGCGATTCCCGACGGAGGGTCTCCATCAGCTCACAGAAGCGTTTGCCGCGCTCTTCATAGCTTTGGAAGGCATCAAAACTCGCGGATGCAGGAGAGAGAAGAACATTCTGCCCCTTTTCGGCGAGAAGATAGGCGACGCGGACCGCAAGGTCGAAGGGACGACAGAGGGTAAAAGCGGAATACCCCGTCTTGAGTGCGGCATTCAGGATGCGAAAGGCATTTTCGCCGTAAATGACCGCATGGACGACGTCGGAGCTCTTGATGGCCTCGAAGAGCGGCTCATAGGAATACCCCTTATCCTGCCCGCCGAGGAGAAGGATGCTCTCCCCCTTAACGCTCCCAATCGCCTTGATCGCAGAATCGACATTGGTCGCCTTGCTGTCGTCAATAAAGGTGATGCCGTTGACCTCGCCCACCCGCTCGATGCGATGCTTGACCCCGCGGAAGCCTCTGAGGGCGGCGCGGATGGGATCATTTCCAATACCCATGAGCCTTGCGGCCGCGATCGCAGCGAGGGCGTTGGCATGATTGTGGTCGCCGTCGAGCGTCATTTCATCGACAGAAAACAGCCGCTCACCGTACCAGCAAAAGCTGTTATCCTGTATGTACGCGCCCTCGACACGCTCGCGCATCGAAAACCACACGACCCTTGCCCTCGTCTTTTCCTGAAAGCCCCGCACGATGGGATCGTCATAGTTGAGAACGGCAAATTCGCTCTCGGCAAGATTTTTGAGCAGACGGGACTTGAGGTAGATGTAGTTTTCCATATTATAATGACGGTTAAGATGGTCCTCCGTCACATTCAGGATGAGAGCGACATGCGGACGCAGGGAATAGAGCGTCTCGAGTTGAAAGGAGGAGATCTCCGCGATCGCCACGCCGTCCTCGCCAAGCTCCCTGAGGCATGAGGTCAAGGGCTTCCCCACATTTCCGCAGGCAATTCCCTTTTTCCCCGCCGCTTTGAAGATGCATTCCAAAAGAGAGACCGTCGTTGTCTTCCCGTTCGTTCCCGTGACGGCAACGCAGGGACAGCGGAGATTGATCGCCCCGAGCTCTGCCTCGCCGATGATGTGCTTTCCCGCACGTTTGAACGAGACAGGTAGAGGATGGTCCACGGGGATTCCCGGGGAGAGCACGAGGACGTCACACCTCTGCGCCTTCTCCGCAAGCTCCTCTCTTTTGACATTGACACAGCCGATCGACTCCAGCCGCTCTACGGAGGCGCGGACGTTCATGTCGTCCACATCGTCGTAGATAAACACTTTTGCACCGCGAGAGATCAGAAATTCACTCGCCGAGATCCCCGAACGGGAGAGTCCCGCCACCAAAAACACCTGCTCGGAATAGAGCATTCAAGCCTCCTTCTCCCCGCGGCTTCTCCCGCGCAGGAGTCAGGCGAAGGGAAAAAGAAGCGTTGACCCGATCACCGCCGTCAGGATCGCATAGCAATAGGAGATTTTTGCCTCCGAATAGCCCTTTTCCTGAAAATGATGGTGGATTGGCGCCATCAGGAATACCCTTCTGCCTGTCCGCTTATAGTGTATGACCTGAATTATGACGGATATGCTTGAAAGGACAAACACGCACCCGAGGAAGGGAACGGAGAGAGCATTTCCGGAAAAGAGCGCGACGGCAGCCGCAAAGCCGCCGAGTGCGAGCGAGCCCGTGTCCCCCATGAAGACGCTCGCCCGAGAGACGTTGAAGACAAGATATGCGGCGAGTGCTCCCGTGAGCGAGAAGCAGAGATATGACGTTTCCCCGCCGCTCTGAAGAAGGATGAGTGCGCCCATTCCGAGAAAGAAAAAAGCGCAGGAGGAGCCCGCCAGCCCGTCCAGCCCGTCCGTAAGATTCACGCTGTTGACGGTCGCGAGAAAGACGAGGATGCCGAGCGGAAGCATCCACCAGCCTATGTCGACCGCAATTTTCGTATAGGGAAGATAGAGGAGCGTGAGGCCGCTTCTGCATGCATAGACGCTTGCGATCACGGCGACGGCAAGCTGGAACAGGAGCTTCTGATAGGGTCTCAGGCCTAAATTCCTGCCGCGGAGCTTCTTCAGAAGGTCGTCCAGAAATCCGACCAGCATGTAGCCGACCCCCACGACGATACAGACGGTGAAGGGCCGATCCGAGACGCCGCAGAGAATGAGCGCGACGACAGAGGCCGCAAGCACGAACGCGAGCCCGCCCATTGTCGGCGTTCCCCCCTTGTCCCTGTGCTCCTTGACATATTCAAGGATGTTCTGGCCTGCCTTGAGTCTTTTTAAAAGGGGGATCTCGGCCGCACAGAGCGGAAGGGACAGTAGAAAGGAAAGGAGCAGGCTAAGGAGAATTTTATTGAGCATTCCCGTCCCTCATCAGCGATCGTATGACCTCCTTGTCGCTGTAATGGTATTTGACTCCCATGATCTCCTGCTCGGTCTCCCCGCCCTTTCCCGCGACGAGAAGGATGTCCCCCTTCGAAAGCTTCTGCATCGCATAGGCAATGGCCTTCTCCCGCTCCTCGACGGCGACATACTCATGGCTTACCCTGCGGAACCCCTCTTCTATGCCTGCAATGATCTCACAGGGGTCCTCATAGCGGGGATTGTCCGAGGTAATGACCGCAAAATCGCAATTTTTCGCCGCGATCTCCCCCATTATGGGGCGTTTGACGCTGTCACGGTTGCCGCCGCAGCCGAACACGACAAGGAGCCGCCCCTCCGCATGCTCCTTGAGTGCCCTCAGCGATTTTTCCAGCCCGTCGGGGGTATGCGCGAAGTCGACAAAAAGCTCTGCCCCGCGGTAGGCTCCGACATGCTCGAGCCTTCCCTCTACGCAGACCTCCGAGAGCCCGTCCGCGATCTCCTCCATGCCGATGCCGAGCCGTCTGCAGCAGGCGGCCGCCGCAAGCGCGTTTGAGACATTGTACCGCCCTGTCATGGGGAGGGTGACCTCGCAGAGGTCGTCCTCGAGATTGAGAAGTGCCCGCGTCCCTGTGAGCGTCTCGCTCTCGATCATCGCAAAGCAGTCCGCAGGGCCATCCAGCCCGTAGGTGACGGTCTCGGGGGCAAGTCCGATTATTTTTTTGGAAAAGCCGTCGTCGGCATTCACGATCGCGGTATGACAGCGTGAAAACATGGACAGCTTGGCCTCGCCGTATGCGTCCATATCCCTGAAGAAGTCGAGATGGTCCTGCGTGAGATTTGTAAAGATCCCGCTTTCATACACGATCGGGCAGTCCTTATGCAGCGCGAGAGCATGCGCGGAGACCTCCATTGCGACAAGCTCGGTCCCTTCCCTCTGCATATTCTCAAGGAGAGAAAAGAGAGAAATGGGGTCGGGGGTAGTGAGCGCGGGCGGGAGCTGCGTCCTGCCGTATTTTGCGCCCAGCGTCCCGATGAGCCCTGCGCTTTTCCCGGCGCGGGAAAGGATCGCGTAGAGCATGTGCGTGACCGTCGTCTTGCCGTTCGTCCCCGTCACGCCGATCAGTTTCATGCGCTTTTCGGGGTGCCCGCAAAAGGCCGCAGAGATATGCGCCATCGCCCTTCTGCAATCGGGCACGAGAAGACAGGGAAGCGCAGTCTCGAGTCTTTTTTCACAGACGAGCGCAGCTGCTCCCCTTGCCTCGGCCTCGGCCGCAAACTTATGCCCGTCCTCCTGCGTTCCGCTGATGCAGAAAAAGAGATCCCCCTCTCCTGCAATGCGGCTGTCGGCACAGAGCGAGCGTATCTCCGTATCCGCTCCTGTAAGCGTCCCGCCTCCCTCGACGGCAAGATATGAAAGCTTCATGGTTTATCCCTCCGAACGGGGCAGATGCATCATATCGATGATGCCCTCAAAGATCTCCCTTGCACAGGGTGCAGCGACAGTGCTTCCGTAGTAGGTGCCCTGCGGTTCATCCACAATGATGAGCGCAAGATATTTTGGTTCATCTGCGGGAAAATATCCCACAAAGGAGGAGACATACTTCCCCTGCGCGATGTGCCCATTTTCATACTTCTGCGCCGTTCCCGTCTTTCCCGCGACTTTATAGCCCTCGATGTAGGCCTTTTTACCGCTTCCGTCCCGCACGACCCCCTCGAGCATGCCGCTGAGGATACGGGAGGTCTCCTCGCTGACCGTCCGATGCAGGAGGGTAGCCTGCGTCTTTTTCTGCAGGCTTCCGTCGGAAGAGAAAAAACTGTCGACAAGTCTCGGTGCGTAATAATATCCCCCATTGACGGCCGAAGCGGCGGCACAGGCGAGCTGGAGCGGACTCACGGCGATGGTCTGTCCGAAACCGATGCGTGCAAGATCGCAGTCGCGGACGATGCTTTCGGGCAAAAGCATGCCGATGGACTCCCCCGCAAAGTCGATCCCCGTCGCCCTGCCGAAGTTGAAGGCCTCAAGATAGTCATAGAAGGTCTCCCTCCCCAGGGAGAGCGCGATATCCACAAAGCAGGGATTGCAGCTGTTGTTCAATGCCTCGGCGAGCGTCTGATTGGAATGCTTTCCGTTGTTATGGTCGCTCCAGCATTTGATGGTCGTCCCGTCCACGACGCGGGTGCGCGAGGACGAATAGACATGATTCAAGGGAAGCGCACGGCTGTTCCCCTTGAGCCCTTCCTCGATGTTGGCGGCTGCAGTCACGATCTTGAAGGTCGAGCCCGGTTCATAGATATCCGAGATCACCCTGTTGCGTGAAAGGGAATTGAGCGCGTCGAGGTCGTTGCGCGGAATGCTGTTGAGGTCGTAGGAGGGAAGATTCACCATCGCAAGCACCGAGCAGTCGGAGGGATCGAGCACGACCGCCCGCGCCGCCTTGGCCTGAGAGGTCTCAAGCACCTGTCCCATGACCTGTTCTGCGAGCGATTGGATGCGATAATCGAGCGTGAGGCGTACATTGAGCCCGTCCTGTGCAGGGAAATATGCCGCAATGGAATTATCGAGATCGACGCCGACGAGGTCCGTTTCATAGAGAAGCTCCCCATCCTCTCCCGCAAGAAAGCTGTTATAGTACCCCTCCACCCCCGTCGTACCCGATCCGTCAAAGGAGGTAAAGCCGAGCACCTGACAGGCGAGCTGTCCGTAGGGATAGACGCGGATATCGTCACGCGCATAGTAGACGCCGCGGATGCTGCTGCTTGCAAGTGCCTCCACCGTCTCCTTCCCCGTTTTTCGCAGGAGCACGATCTCTGATTTGCTCCTGTCGGAGAGCTTTTTCTCAAGCTCCTCTCGCTGAACGCCGAGGATCCCCGAGAGCGTCGCGGCGGCCGAGGAGGCGTTTTCCACGGCATTGGCACGGGCATAGACGGTGTAGGCCGCGTCATTTCCCGCAAGGAGCACCCCGTTCACATCATAGATGCTTCCTCTCCCTGCATGAACGGGGATCTCCCTCGTCCACTGGTCAAGGGCGAGATAGTGCAAATTTTCCTTCCGAATGACCTGAATATAGAAAAATCTGCCCAAAAAGAGACAAAAAAGAAAGGTTATTACCAAAATCATGGCGAATAACCTCTTTCGTAGGACTGTGACCGAATATTGATTTTTGATGGACGATTCCCCCTCAGGAGCGCGTCATCATGAGCTCGTGCTCCGCATAGTCGTCGACAAAGGCAGGGTCGGTGACCTCTTCGATGCGGCCGCCGAGTTCCTCGGAATACTGTGTAAGCCCCTCAAGCTCCCTCTGCTTCGAGGTGAGATTTGATTTCATGGAATTGATGATCCCCGTGTTGATGCAGACAAGCGCGATCGCCACGACGACAAGCGCGGAAATGATCGCAAGAGCCATCTTTGTCTTGCTCGAAAGGGATGCGAAGAAGCCCACCCGCTCCTCCTGCTGCGGAAGGACGGGGCTTGCAAGCTGTGCGGACTCCCTTGCGGTACGCTCCGTGCGCTCCAGCGTCCTCATGGTGCGCTGGGTGGGAAGAACGTCCTCATCCTCTGCCGTCTTGGGCGCGGTGACGACCTCGGGTCTTGCGATCGTCTCCACGGATGCCCTCGCGGCCGTATGGACCAGTGTGTGATCCTTGTATTCAAGGTCCGCAAAGAGCTCCCTGCGGACGGGTGCCTCCTCAACGGAGGCAACGGGAGAAGGGGTTGGGGCAGTCTGCACCGCCGCAGGCTGTCTCACCGTATACGGAGCGATCCGCACCGCAAGGTCCTCGGCCTTAGGCTCATTCGGGCCAAAGGCTTCACGGTAGATCTCGCCGCGCAGCTTCCTGTGTTTGAGCTCTTCCGATGTATCCTGTGTATCTTCGAATATCTGAGATTCTCTTTCCAACAGAGCAGACATGATCCCTTTCTCCTTATAAATTATTTTATTCGACGAATTGCCCCTTCATTCTGTAATTTTTTCGGCAATTCTCAGCTTTGCGCTCTTTGAGCGCGGGTTGATTTCTTGTTCCTGCTCGGAGGCCGTGATCGGCTTCCTTGTGAGCACCTCCAGCTCCTTTACCCTTCCGCAGACGCAGACGGGAAAGCTCTTCGGGCAGGTGCATGCGGTGGAAAGGTCGCGGAAGACGTTTTTGACGATCCTGTCTTCGAGAGAATGAAAGGAGAGGATCACCGCTCTTCCCCCCTTTTTCAGCCGTCCGATGAGGCCGCGGATGCAGGTCTCGAGCCCGTCAAGCTCCCCATTGACCTCGACGCGGATCGCCTGAAAGGTCTGTCTTGCGCATGCGGCCGAGCGGAATTTGGGCGGGAGACTGCGCTCTACGATATCCTTGAGCTGACCGCAGGTCTCGATCGGATGAATTTGCCGCTCCCTGACAATGCGGCCTGCGATGGTCCCCGCAAAGGGCTCCTCGCCGTACTCCCTGAGGATGCGCCTCAGGTCCTCCTCCCCATACCCGTTGACGACGTCGCGGGCCGTAAGAGAGGCGCGCTTGTCCATTCTCATGTCGAGCGGTGCGTCAGAGCTCCGATAAGCAAAGCCGCGTGACGCGTCGTCGATCTGATGGGAGGAAATGCCAAGGTCCAGAAGGAAGCCGTCCAGCCTCTCCTCGGGAGATAACACCTCTTCGAAGCTCTTGAAGTCGGCACGGACGAGCCGATACCGTCCTTCAAAGGGTGCAAGACGGGCAGTCGCCGCGGAAATGGCGTCCCCGTCCTTATCTGTTGCCACAAGTTTTGCAGTGGGCTCAGCCGACAGGATCGCTTCCGAATGCCCCGCACCGCCGCAGGTTCCGTCGAAGTAAAGCCCGTTCGACTTTACGTTCAGCCCCTCTATTACCTCATCGAGCATGATGGGCAGATGATAGGCCTGCATATCAGAAGAAACCGACCATGCTGTACGCCTGTGCAAACGTCATATCCCCGTTGACCAGATCGTACTGCTCCTTCGCCCAGATCTCGAAGTGATCGTCCATGCCCACCGTGATGAGATCCTTGACGATCTTGGCACTCGTGCGAAGGGTGTTCGGGATCACAGCCCTGCCCTGCTTGTCCGTCTCTACGAGCTCAATGGAGCTGAGGATCTTGCGCTTGGATTTGACGGACTCCGCGGTATCATTCTCGACATTGCGGAGTTTCTTCTCGAGCCGTGCATCCAGCGCGTCCTTGAGATAGACGGAGATGCAGCCCTGCGTGCCCGGCATGAAGTAAAACTTCATCGCGTAGCCCTTGCCGTCGTCCTCTCCGTCCTCACGTTTAGGGAAAAATTTAGAGGGGATGCGAACACGGCCCTTGTCGTCAAGCTGATGTTCTGCCCGACCACAGAAGGAATAATTTACCCCCATTGCATCCACCTCCTTTCGTTGTGCTACCATCATAACACACATTTTAAAATCTGTCAACCATTTTGCTCCATTTTCTTCCAAAATGTGGGTAAAAATTTCCATTCAGGCATCTATAGCGGGAAAATTCGGCTAAATGAACATCCGTTCAAAGATTTTCTCATTGATTTTGCCGCTTTTTCCGAGAAAAATCACTCTCCGCGCTCCATTCGGGCTCCATATTTGCTGCAAACATGTGTTTGTTTCTGTGTTTTCGCTCCACGCGGGCCCCTTCTGAAGACGTGAGAGTACCGCCGCAAGCCTCTTGGCGACCCCTCTGTTTCCGTCGAAGACGGGTGCATGGAAATATTCCCCGATCTCCTCCCGCACAAACACGTAATGGGTACAGCCAAGGACGACCCCGTCGCACTCGACCCGCCGGAGATGTTCCGAAAGGAGCAACGGCTCCCCGAGGATGAGCGCACGCTCGATCCCCTCTGCGAGCGTCGGGCAGGGAAGAACGGTGAAGGCGCATTCGGCCTCCCCTTGAATGAGCTCCGTAAGACGTCTGCTTGAGGCGGTACGGACGGTCGAAAGAAGAACTGCCCTTTTGCACCTCCCGGCGGCAGGACGGACGGCGGGCTCTGTCCCAATCAAGGGAAAGGAAAATTCCCGCCGCATCAGGTCGATGCAGACGGCCGTGGCGGTATTACAGGCGAGAACGACTGCATCGACCTTCAACGCCTCAAACCGCAGGAGTGCCTCCCTGACGAAGGACACGATCTCCTCCTCGCGCCTGTTCCCGTACGGGGCGCGGGCATTGTCGCCGAAATAGTAAAATCCCGCCTGCGGCAGACGCAAAAAGCACTCCTTTAGGACCGTCAATCCCCCCACGCCGCTGTCAAAGACGCCGACCCACGGAATTTTCCCCTGCATTTTTTCTCCTTTTTTGCAAAAAATTTCACGCTTACCCTTGAAAAACAGTTTACAAGCACTGTATTTTATGCTAAAATAATCAAGATTTATCAAGAGAAAGTATCTTTAAGGAGAAATACCGTGCCCAACATCAAATCTGCCGAAAAGCGTGTTCTTGTCAGCAAAAAGAAGACCCTTGAAAACAAAGCCGTGAAGTCTGCTCTCAAAACGCAGATCAAGAAGTTCCTTGCCGCCGTTCAGACGGGCAACAAGGACGCCGCGACCGCCCTCTATCCCGAGACGGTCTCTGCGATCGACTCCGCTGCCTCCAAGGGGATCCTTCACAAGAACAACGCCGCAAATAAAAAGGCTAAGCTCGCGAAAAAGCTTGCCGCGCTTTAAGCTTATTTAAATTCCCGAGACCTGCCCCGATGGGGACGGGTCTTTTTTGTGTCCTCTCCCCCACCCGACCGAGTGCATGTGACGTGATTAAAATATTGTCACGCGTGCGCGAGGGCGGGCATTTTTTGTATTCAATATAATTTAAAAATTTTTTTATCAAAACCTATGTAAAACGGTTGACATACGTGCCCCTTTCCAGTATACTTTTCTGCGATTCGGGTTTATTTTTATTAAACTTTATGTTTATTTTTACAAAAGCTTGATAAAAAATAACAAAATACTTACTTTTACTAAACATTATGGGAGGAATTATGGAGCTTGGTGCAAAGCTAAGGGAGATGCGCCGCCAAAAAAATCTGACGCAGGAGGAGCTTGCGGACAGGTGCGAGCTGACAAAGGGATACATCTCCCAGCTTGAAAATGACCTCACGAGCCCGTCTATCGCGACGCTCATCGACCTTCTCAACGCGCTCGGAAGCAATCTCTCGGAATTTTTCCATGAGGAGACGGAGGAAAAGGTCGTCTTTTCCGAGGAGGAGTACATCGACAAGCAGTCAGAGGGAATGATGCTGAGCTGGGTCATTCCGAATGCACAGAAAAACATGATGGAGCCCGTGCTTGTAGAGCTTGAGCCCGCCGCGCAGACGCAGCCCGACTTCCCCCATGAGGGAGAGGAATTCGGCTATGTGCTTGACGGCAGACTTGCTGTCGTGATCGCGGGGAAGGCGCATCCCGCAAAAAAGGGCGAGAGCTTTTATTTCTCGGCAGGCAAGGAACACTATATTGTAAACAAGGGCAAGGGAAAGGCGAGATTTCTCTGGATCTCCACCCCTCCCAACTTTTAAAATACCAAGGAGAGAGCCATGGCGGAACACATTATCGAACTCAAGGAAGTCACCAAATACTTCGGCGAAAATCTCATCATCGACAACATGAGCTTTTACGTCAACAAGGGCGAATTCATCACCTTTCTCGGCCCCTCGGGCTGCGGAAAGACGACGACGCTCCGTATGATCGCGGGCTTTGAGACGCCGACGAGCGGGCAGATCCTTCTCAACGGAAGGGACATCTCCGCGCTTCCCCCCAATAAGCGGCCCGTCAACACCGTTTTTCAAAGGTATGCCCTCTTCCCCCACTTCAACGTATACGAGAACATCGCGTTCGGACTGAAGTGCAAGCGGGTCATGAACACCTACCGTAACAACAAGGGCGAGGAGTATACCAAAAAGGAAAAGCTCACCAAAAAGGAGATTGCGGCGAAGGTGAAAAAGGCACTCGAGATCGTCGATCTGGAGGGCTTTGAAAAGCGGTCCATCTCCACCCTCTCGGGCGGCCAGCAGC
>CANQWI010000032.1 GCA_947627515.1 uncultured Clostridia bacterium
TGTCTCGGCAAAGCTTGTCTATGACAGAGTCTCTGAGCTATGTGCAGACCCCATGATGGGAAAGAGCTTGGAGAGAAAAGGTATAGCATAATCAGAATGTGTGCGGCGGGCGTTCCCGCCCGCCGCTCATGCTTTACAGATCACGAAATATCCCAAAAAAACTACAGAGTACATACTTTACAAGCATTTCCCAATTCCATAAATAAAATATACCCGTACACAAACTACGTACATACAATGGGGAGCGGAGCATCAGATGATTTGAGGAGTGGTCAGATGATGCCCCGCCGATGGTTGGAAATCCATCCACATGCCTTTTTTCATAATTCTATTTCATAACAAATGTTATATAACATTTGTTATGAAATGATGTTTCTCATTTTATAATTATAAATTGAGAAAATATATCTATTTTCTCTAAAATTTAAGGTTAAAAAGTCTCTGCGAAGTTCTTACTTCTCATTAAGAGACAATAATGTACTCAGACACGAATCAGAGCTTGAGGTGCGAGCCATTTTTTGCTTAAAAATTTATAGCAGACAATTTGTTCTGTGCCCGAGGCGGTTTCGGAAGGAAAGCGGCGAGGGCACAGTTTGAAATCACCCCCTCCCCTACCCCTCCCCCTCAAGTATGAGGGGGAGGGCGAGATTATCGGGGCACGTAGGTTTTGATGAGATCCCCTCGCTACGCTACTTCGCACCAAGGGCGGTGCTCGTGCCGCGCTTAGTCACAAATAGAATGCGCGCGGGGCGGGATGAGGGGGAAACCCCTTTGGCCTATAAACCACTTCCCCTATAAGGGGCAGCAAGGGAATTCTGAATTTAAAATTAAAAATTGAAAATTATTGTGATGGTTCGACTACGCTCACCATGACGTAATTTGGAATAGCCCGTAGACAACAAGCCTTTACTCTCAATTGCCCCACCGCGATTTTTAATTCCGTCGGGGACGGCGAAGGAGGTCGAGTGGATGTAATGGAACTGAACAATCGAAGGTATAGCTTGCCTGCACGAGCTTCGCGTCGGGGGCAGGCGTGCCGTCAGGCGTGCGGAGATTTTTTACCTTGAATCGCTTCAAGAAGGAGGAGGTGGGCGATAGGATCTCCAGCTCGTCCCCCTCAAAAAACCGCGTCCGCATTTCAACGACGGGATTTCCCCCTACCATGTCCGTGACAATGCCGATGAAATCGTACATGCCCCCCGTTTGTGCGCTCTCAAAGGCCTCGGACACGGTGCCCCCATTCAGCTCCTCTGCCGTGATATACGGCCTGTGTGGACAGGATAAAAGCTCATCCGTCAGCAATTTTGAGGGACCCATGTCGAGAATCCTTCGATAGGCATTGACGACGGTCGCGAGGTAAAACTCCCCCTTCATGCGTCCCTCGATCTTAAAGGAGCACACGCCCGCCTCCGCAAGCCTCTCGAGACAGCCGCTCATGTTGAGGTCCTTACTGTTCAGAATATATGACATTTTCCCGTCTTCCTCGACGTCGTAAAAGTCCCTCGACCCGCCCTCGTCGGTCTGGATGCGGTACCCTCTTCTGCACGCCTGCACACATGCGCCGCGGTTGGCGGGACGGCCGTCCATATAGTCGGAGAGGTAGCATCTGCCGCTGTAGGAGATGCACATCGCGCCGTGGACAAAGGACTCCAGCTCGACGTCGGGGCAGGCGGCATGGATAAAGGCGATCTCTTCAAGAGAGAGCTCGCGGGCGAGGACGACGCGGCTCGCGCCCTGCGCCCTCCAGAAGCGCACCGAGTCCGCATTCAGCGTGTTTGCCTGCGTGGAGATGTGGATGGGAAGGTCGGGCGTTGTCCTTTTGCAGAGAGCAAACACTCCCGGGTCGGAGATGAGCACGGCGTCGGCCTTCAGCTCACGAAGCAGGCGAAAATACCCTTCAAGCGCGGGAAGATCGGCGTTGCGGGCGAAGATATTGACGGCGACATACACCCTTTTGCCCCGCGCATGAGCATAGGCAATGCCCTCCGCGAGCTCTTCCTCCGTAAAATTGTCGGCAAAGGTGCGGAGCGAAAAGGACTTGCCGCCGAGATAGACCGCGTCGGCGCCGTAGTAAAGTGCGAGTTTGAGTTTTGCAAGGTTGCCCGCAGGGGCCAAAAGCTCAGCTTTCATAATTTTTTCGATACGGCGAGCCCCTCTCCGATGTCAAGAAGCTCTGTCTGAAGGTCGGGGTCGGACTGTAGCAATGCAAGATATTCGCGGATGTGCTCGACAAGCATTTTCCGCTTTTTCGGCGGCTCCCCTCGCACCCAGCCGTAGAGCAGGACGTCGTCCGAGAGCAGGAACCCGCCCCGCCGCAGGAGACGTTTGCAGTCGGGAAAATACCTCCTGTACTGCACCTTCGGCCCGTCCAAAAAGATGAGATCGAACTCCCCGCTGAGAAGCGGCAGAATCTCCCCCGCGTCCCCCTCGTACAGCGTGACGCGCTCCGAGACGCCGAAGCGGGAAAAATTCTCCCTCGCACGGCCGACGCGCTGAGGATCCTTTTCGATGGCCGTGACGCGGTCTGCTCCCGAAAGAAGCAGCGCGATGGAGGTGAGTCCCTCCCCCGCGCCGATCTCTAAAATCTTTTGTGCGCCGATCTCCTCGGCGGTCTTGATGAGAAACGCCAACGTCTCGTCCGCGCAGGTGGGGTCGCGGCCCTTTTTTGCCTCCTCTCTGAGGGCGAAAAGCGCAGGGTTCATTCCTCCTCCCATGCCGCTGCAAGCTCCTCTGCCCGCGCCTCGTAGGCACGTCCAAGCACTCTGCTGACGATGGGAAAGGGAGAATTCACCGCCGCCGCAGGCAACGGCTCCGAGTTGTTTGTCTTGAAAAGACGGTGAAAAATCGCCCTGAGGACCTCGATCTGCTCCCTGTAGATCTCCGCATGGGCGCATTGCGTGCGGAACTCCTCATATTCGGTGCGGGCGGTCGTGATGTCCCCCTCGTCGAGCTTGATGAGAATGTAAAAGTAGGCCGTCATATACTTCCAGCCGAGGCCGCCGCCGTGACGGAGGGTATCGATATACCGCTTGGCCGTAGGGAGGTCGTCGAGGGCCATATTGACGCGCACATAGCGCATGAGGGCGACCGTACGGACGAGGAAGAAGAAGGGGCTTCTCATTTTCCTTTCGATGAGGGCCTTCTCCTCGCTGTACCGCTTTTCATCGCACAGCTTGCCGCACTTGATGTTGAGATTGTCCCGTGCGATGACGGTGGCAAGGGCGATGACGTCCGCGGCCAGCGCGACCGCGCCGATGATGCCCAAGTAGTAGTACTCATCGAAGAGGAATCCGAGCACCGTACCGGCGATAAGCAACGCCGCGGCGACCGACAGCCCGATGTAGACAACCATATTCCGCTTTACCATGACATTCTCCTTATGCATGATTTTTCCCCGCCCCTACTCCCCCTCCCCAAGGAGGGGGCATTACGTTCGGGCGAGGACGGACCCTTGGCTCCCCTTGTAGGGGAGCTGTCACGGCTGTCCTTGCCGTGACTGAGGGGTTTGAACCCTATCCCCCGCTGCGCGGGTACTTCCCCTAAGAGGGGAAGCAAGGAGGACTGCGTTCAGGCTCCTTGGAGAGGCCATACTACCACAATTTTTAATTTTTAATTTTTTAAATCTCCTGAATGACGGGGACGATCATGGGTGACTGCTTGGATCTCTTGAAGATATGGTTGCGGACGGCACGGCGAATGGCATTCTCTGCCTCCGCGGGGCCCGCGCTCGACGGGACACCCGCAAGCGACTTCTTGACGACGCTCTTGAGCTCCCTTAAATATGTCTTTTCATCGGTAAACACGAAGCCCCTGCTGAGTATGACGGGCTCGCCGATCACGGAGCCGTCCGAGAGGCAGACGCCGATGATGAACACCCCCTCCGCGGACATGTGGAGACGGTCCTTGAGGGCCTCCCCGCTTTCAAGATCCTCAAATCCGTTGCCGTCGATGAGGATGGAGCCGCCCGAGAAGCTGTCTCCCTGCTTCATCGTGTCCTCGGTGAATTCGACCGTGCTTCCGATCTCGGGGATAAAGATGTGTCCCTCGTCCATGCCCATCTCCTGTGCAAGGAGGGCATGCCGCTTGAGATGCCTGTATTCGCCGTGGACGGGGATGAAGAATTTGGGTTTCAGGAGGGAATGCAGGATCTTGTGCTCCTCCTGACAGGCATGGCCCGAGACATGGATCTTCTCGAGGCTCTCGTAAACGACCTCGGCTCCCCGCCTGTAGAGGTTGTTTATAACACGGTAGACCATCCGCTCGTTGCCCGGGATGGGGTTTGCGGAGATGATGATGGTATCGTTTTTGCCGATCGTGACCTTGTTGAATTCGCCGTCTGCCATGCGGGTGAGGGCAGACATGGGCTCCCCCTGCGAGCCCGTGGAGACAATGACGATCTCCCTGTCAAAGTAATTCTTGATCCTTTCGACGTCGACAAGGACGCCCTCGGGGATCATAAGCTCGCCGATCTTGGTCGCCGCCTCGACGACGGAGAGCATGCTCCTTCCCGAAAGAGCGACTTTGCGGCGGAACTTCACGGCGATGTCGATGATCTGCTGGAGGCGGTGCACGTTGGAGGCAAAGGTCGCGATGATGATGCGCCTGTCCGCATTCTCTGCAAAGAGATGCTCGAGCGTGGTGCCGACGACCTTTTCGCTCATCGTATACCCCTGCCGCTCGATGTTGGTGGATTCGCCGAGGTAGAGAAGGACGCCCCGCTTGCCGTATTCCGCGATCTCCTCGAGGTCGATGGGCTTGCCAGAGACGGGGGTGAGGTCGATCTTGAAGTCCCCGCTGTGGAAGACGATGCCGTACGGCGTTTCGACGGCGAGCGCGAGGGCCCCCGCGATGGAGTGGTTGACGTTGACGAAATTCACCGTAAAGACGCCCGCCTTGACCTTCTCCTTGGGGGAGACGGTGATCTCCTTGACATTGTTGAGACGGTGCTCACGGAGCTTGTTGTCGACGAGGGCGAGGGTGAGCTTGGTGCCGTAGACGGGGACGTCGGGCAGGTCCTTCAAAAAATAGGGAACGCCGCCGATGTGGTCCTCATGCCCGTGCGTCAGAAAGAGACCCTTGATCTTCTGCCTGTTCTTGACAAGATAGGAGATGTCGGGAAAGACGAGGTCGATGCCCGGCATTTCCTCTGTGGGAAAGATAATGCCCGCGTCAATGACGATGATGTCGCTCCCGTACTCGAGGGCGGTCATGTTCTTGCCGATCTCCCCCACGCCGCCGAAGAAGAGCACCTTGAGCGGACGCCTTCTGGGCTTTTTCTCCGTCCCTGCAGCAGGGCGGGATGTCTTTACAGGCTGCTTTATGGGCTGCTGCCTTGTGCGCTTCGCGGGCGCGGGAGAAGGCGCGGGAGAGGGCGCGGGAGCCTCCCTTTGCTTGCTCTCCGCGGGACGGGCGGGAGAGGGCGTGCCGATGCGGGTCCCCTTCCCCTTGGCGCGGGATTTTTTCTGCGGATGATAGCCCGCCTCCTCCATCGCAGCAGGGGTGCGGAGCTGGCCCGTGTGCTTTCTCTCCGCGGTGTTCTTTTTCTCCTGCTCCCTGCTGTAGGCCTCGAGTCCGTTCAGAATGGCGAGCTCGATCGCCTCATGATCCTGTGAATTTTTATTGCGATTAAAATTGTTGTTTTTGCCTTTCAAATGAAGTCTCCTTGTAAAAAGGAGAGCCGTTTACTGGCTCTCCCCGGGTACTGTGAACTTAAAAATCCAAGTCCGATTTATCGACGATCGCCGTCTTGATAAGTCCCTCCGCGAGCAACTCCTCATCAGTGCGGAAGAAGTATTGTGCGGCGTAATCGACGGGCTCTCGCTCCTCCTTGACCGCGCCGTAGCGTTCCATGCAGAGGTCGACAAGACGGAGCGTCTTCTTGACCGCCGCCTTGGTCTTGATCTTCACCATCATCGGGGTGGATTCATACATCTTGGTGTCCCCCGCAAACTTCTGATGGTAGACGGTCTCGGGGAATTCCTTGGGATCGAGCGCAAGGTACATGACGAGCGTCCTGCCGCGCATGCCGATCTTAATGACGGAATCGTTGCCGATGGAGAATCTGTCGTTCGTCCAGTTGATCTGCGAACGCACCCTGCCGTAGGAGAGGATGGCATTCTTGAGGTCGGAATAATACCCCTTGACCTCCTCCTCGCTGCCGATGATCTTGGCGACAAAGCTCCGCTTGTAGCGCACCGTCTTGCTGTCGTCCTCGGGAACGGGAACGACGACGGGGGCGGGCTGGACGGGCTGAGCCGCGGGCATGGGAACGGGCACGGGAATGACGACGGGCATCGGGACCGCCTGCGGTTGGTACACGGGCTGTGCGTAAACGGGCGCGGGCACCTCTGCGGGTGCGGGGGCGGGTGCCTCTGCTGCGGGCTCCTCGGGGACGGGCTCCTCAGCAGCTGAAGAGGCCTGTGCGGCCGCAAGCTCCTCGAGCGGGGTGACGCCCGTTTCCCTTGCAAGCTCCTCTAAATCGCCCTCCTCGCCCTTTAAAAGCTCCGCGACGCGGCGTGCGATCGCCTCTGCTGCCTCCTCGCCGAGAACGACGCGGCCCTCGAGCGCGGCTGTGACCTTTTCCGCAATGAGATCGTAGTCGGTGAGCGGGATGTGCTCGGCGACATGGCTTGCGACGTTCTCCGTCTCCCCCTGCAGAAGAAGAGAGACCTGCTCGGCGACGGCGTCTGCCTCGACATGCGGAAGCAGGGCGGCCACCTTATCCGCAATGAGGTCATAGTCTGGCTCGGGAACGATCATGGAGATCTTTTGGGCGAGCAGCTCGTAGTCGAAGCTGCTGTCGTCAAAGTGCACCTCGGGAGTCTCCGCCTCCTTCTCTGCAGCGTCTGCAGCATCTGCGGCGGCGACCTCCTCGAGGGCCTCCGTGCTCTCTGCCTCCTCGGCCGTGAGCTCCGCGGATTCTGCTTCAACGGGAGGAAGGGGCTCCCCGGTCTCCAAAACGGGCTCCGCCTTCAAATCCTCCTCGGTGAGAGGCTGACGGGCGAGCTGGGCGTCGAGGGCCTTGAGAAGGGCCTCGTTCTGTGCGGCCTGCGCCTTGAGGAAGGCCTGCTGCTTTTCCTCGATCGAGGCGAGAAGGCTCTCCTGCATCGCGGCATGCTCCTTCCGCATGTAATCGTAGATGTCGAGGTTCTGGCGGGAGAGGTATTTGATCTCGGTCAAAAGCTTTTCACAGCTCTCCTTGATCTCGGCCAGTAGAGCGTCGTACGAAAAGCCCTGCTGGGAGGCCCCGTAGCGGAACTCCTTCTGCAGAGTGTCCTGCGACCTCTTGATCTGTTCCGTAAGTCCGCAGAACATCCCCTCGAGAATGTTGGTATACTTCTTGTCTGTTCTCTCGTCCATGGCTTCCTCACATGTTCGTTGAAATTTTCAGATACTGCTTCATATTTTATTTTACACCAAAAAGCCTCAAATGTAAATGCTTTTTGGGGAAATTTTCTGTCTGTTACAAAGATTTTTTGGGGACCATGTCCGAAATCCCCCCTTTTTCGGGCGAATTTGCGGGGCCGTCTCCACTCCTCCCTTTTTTACAGCTTTTTTTCCTCGAGCCCGCGCCCTGCGAGCCGCTCGCGGTTGAGGATCGCCCCGACGACAAAGCACAGCATCATCCAATACAGCCAAAGAAGAAAAATAAACAAAAATGCAAGGGCACCGTACAGCCTTTCCTTGTTGCCGAGGTGCAGATAGACGGAGAAAACAAGGGATGCCGCGAGCCAGAGAAGGGCGGTGAGTGCGCTTCCCAACGCCGTCTCGGAGGGCTTGACCCTGTAGGGGCAGATGTAGCCGTTCAAGATCCACGCGCCGAAATATCCGAGAAGGAGCAGCAGAAGATAGAACGCGGGATAGGCGATCCACCCGTCGAGCAGGCGCAAGATCACCCCCGCGACAAAGAGTAGCGTTCCCGCGGCGGCAAAAAAGAGCAGGACGAGAAGGGTCAGGAGGATCGCGGAGAGGCGGGTCCTCCAGCCGTGTCTGAGCCTTGCAGTCCCGTACAGGAGCTCGCCGACCTTTCTGAGATGGTAAAAAAAGGCGGAACTCGACCAAAGCGTCGAGACAAGGAAGAGCACGCTCACCCCGCCGCCCGCATAGGAGGCGTTTTCACGCAAAAGGGTCAGAAATTCCTCGGCCCAGTCAAAGAGGCCGCTCTCGAGGGGGAGCATGAGAGTCCCCTTCCCGAAGAGCAGGGTGAGCCAGAACACAAAGGGCACGAGAGAGAGCAGTAAAAAGAAGACGAGCGTCCCCGCGACCGTCGAATAGCGATGGGCGACAAGGGTGCGGTAGGCTCCCCTTGCCTGTGAAAGAAGATGCATACAGACAGTATGGGAAATTTTTCGCGCCGCATGAAAAGAACGGAGCCATAAGCCCCGCTCTTTTTTGCTATTTCTTCAATAAGGTCTTGAGATATTCCTCGTATTCCTCGTCTGTAAGCCTCGGGATCTTCTTCTTTTTTGCCATACGCACCTCGCACGTTTTCCAAAGTATGCCCATGGCGGGAAAAAATTATTCGGTGCGAAGCGCGATCACGGGGTCCTTCTTGGCCGCCGCCTGTGCGGGGATGAGCCCCGAGATGAGCGTGAGCGCAACGCTGACGCACACCATGACAAAGGCCGTGAGCGGCGGGAGCATTGCAATGCCCGCGATGCCCGAGAGCGATTCGATGATCACGCTGACGATCCCCGCGAGGATGTAGGTGACCCCCACGCCGATGAGCCCCGCGGCAAGGCCGATGATGAAGGTCTCCGCGTTGAACAGATGCCGTATATCCTGCTTCCGTGCGCCGAGGCTTCTGAGTACGCCGATCTCCTTGACACGCTCGACGACAGAGACATAGGTGATGATTCCGATCATGACCGAGCTTACGACGAGCGAGATGGATGTAAAGGCGACAAGGACGTAGGTTATGACGTCGAGCATTGTCTGCATCATGCCCATGAGAAGGCCGACGCGGTCGGTGTAGGTGATCTTGGCACTTTCCTCTCTGCCCTCTGCCTCGTTCCATGCGTCGAGATAGCTAAGGACGTTCTCCTTGGCGTCGAAATCCGTGGGATAGAGATAGACATGGCTCGCCCTGTCGCTCCCGCCGAGAAGGTGCAAAACGGAATCCTGCGAGAGATTGATGTAGACAAGCTGCTCCCCGAAAGGCATGGGGATATATTCGTCATAGAGACGGGTCGAGGGAGCGCGGAAGACGATGCCGTCCTTGGGGATGAGGCTCCTGACTTCGGTCGGGAGCTGCTCGAGCATGGCGGACGGGATCCTCATCGCAGAGCCCTGCCCGAGCATGAGCTCGGGGGCGGTGTCGGTGAGCATCCACTTGACGATCTCCGACTCCATATTGTGCTCGATGTACTGCGCGATCGTCTCCTCGGTGAAGTTGATCCCGCTCGTAAGGCAGCCGTAGGTGCGGCCCTCCTTGAGCTTGACGACGGCTGAAATTTTGATGGGAATGCCGATCTCCTCCCCATTCTCCTCCGAGACAAGGGGAGCCTCGGGGTCACGGCCGTACTCAAAGGGTGCGAGGGCGGCGGGATTTGACCCCATCTTATAGACGGCGTCATTGTAGTAGAGCATGTACTGCTTCTTCGTCACGCCCTCTCTCACGAGGGTACCGTTCTCGTCATATTCATTGTCAAAGGGGATCTCGAGCGGGTCCGTCTCCCCGGTGTAGTCCTTCTCCCCCATGTGGAAGAGGTCCATGAAGTCGCGCTCGGGGATGAGACCGAGCTGGGCGAGCGTGAGGTCGGTGGCGTCGTTGCGGTCCCCGACAACGAGCACTGCGCCCTGCGTCCCGTCCTCCTTTTTGCCCTTGGGAAATTCCCCCGCAATGACGTCATACTGCGAGAGCACATATTCGCCGTAGTCCGCGGCACTGCTGTCCGACGTCCCCGGCATGATGCCGATGATGTTCGTAAAGAACACATCGACATACTCCAAAAGTGCCTTGTATTCGGGAGCAAGATTGACGAGATCGTTTTCGTACTGCTCCTTGACGCCCGAGAGGGAGAGGTTGCAGGAGTATTCGGGAACAATTTCTCCCTCCTCCCTGTCCTCGACGCCGCCGAGGGTGACGGAGGTGAAAAGATTGTCCGAAAGCTCCACGCCGTAGGTGTACTTGATGGCAGAGAACCATTCGGGGTGCGCCGTCCTGCCGTCCTCGAGATATTGGATATACTCGTCGGAGATGTCGTTGGTGACGGCGATGCCCTGCGCGAGCTCGGTGAGGAAGGAGTTGACATACACCTTGTCGTCCAGCTTATCCATGTCGGGCAGGTTGGAAAGCGAGGTCGACGCGCCCATGATGGCAGTGAGGTCGAGCGCACTTTCCGCGATCTCCACGGGATAATAGGAGAGCATATCCTCCTCCGTCCTGCGGATGTATGTATTGAAGCCGTTGGAGAGGGCGAGCACGAGACATACCGAGATGATGCCGATGGAGCCCGCGACGGAGGTGATGATGGTGCGGCCCTTCTTCGTCAAAAGATTCTTCGCGGAGAGAGCGAGCGCGGTGAGAAAGCTCATCCTTGCGCGCAGCTTCTCCTTGACGGAAGGCCCCTTCTCCTCTTCTCCCCCATGCTCCGCAAGCTCCTCCTCTTCGGAATAGGATGCGCTGTCCGATTCGACAAGGCCGTCCTTGAGACGCACGATGCGGGTAGAATACTTCTCCGCGAGCTCGGGGTTGTGGGTGACCATAATTACGAGCCGCTCCGAGGAGATCTCCTTGATGAGCTCCATGACCTCGACGCTCGTCTTGGAATCGAGGGCACCCGTGGGCTCGTCGGCGAGCAAAATATCGGGGTCGTTGACGAGGGCACGCGCGATCGCGACCCTCTGCATCTGGCCGCCCGAGAGCTGGTTGGGACGCTTATCGAGCTCTGTCCCGAGGCCGACGCGCTCGAGTGCCTTCTGCGCCCGCGCCCTGCGCTCCTCTCTGCCGACGCCCGCAATGGTCAGCGCGAGCTCGACATTCGAGAGAACGGTCTGGTGCGGGATGAGATTGTAGGATTGGAAGATGAAGCCGATCCTGTGATTGCGGTAGACGTCCCAATCGCGGTCCTTGAAATCCTTGGTAGACTTACCCTGTATCGAAAGGTCGCCCGCAGTGTAATGGTCGAGCCCGCCGATAATGTTGAGAAGGGTGGTCTTGCCGCAGCCCGAGGGGCCGAGAATAGAGACAAACTCGTTCTGACGGAAGGAGAGCGAGATCCCCTTGAGCGCGTGGACAAAACCGCCCGCGACCTTATAGTCCTTTGTGATGTTTGTAAGCTTCAACATATGGCTTCAACGTCCTGTACGAGCAATTTGCGGCCTATCTGACCGCCTCTGAGTTCTCCTTCTGCACCTTTTTCATGAGTGCGACGAAATCGGCGGTATCCACCGAGAGCCTGAGCATCCTGTCCTTGCCGAATCTCACGGCACATTCCGAGAGAAGGGCGTTTGCCTCTTCGCACTTTCTCTCGAGCTCGGCGAGTGCGTTCTCGGAGAGGCGTATGTAGGCAATTTTTCTGTCGTCGGGTGCGGCGGTGCGGGCGACAAGCCCCCTCTCCTCCAGCTTGGTGACGAGCTGGGAGACGGCGGAGCGGGTTATGCCCAGTCTTCTTGCGAGCTCCGAGGAGATGATATCTCTCCCCCTTGCACGCTCGGAGACGACCTCCTTGAGGAGTCTGGATTCCGTACGGGAAAGTCCCTCGGGCTCGCCGAGCAGCTTGAGCGCGTCGATCTCGGAGAGCGTGGAAAACAGCCTCTGTGCATAATCGTTAAGTTCCATGATGTACCTCCAAATTGTTCTCTTATGCAGAACGCTACCATTATACACACGAGGGCGGGGTTTTGTCAAACAAATCGAACGTGTTTTGCAAAGGATACAAAATTTTCACATTCCCGCCATATTTCAAGTGAAAAATTCACAAAAAACCCCGCCGCACGCCTTGAAGGCGCAGGGCGGGACAAAAATATGTCTTTTTTCGTCATTCCTCCGTCTCGTCCACCGTTTCGGGCGGGTCGGGCTCGGGGATGAAGGGCTGCAGGGGAGAGGTGACGGGCGTCAGGTCGTACTTGTCGTCGATGTCCGCGCCGAGGAGTTCCTCCACCATGTCCTCGCGGGTGATGAGGCCGAGAGCTCTGCCCTCCGAACCGACGAGGGCCATATGCTCGCGCATGGACTGCATGCGTTTCATGAGCGCGGAGACCTTTTCCTCGGTGGTCGTGTAGGAGACGGGACGGATGATGTTTTGGAAATCCCGTCTGCCCGCGAGCATGTTTTCGTAAAAATCCGCGCGGTACAGGATGCCGACGATGTTTTCCCTGCTCCCCTTGTAGACGGGGATGCGGGAAAAGTTGGTCTCCCTGAAGATCTTGTAGACGAGCGAGGAGTTTTCACGGATATCCACCATGACGACGCGCTCGAGCGGGATCATACAGCTACCGACATGGAGTTCGTCATAGCGAAGAGTGCGTTTGATGAGGTCGTGTTCGGTGTCGTTGAGGACGCCCTCGCTCGTGATGTCCGAGACGATCATCTTGAACTCCTCCTCTGTGTACTTCGGCTTCTTCTTGTTGAAACCGAAGACGACGAAGAGAAGCTTCTTCCACAGCCCGAACAGCCAGTTGAGGGGCAGGAAGAGATAGGTGAAAAATGTCAGCGGATACGCCATGGCGCAGGCGAATTTCTCGGGAGCCTCGCGGGCAAGCGTCTTGGGCGTGACTTCTCCGAAGATGAGGACGGCCGCAGTCAAAACGATCGTCGAGATCGTGGGGCCGAGGTCCTCGTCGATGAGTCTTGAAAAAATGAGCGTTGAAATGGTCGCCGCGGCAATGTTGACGATGTTGTTGCCGATGAGCAGGGTCGTAAGCACGCGGTTGTAGTCGTCGCTGAGCTTTAAAACCTGCCTTGCCGTGCGTTTTTTGGCCGCATACCTGCGCATGCGGACGGTGCTGAAACTCGTGTAGGCCGTCTCGGTGGCACTGAAGCAGCCTGAGAGGATCACGAGCACGATGAGCGCGATGATGAGCCCCGCAAGGCCCCCGTTTGTATTCACGCTCAATAGATCGATGTCGGCCGAAATACTACTTGGGTCGCCGTCCATAAAATGAAAAAACCTCCGTTGCGCCTCATGGCGCGTTATGATATTTTTATATAAACGCGCCTTGATTGTTCAAAACACGGCTATATCCTGCAATTTTTCCTGTATCCTCTTCAGCGGACCGTCCTTAAATACTCCTTGACGGAATGAGCCGCGACAAGCCCCTCCCCCGCCGCCTTTGCGAACTGATAGGGAGGTCCCGTGACGTCCCCCGCCGCAAAGAGCCCCGGAAGGCTCGTCGCCATCCTCCTGTCGACGGGGACATGCGCACCCTCGGTCCTGAGCCCTCCGACAAGCGTCTCGGGCGGGATAGCCTCGCGGAGCAAAAAGACGCCGTCGACCTCGTAGCTGCTCCTATCCGTAACGATCCGATTGACCCGTCCCTCTCCCTCGATCGAGCGCGGGAAATCGCGCAATATGTGGACGTTTTTGTGCGCAAGGGCCACCTCAAGGGGGGTAAAGAGATACACCGTAGCCGCAAGCCCGGCAAGGTACTCAACGTCCTCGAGAAGGGACCGGGAGCCGAGCACTGCCGCGACCGTCTTCCCGCGGTAGAGCGCCCCGTCGCACACGGCGCAATAGCTCACGCCCCTGCCGGTAAGCTCCCGCTCACCCTTGATATTTCCCTTGAGATCGACGCCCGTGCACAGAATGACGGTGCGGGCGGTGTAGAGCGCGGGAGAGACGGAGAGCGTAAAGGTCTCACGCATGCGGAAGATGCCGTCGATGCGGCCCTTGGTAAAGGGGATCGCTTCCCGCACCCTTTGGCGGGAAAGCGTCTCGAAAAAGGCAGCTCCATCCCCCGTGAAGGCAGGGTAATTTCGCACATATTCGCAGTTTTTTACCTTTTCGCCGAACTCCGTCTCACCGAGCCAAAGAAAATCGAGCCCGAGGCTTTTCAGGGAGAGGGCCGCGGAAAAGCCCGCGATCCCCCCGCCCACGACGGCGGCGTCATAGATGTGTTCCATGTTCAAAGTATGGACCCCCGATAAAAAAGTATATTCCGCTCACTTGAGAAACTTTCCGTATACCTCCGAGGTCGGCGCGAAATATGCAAAGGTGTCGGGATAGCTCCTGATGATGCGCTGGACCTCGGCGATCTGCCGCTTTCGTATGATGCAGACGAGAACGTCGTGCTCCTCATGCGTATACATGCCTGTCGCCCGCACCATGGTCGCGCCGTGATGCGTCTTTTCCATGATCTCATGGGCGATCTCCTCGGGCTGTTTTGTGATAATTTCAACCTTATATGCCGTTTTAAAGCCGTTGATGATGATGTCGCACATCTTGCTCGTCACAAAGAGGGAGACGAGGGCGAGGAGCACGGGAACGAGGTTCGCCGCAAAGCCCGCCGCCGATTTATAGTAGACGAAGAAGGATGCAAACACGACGACCGCGTCGAGCAGGGAGGTGAGCCAGCTCACCGAGATGAATTTCCATTTTTTGTTGACGATGGAGGCGGGAATGGCCGTTCCCCCCGCCGTGCCGCAGCAGCGGAGCATGACGGCGAGCGCGATACCGAGGAAAATGCCGCCCGCGACCGCCCCGAGAAGGCCGTAGGCAATGGTCTGATCCCCCGTCGGGTCGAAGAACTGCGGGAAATTCCTGATATGGGCAAAGGCGATGAGGAGCCCCGACGTGAGCAGCATGGAGAGGGTAGAGAGGATGGCCTCCTTTTTCCCCAGAAGAAAGAAGGCGAGGAAAAAGAGCGGGACGTTCAGCATCAGAAGAAACCAGCCCGAGCTCCAGCCGACGGTGTCCTCGAGAAGAACGGCCGCCCCGTTGACGCCCCCGGGCGCGAAGTGGTTCGGGGAGACGAAGATATAGATCCCGAGCGCACGCACAACGCCCGAGATGAGCACGGGGAGCACAAACGCCGTCAAAAAATATCCGATTTTTTTAACCGTTTCACGATTCATATGTTCTTTGGTCCGAGAAAAGATTGTAGCACATCCTCAGGAAAAATACAACTTATTTTGACGCCCTGCGCCCATTTCCCGTGCGAGGGGCGGGAGCTTCCTCCAAAATCCTCTCAAGAAACAGCAAAACGCCGCTGTAGACGGCTTCACAAAACATCGCGGAGCCCGCAAAATACAGGAGTGCGTCCGATTTGAAGGGGTCGCAAAAAAGCGTCACCGACAGAGCGAGAAGGAGCGCGTCAAAAACAAGCCGCAAAACCCGCTTTATTCCGACGTCGCCGCGGATCGCCTCAAAGCAATCCGCACCCGCAGAGAGCAGGACGACAATTCCCATCGCGATGCAGAAGACATGGACGGGCGTCGTGAGCGTGACAAGCATCCACACCGCCGAGGAGATGCGGGCGACCCCTGCAAGAAGGCGCACGGGGTTTTCCTCGCGGTCAAGAAGGAAGGCGAGAAGGCAGACGATGCCCGAGAGGCTGAAGAGCACCCCCACCGTCACCGAGCGTGCAAGGCTCTCCCCCGTCGGCACCGCGAGAACGGCGATCGCCGCGGCGAGGGAAAGCAGGACGGGCACGGACCTGCCCCAATGAAGCTTTGCAAAAAATTCCTTTGCGTTCATACCTGTGATTGTAGCATACTTTCCTCGTCCTGTCAATCGTTGGGATGCGCCCCCGCTTCGCCCGAAGGGGAAAGAGAATTTGGAATTGAAAATGAAAAATTTAAAATTAAAAATTGTGGTGACGTGATTAGAATGACACCCCCTCAGTCGCCGTTGGCGACAGCTTCTCATGCGGGTAGAGTCCCGCATTCGGTCAGCATTTGCCCGAGCATATGGGCAAATGCTAAGAAAATTTTGCGTCAAGAGTTATCAACTCTTGACAGAACTGCAAAATTTTCCCCTCGAGGGGGAGCCAAGGATACCCCTCATTCCGAGCCCCTGAAAGGGGCGAGCGAATCTCATCCTAAAGTACGGAGTCCCGTGGGTTTTGATGAGATCCACTCGCTTCGCCTACTTCGCACCAAGGGCGGTGCTCGTGCCGCGCTTAGACACAATTAGAATGTGCGCGGGGCAGCATGAGGAGAAGGGGCGGGATGAGGAGAAGGGGCGGGATGAGGGCCTTATTCTTGGCTCCCCTCTTAGGGGAGCTGTCACTTTAGTGACTGAGGGGTTCTTTGAAAACCCCTTTGGCCTGAAGGCCACTTCCCCTACAGGGGCAGC
>CANQWI010000033.1 GCA_947627515.1 uncultured Clostridia bacterium
GGCTGAGGCTCAGTGGGCTGCTCCTCGGAGCCGCCTTGACCGCCTCCCTGCTCGGTATCCGTGCTGCCGCTCTCGCTCTCTTTGCCCTTTTCCTCGCCGCCGCAGGACGCGACGCCGAGGCATAGACAGACAAGGGCGAGAATGGCCAAAAATACCGCCCATACCTTGTGCTTCATTTTTCATATCTCTCCTTTTTTTATTTTTGCGGGCGAAAAAATAAGGACGCTCCGATTACGGAACGCCCGCATTGAGTATCCCGCAATTGCTGCCACGCAACCCTTCCATAACAAACGGATAAATTTCCCTGCAAACGGATAAACGAGGATACACCAAATGCCGGTATAGCCATTTACAGGAAAAATTATTAAGTTACGTGGCAACTTCAGTATACCACACTGCCGAAAAATTTGCCCTGTGGGCTTTGATGAGATCCGCTCGGCTTCGCCTACTTCGCACCAAGGGCGGTGCTCGTGCCGCGCTTAGTCACAAATAGAATGCCCACGGGACGGGATGAGGAGAAGAGGCGGGATGAGGGCAAACAAATTCCAAATCATGCGCCGCGATAATTTTCCAATTATAAATTTTCAATGATATTTTTCGCTTTAAGACTTGTCATTCGCCGAAAAATATGGTAAGATAGGACAGGAAAATCCCGTTAAGGATCAAATGGAGGAATCATCAATGCAATATTCACGCGAAGTGGAAGAGATGACCTGCATTGCCAAGGGGCCGTGGCACGACCCCGCGCCCATTCCCGAGGAGGGCAAATGGGTCTGTGCAAAGCAGATCACCGACATCAGCGGGTTCACGCACGGCGTCGGCTGGTGCGCACCCCAGCAGGGCGCATGCAAGCTCACCCTCAACGTCAAAAAGGGCGTCATTCAGGAGGCCCTCGTCGAGACGATCGGCTGCTCCGGCATGACCCACTCGGCGGCCATGGCGGCTGAAATTTTGCCCCACAAGACGATACTCGAGGCTCTCAACACCGACCTCGTGTGCGACGCGATCAACACCGCCATGCGCGAGCTCTTTTTGCAGATCGTGTACGGCAGGACGCAATCGGCCTTCTCGGACGACGGGCTTGTCGTCGGCGCAGGGCTCGAGGACCTCGGCAAGGGGCTCCGTTCGCAGGTCGGCACCATGTACGGCACGGCGGAAAAAGGCGTCCGCTATCTTGAAATGGCCGAGGGGTACGTCACCCGTCTCGCGCTCGACAAGGACGCTCAGGTCATCGGCTATGAGTTTGTTTCGCTCGGCAAAATGACCGACTTCATCAAGAAGGGTCTCACTCCCAACGAGGCTTGGGAGAAGGCACTCGGCCACTACGGCAGGTTTGCGGAAGAACAGGGTGCGGTGAAGTACATCGACCCCCGCAAGGAATAAGGAGGCGAATCATGGCTCTGTTCGAAGGTTATGAAAGAAGGATCGATAAGATCAACGCAACACTCAAGGAATACGGCATCTCCTCCGTCGAGGAATGCAGAGAAATTTGCCTTGCAAAGGGCGTAGACTGCGACAAGCTCGTCCGCGGCACCCAGCCCATCTGCTTTGAAAATGCGGTTTGGGCCTACACCGTCGGTGCGGCGATCGCCATCAAAAAGGGCTGCACAAAGGCTGCGGACGCGGCTGCCGCGATCGGCATCGGGCTCCAGTCCTTCTGCATTCCCGGCTCCGTTGCGGAGAACCGTAAGGTCGGGCTCGGGCACGGGAATCTGGGCAAAATGCTCCTCTCGGAGGAAACGGAGTGCTTCTGCTTCCTCGCGGGGCATGAGTCCTTTGCAGCGGCTGAGGGCGCGATTTCCATTGCGATGAACGCAAATAAGGTGAGAAATAAGCCCCTCCGCGTCATTCTCAACGGCCTCGGCAAGGATGCGGCCTTTATCATCTCGAGGATCAACGGCTTCACATACTGCGAGACGGTCTTTGACCCCTACACGGAAACCGTCACGGTCACGAAGGAAGTCCCCTATTCGGACGGCCCCCGCGCAAAGGTCAAGTGCTACGGCGCGGACAATGTCCCCGAGGGCGTTGCCATCATGAAGCTCGAGCACGTCGGCGTGTCCATCACGGGCAATTCGACCAACCCGACGCGCTTCCAGCACCCCGTCGCGGGCACCTATAAGAAGTGGTGCAACGAGAACGGCGTCAAATACTTCTCCGTCGCCTCGGGCGGCGGCACGGGCAGGACCCTTCACCCCGACAACATGGCGGCGGGCCCCTCGAGCTACGGCATGACCGATACGATGGGAAGAATGCACTCCGATGCACAGTTTGCGGGCTCCTCCTCCGTCCCCGCACACGTCGAGATGATGGGCCTCATCGGCATGGGCAACAACCCCATGGTCGGTGCGACCGTCGCCGTCGCCGTGGCAGTCCAGGAGGGCATGAATAAATAAAAAACGTCCACTTATATGCGAAAAAGAACGTCTCAAGGGAGACGTTCTTTTTAATTCAAAATTAAAAATTAAAAATTAAAAATTATGGTGGGGATTGATTTGAAATTAAAAATTGAAAATTAAAAATTGTAGTGGGCGATTGAGAATAAAAGCTTGTTGTCTACGGGCCATTCCAATTACGTCATGGTGAGCTCCGTCGAACCATCACCTTATTTCTTGCTGCCCCTGTAGGGGAAGTGGCCTTCAGGCCAAAGGGGTTTTGGAGATGGGATGAGGAAGGGTGGCGGCGTCATGCTGAGCCAAGGAGCAGGAACGGGGTCTACGAAAGGTCCGAAGCATCTCGCCGCACCTTTCTATGGAAGCATTCCAAATTACGTCATGGTGAGCCCCGTCGAACCATCACCTTATTATTTTGAATCACCCCCTCCCCTACCCCTCCCCCTCAAAAAGGGGGAGGGCGTGCTTATTGGAGCCCCTTCCCTCAAAAAGGAGGGCGAGATTATTGAAGTCCGTAGGTTTTGATGAGATCCATTCGGCTTCGCCTACTTCGCACCAAGGGCGGTGCTCGTGCCGCGCTTAGTCACAATTAGAATGCGCGCGGAGCGGGATGAGGAAAGAGGTGTGGGATGAGGGGACACACGACCTTTCTTGAGGTAAGGTACGCGTTTAATAGACGATATGTTCAATTTTTTCCTTGTGGGAGCGGCGGTAAAGGATCGCCTTGCGGCCGATCACGGCGACAAGCTCGGCGTGGAGAAGGTCGGCAAGATTTTCGGCAAGGTTCTCTCCGTCCTCGCCCGCGGCAGGCAGAAGGGTCACCTTGATGAGCTCGCGTGCCTCCAAGGCCCCCGAGAGGCTCTCGATGAGATTTTCGGAGATCCCCTCCTTCCCGACCTGTCCGACGGGCTTCATCGTGCTCGCCATCGACTTTAAATTTGCACGCTGTTTGGATGTAAACATGATTTTTTTCTCCTTATTTTACGATTTAAATGTCCCTCCTGCCGATGAGATAATCCACCGATACCCCAAAATAATCGGCAAGGATCCATAGGCTTGTAATACACGGCTCCTTTTTTTTGCAAAGCCACGCGCTGATCGTATTTTGTTTTACTCCTGTCCTTTGAGCGAGCTTGACCTGATTCAAGCCCTCCTCCCGCATGAGCTCCGCCAACCGATCGGCGATTAAAATTTTCATGAAAAATTTTTCCCTTTTTCTTGACATTATATCCCCAAGGGAGTATAATGTTAGAAAGATATCCCCATGGGGATAATTAAGGGGGAAAAATATGCTAATTTCGACAGTACTGCTCCATTACTTCAATGCGTTGAGTGAGAATATGACGATTATGACAGTCCTGCACTTTGTGGATATTCTCTGGATCACATTTTTGATTGCTTACGTAATTTTTAATCTTATCTGCTTGCTCCTGTGTCCCGACATCGCACGCGGAAAGCATAGGACCGCGATAGGATGGTTCTGCTTTGCATTTTTCCTTTTCGGGCTTTCATGGATCCCGTTGATCATCATCAACGTCCTGAAACCGAAAGCGCAGGAGCAAACCGATCTCTGAAGCATTGGCGGGAACGCGTTCAAGCGTTCCCGCTTTTTTTTCTTTTTTGAAAATCGTTTACACGTATTCGAATTCGACGTCGCCGACGATCACCGTGGCTCCCGCAGTGCAGCCCATTTTCTCGAGCTCCTTGAAGACGCCGCGGAGCTTTAAAACGCGCTGGAAGTAGTTCATGCTGTCGTGATTGTTCAAAACGACGTTGCGGCAGAGCATGTCGACGAGCCCGCCCACGACGACGTACGCGCCGTTTTCATCCTTGAAAATCTCGAACTGCGTGTTGTCCGTCTCCTCGAGGATGATCTCGTCGGCGGGGATCCGCTCGGCGGGGGGAAGGGTCTTAAGCTTTTCGAAAAGTGCTCCCACGACCGCCTCGACGCCCTCGCTCTTCAACGCTGAGATCTCATATATGTCGTATTTTTTTGCGTATTTCCGCTTGAACCGCCTGCAGTTTTCCTCCGCGCCGAAGCAGTCGCACTTGTTGAGCGCGATGATCTGCGGGAGCGCGGCGAGCTTCTCCGAATAGGACCTCAGCTCGCTGTTGATGGTCTCGAGATCCTGCAGCGGGTCTCTCCCCTCCATGCCGGAGATGTCGACGACGTGGAGAATGAGGCGCGTGCGCTCGATGTGTCTGAGAAAGTCATGCCCGAGCCCTGCGCCCTCTGCCGCGCCCTCGATGAGCCCGGGGATGTCGGCGGCGATAAAGCTCTCATCGTAGTACTTCACGACCCCCAGATTGGGCGAGAGGGTGGTAAAGTGGTAGTCGGCGATTTTAGGCTTTGCCGCGGAGATCTTGGAAAGCAGCGTGCTCTTGCCCACGTTGGGAAAGCCGACGAGGCCGACGTCTGCTATGACCTTCATCTCCAAAACCAGCTCGTGGGGCTTGACGGCCACCCCTCTCTGCGCGAAATTGGGCGCGTGGCGGCGGGCTGTCGTAAAGCGGACATTGCCCTTCCCGCCTCTGCCCCCCTCAAAGAGGAGAATTTTTTCGCCGTCCTCATAGACGTCGCAGAGGATCTTATTGCTCTCGGCGTCGCGCACGAGAGTGCCGCAAGGGACCTTTAAAAGGACGTCCTCGCCGCGCTTTCCCGCGCACTGGTTGGTGCCGCCGCGGTCGCCGTTTCCCGCCGCATATTTGCGCGTAAAGCGGAAGGGCAAGAGGTCATTCATGTCCTTATCGGCCATGATGTAGACGCTTCCCCCGTCTCCCCCGTCGCCCCCGTCGGGGCCGCAGGCGGGCTTGCCCTTGTAGGCTTTGAAGGAGTTCATGCCGTCTCCCCCGTCCCCCGCCTTGACGGTGATTTTTACTTTGTCGGTAAATCCATAGCTTGCCATACCTACAGTATAGCAGATTTGAAGGGGCTTGGCAATCTTTTTTGAGGAAACGCTTTCTCCCGCTTGCACGAATGGCGAAAAAGTGCCAAAATGGCCCCAAACCCCTCAGTCACGCAGGGACAGCTCCCCTATAAGAGGAGCCGAGGGGGAATAAAATTTAAAATTAAAAATTAAAAATTAAAAATTGGGGCGGGGGATTGAGAAGAAGGGCTTGTTGTCTACGGGCCATTCCAATCGCGTCATGGTGAGCGTAGTCGAACCATCACCTTTTTTTGCTTCCGTAGATTTTGATGAGATCCGCTCGGCTGCGCCTACTTCGCACCAAGGGCGGTGCTCGTGCCGCGCTTAGTCGCAATTAGAATGCGCGCGGGGCGGGATGAGGAGAGAGGACGAATAGCAAAAGCGCGGCGGGCAAGCATGCCCGCCGCGCTTTTGCTTTCCAATTGCACTGCCGCTTTTTTAACTTATCCGTCCCTGCATGTCGACGTCGGTCGCGTCATGCGCGGCGAGCCATGCGGAGAGCAGCCCGTCGTACTGCGCTTTGCGGGCGGTGTCCTTTAGATCGCCGTAGTAGACGGAGAGCACCTTCAGAAGAGACCCGTTGTTATAGTAGGCCGTCACGGACGCACTGCCGTCGGCGTTATGGTCAAAGAGGGTACCCGCCTTGAATCGATCCCCGACGTTGGTGTTCTCGGTGATGTCCGTATCCGCAAGCACCATCAAAAATTTCACATCCACCGATTGATCATACCCCTTATAGGTGGAGGAATCGAGGCCGCCGATCGCAATGTCCGCGCCGAGGTAGGCGAGATTTTCCGCCGCCGTGCCGTAGGGGACCATGCCGATAAATTTTCCGACGCTGTCGCTCGCATGGAACTTAATCACAAGATTGTCCATGAGAAGGTCATAGTTGTAATCCTCGGCGACATAGGGATTCGTCCATGTGCTGTGCTTGCCGAGGACCTCGGACGGGTGCCCCTTGACGATGACGTCATACCCCTCGCCGTACATCGCATGGGTAAACTTCATCGTGAACATGTAGTCGATGTAATAGTTAAAGCACTGCACCCGCACGGCGTCCTTCTGCGCGGCGGTGGGAGAGCCCTCGTAATTCGCATCGCTCTGGATGGCGTTCAGGAAGAGCCGATAGTCCGCTTCGGTACCGAAGAGAAGGGGCGTCTTGTATTTATCGGCAAGCTCCGCATAGCTATTCGGCACATCCGCTGCGGTCTTTGCCCCGCCGATGCCGA
This sequence comes from uncultured Clostridia bacterium, assembly GCA_947627515.1. Taxonomy (GTDB): domain Bacteria; phylum Bacillota; class Clostridia; order Christensenellales; family Borkfalkiaceae; genus Gallimonas. The sequence goes on from CANQWI010000033.1 coordinate 6,550, forward strand.
AGCTGTCACCCGAGGCCACCGTGGGCGAGCCCTTGATGCGCGAGCCGATGAAGATAAGCTTCTTCGCGGGGACCTTGGTCCCGTCCTCAAGCTGCGTCCTCGTCAGAGCCGCGTAGGTATCCTGATAATAGCTGCCGTACATCAGGGAGAGGTAGGCCGTCCGCTTCTCCTCGGAAAGATGATTGACCCGATAGGAGATGGTCTCCGATTCGATCTCGGAGGAATATTCCGTGCTCTCGTCATGTCCCTCGGCACCCATGGCGGAAAGAAGCTTCGTGCTCCCGAGCGTCTCAAGCTCCGCATACAGCTGATCGACGTCCTGCAGACGCCAGACGACGTTTTCAAGCGCGGAGGCCGCAAGGCCGTACTCCCATCCCTGCGGGAGATTTGTGATTTTATTGTTGTTTTTGGAAAGGACGCTTTCCCGCTTGCGCTTCATGTCCTCGACATTGCGCCGATAGGTCTCGTAGGGACCGTCTGCATTCTCCGTCACCGTCTTGCCCTCGACGTAGGTCTTTTTGAAGCTCTCATAGGAGGCAGAGCCGTCCTCGCAGAGCACGAGCTCGTACTGGTTCCGCTTGAGCCCCGCATTGGCGGCAAGGGCATAGCCGAACATGGGGTCGGCGTCACGGAGGTAGATGTGAAATACCTCGTTCCCGTTGACGGAGAGCTCCTTGATCTTGTCGGTCGTCTTGGTAAAGGCCTCCTCGCTGAAGCCGGCGCTCGTGTTGCTCGAGGTATCGAAGCCGATGTTGTAAAATTCCAGTCCCTCCGTTTTCTCGATCCCGCTGTAGGTGTTGCCGCGTTCGATCATGGCATAGGTGGGATAGCCGCTTTGAATGCTGTCAAGCGCGGCGAGCACGGGGGGAATGGTGGCAAGGGTAAAGACGATATTGTAATGCTCCCCGCCCTCCTGAAGCTTGTAGTCCTCTCCGTCTCCGTTCCCGCCCCCGCAGGCGGCCATGGCTGCACAGCCGACGGTGAGGATGGTGCCGAGTGCGGCCGCAAACAGCCTTGTCCTTTGTTTCATTCTCGTTCTCCTTACTTTTTTTACTATTTTATCACAATCGCAGAGGAGACGCAAGATATTTTGAGGAAAAATTTACCGTATGCGTTCCTTTCCCCCCTTCCCCGTAAAGACGGGACGGGACAGGATGCCCGTAGTGAGGATGGGCTTGTCGGGAGCGATTCTTTTCCCTTCCTCGAGGAGTGCCTGCAAAAAGTCCCTGCCCTCGGTGAGCGAATCGCCGAAGAGGTAGTACGCAAGCGACCCCGGCACGGTGTTGAGCTCGTTGAAGTACACCGTGTCCCCGACGAGCAAAAAGTCTGCCCGCACGACCCCTCTTCCCGCAAAGGCAGAATACAGTGTTTCGGCATATATCTGCACTTTTTTTGCGATCTCGTCGGGAATGTCGGCTGGGAGACGGGAACGCGTCTCGGTCCCCTCATACTTCTCCCTGAAGGAGAGGATCTCGTCGCTTGAAAACACTTCCTCGACGGGCGAGACCCTGATTTTCCCGCCGATGCGGCAAACGGCGCAGTTGAGATCGCGCTTTCCCTCCGCATACGGCTCTATGAGGACAGAATCGTCGAGGTGAAGGGCAAGGGCGAGCGCGGCCTCGAGCTCCTTCTCGTCCCGCGCCACACGGATGCCGATGCTCGAGCCCAGCTTTGCGGGCTTTACGATCACGGGAAAAGGGAAGGGCGGGCTAATCTCCTTTTCCCTGACCGTCACGCCCTCCAGAACGGGCAGTCCGAGTCCGCGGGCAGCGAGCTTTGTCAGAGTTTTATCCATAAAGACGGAAGAGACAGCCACATCGGGCGACGCGCTGGGGATGCGGTACCATTTGAAAAGGGCCGCAAGGGTGCCGTCCTCGCCGAAGCCGCCGTGACAGCAGTTGAGGGCGACCTCCAAGGGATAGCGATGTCCTCCCCGCGCCAGACCTCCCTCGCAGAAGGTGAGAGTTCTCCATTTTTTGGACGGGTTCTCAAACGCCGCGACGCTCTGCATCTCTCCCGTCAGCATCCGATTGTCACGGGTGAGGTAGACGGGGAGAACGTCCCGCCCCGCACCGCGCAGGAGATTGACGCAAAGCATGCCCGTAATCACGGAGATCTCGTGCTCGTTGGAGCCTCCCCCGAAAAAAACGCCGATTTTTGCCATAAAAAAACACCTCCGAGTTGATTTTTCCCTCTTTGGTGAAAGAAGCAGAGCTTTGAAAATTAAAAATTTAAAATTTAAAATTAAAAATTGAGGCGGGGACAATTGAGAATAAAAGTCTGTTATTTACGGGCCATTCCAAATTACGTCATGGTGAGCACGTCGAACCATCACCGCAATTTTTAATTTTTAATTTTAAATTTTAAATTCAATATTTGTCCGGCAGGTCGTTTAAAAAGAGCACGGCGTCGCCGACGGAGAGCGAGGAGGCAAGGAGTGCCTGCGCCGCGGCGAGCGTGGGGACGATGGTGAGCCTTTCCTCATCGCCGCCCGCGTTTTTGTAGCCATTGCGCACGGCCAGCACCTGCGTCTCCCCAACGAGAATGACCCTGTCGAGCCCGACAAGCTCCCTCCCGAGCTCCTCGTTTTCCTGCTCCTCGAGCTCGCCCAGCTCGACAAGCCCGGGAGTGACGACAAAGCGTTTCCCCGCCGCCGCCTTGAGCACCTCCACGGCATTCCTCGCGCCCGCGGGATTGGAGTTATAGCTGTCGTCGAGGATGGTGACCCCGCCGCTCTCCATTTTTTCCAGCCTGTGCGGCACGGGAGAAAGGGTGGGGATCGCCGCGACGAGCTCCTCAAACGTCATTCCGAGCGCGGAACAGAGGGCAGCGGAGAGCGCGATGTCCTCCGCGGCATGGCGGCCGAGGAGCGGAGCCTCAACCACTGCGGAGTACTCCCCGAGGGTGAGCGTAAATTGCGTTTTATCGAGCGATATGTGGATGTTTTTTGCGGAAAAGTCCCTTCCCGCGATGAGGGCGTCCTCCCGCATCGAGGCGGCCGTTTCGCCTAAGATCACCGTCTCTGCCGCACGGGCGAGCTCCCCCTTTTCACGCAGAATATTCTCCATGCTTCGGAAGGTCTCGAGGTGCTGCGGACAGACGCCCGTGACGACGCCAAGGGTGGGCTTGACCATGTCGCAGAGCTCCCTGATGTCCCCGACATGCCGTGCGCCCATTTCGGCGAGAAAAATGTCACAGTCCAGCCCCTCTCCGTTGACGAATTTTGCGATGCCGATGGGGGTATTGTAGGAGGCGGGGGTCGCCTTGACGGAGAATTTACGGGAGAGCAGCTGTGCGGCATACATCTTGACGCTCGTCTTTGCGAAGCTGCCCGTGATGCCGACCTTGATACACCTGCTCTCCGCAAGAAGGCGCGCGGCCCTTTTGATGAGACGGCGGGCGCGGGGAATTTCATACACGCTCATGATGCAGTCTGCCGCCGCGACAAAGAGCACTAAAAGGGCGGGGAAAAGGCCGAGCGGTGCCATCCGCAGCACCTCGGCCCACGGACTCCCGAGCACTTCAACGGCGCAAAACAGACCGAGCTCCGCCCCGAACATTGCGGCAAAAACAAGCAGATATGTGCAGATAAGAAGCCTGACAAGCCGCCTTGTGAAAACGACGGGGACCTTCAGTGCCCTGCGGAAGGCAAGCACGAAGAGGCCGCACATGCCAAGATAGCCGACAGCCTCGATGATCTGCGCAAAGGGACCCAAAAAGGAGAAGCTGAGCCCGAGAAGCCCCACGATGAGCACGAGGCAGAGGGCAAGGAGATGATATCTCCGACGGAGCATACATCTCTTTTTCAGATACCATCTGAGCGTGCCGCCGCAGGCATAGCCCTCCTGCTGCAGGATGCCGAAAAGGGGCATGGCACAGCTGATAAGCACCGTGGTGAAGGCCACGGAGAACGCCGCGATGGTCAGAAGCTGCATTGTGTTCGGCATCGTAAAAACTCCTCTGCCGCCATGTTAAAGGCGAGCGGATCATCCAGAAAGGGGAAGTGGCCGCAACCCTTTAACACGGTCAGGCGGCTCCCCTTGATTTTCTCAAGATAGATACGGATGGACGAGAGCGGGACCTCCCTATCCCTCTCCCCATGCAAAAAGAGCACGGGCGCGGAGATGTGCGCGGCGGTCTCGCGAAGATCCTCGTTGACGATTTTTTTATAGCTCTCCCGCATGACGGGGGAAAGCGTCCTGAATTCTGCGCTCCCGAAGTGCTTCTCGGCAAATTTCGGGGCGAGCCTTTTGCAAAAGCGGTAGCTCCCCACACGAAAACGGTAGGATATGCCGCGTTTTTTGACGATCCCCGCACAGCCCGTGAGCACGGCGCGGGAGAAGAGGTCCTCGCTGAGCAGCTTCACCGCCACCCGCCCGCCGAAGGAATGCGCGACAACAGAGGGGCGGGAGATCCCGAGAGTGCAAAGGGCCTCGCGGGTCCATTCCGCATAGTCGCCGACGGACCATGGCGCGGGGAGCGGTCCCGCCTGCCCCATGCCCGGGAAATCAAGTGCGGTGACGCGGAAAAATTTGGAAAAATAGCTTATCTGTCGGTAAAAGCACTCCTTGGAGGCGAGGTAGCCGTGGAGGAACAGCAGCTCCTCCCCCTCTCCCCGCTGCAAAAGGCTGAGTTTCAAATAAGCTCCCTCATCATGACGACGGCGTCCTCACCGTCGGGATAATAGCGGCTGCGGCAGTAGACCCCGCAAAAGCCGTTTTTGAGATACAAAAGCTGTGCGGCCGCATTGGAGACGCGGACCTCGAGAAAGACCTTCTTCACATGCTTTTTTTCGGCGAGCTTGAGAAGCTCCCGCAAAATCTCCCCGCCCCGTCCGCAGCGGCGATACATTTCACTCACGGCGATCAGCTCGATCTCGGCCTCGTCCAGCGTGATGCTCATGCCCCCGTACCCGACGGCACTGCCGTCCTCCTCGAGAAGGATGCCGTAGAATCTGTCCGAGAGAAAGGCGTCTGCGAGCATGCGGCGCGTCCACGGATCGGGAAAGCACTCCTGCTCGAGCTCTGCAAGCTTGTCAAGATCCTCGATCTGCCATGCTCTCATGCTCATCTTCCTTCCTCCGCATTCGATTTTCTCAGATAAACCGCCCTCAGGGAGGACGCGGGCCCTGCCCTGTCCGCAAGTGCCTCGGCCGCCGCCGCAAGCCCCTTGACGGGGGAGACGGTTTTGCAAGAAATTGCAAGCGGCTCCTGTGAGATCGGCAGATATCCCTCCGAGATCAGCTCCTCCGCATCTTCTGTAGAAAGATAGCGGGCGGGTGCAGAAACCGCCGTTCCGTCGTATGGGCAGGCGTAAAAATACCCGTGTCCCGCATCGACGAGGGCGAGCCTTTTGCCGCTCCCTTCAGCATATGCAAGGCAGTCGAAGGAGGTGAGGGCGAGGACGGGCTTCTCTGCCGCCGACGAGAGTCCCTTAACGGTGGCAATGCCGATCCTGATGCCCGTAAACGACCCCGGGCCCACGACGCAGGCCAAAAAATCACAGTCCCGAAGGGAAATACCCGCCTCCCGCAGCGCGGCGTCGAGCTCTCCCATGAGCTGTACGGAATGCTGCGTCCCGCAGTCGGGGAGATCGCGGACGGCCAATTTCTCCCCCTTTGCGATCACGATGAGACGCTTGGAGCTTGTATCGATTGCAAGAAATTTCAAAATTCTATCTCCCTGCCGAACGGCGTCTTGGTAATTTTGACGGTCCTAAAGTCCTTGGGAAGCAGAGACGGGATATTCTCGCTCCACTCGACAAGGCAGACGCCGCCCATTGAAAAATACTCCTCGAACCCCAGCGCACGGGCATAGTCCTCGGAGGGAACACGGTAGCAGTCGAAATGGTAGAGGGGAAGTCTGCCCTCCTCATAGCTATTGATATAGGCATAGGTGGGGCTTGTGACTTCGCTCCTGACCCCGAGACCGCGTGCGATGCCCTTGGCAAGGACCGTCTTTCCCGCGCCCATCTCGCCCTCGAGAAGGACGGTGTCGCCCGCCGTGAGGGTCCCCGCAAACGCCTCTGCCCAGCGCAGGGTCTCCTCCTCCGAATGTGAAACAAAAACAGCCATACACGGCTATTATACCGCATACGGCCGAAGTTTGCAAGAAAATTAAAATGCCTTATTCAAATTTCAGATAGTTTATGTAATCTGTCCCGCCATAGAGGATGCGCAGAACGTTGACCGTCTGCGGCTCCTCCACCCGATAAAAAATCAGATAATTGTCCACGGGGAGCCTGCGGATCTCACATTCGGAAAGATAGGTAAACCGAACTCTTTCCCCTTCAAAGGGAAACTCCTGCAGGCGTTCCGTTGTCTCGAGTATACGTCTGAGAAGCCTGCGGGATGCCTCGGGCGCATGCAATTCCCTTCCGATATAAGCGTCAATATCCTCAAGGTCCCGAAGCACATGCGGCGCGACTATGAGCTTATAACTCATATTTCTTCCTCACATTTGCGGCAAATTCTTCGAACGGGAGCCCCTCGCCGCGCTTGAGCTCTTCCTCTGCCGACTTAAGCTCATGGGAAAGCCGTATCTCCGCAAACAGCTCGTTGTAGACCTCCAGACTCATGAGCACCATGTCGCCGTAGCCGTTTTTGGTGATAAAGATGGGCTCGCGCGAGCTCCTGCACTTCTCCGAAATCGCCGTCGTGTTCTTCAGGTCCCGAATGGGAATGATCTGTGCCATCTCTGCCCTCCTTCTTTAATGTGGGATAATTATACCACGGATATGCCGCTTTGTCAAGCGATCGTATGCCTTTTTACGACCAAAGGAAATATCTGAGCAGGGCGAAGAGGACGAGGAGCAGAACGACGGCGATACAGGAGATCGTCACGATGAGGTCGCGCCGCTTTGCCGCGGTTTCCTTGCCCGCCTTCGGCTCCAGCCGCTCCCCCAATCGGTTGATAAGGCGGGAGATGTGCTTATAGACGACGAGCGTCAGAATACTCGCAATGAGACAGCGCATTACGTTGAAGGGCAGGACCGAGACCCAGAGATAGAAGTTGTAAAACGTCTCCTGCGTGATGGCCGGAAAGAGCCCCCGCATCATGCCGAGAAGGACCTCCCAATTCCCCTGAAACATCACATACACATAGAACGGGATGAGAATGAGCCAATTCGCCAAAATCGCCACGGCGACGGAGGAAAGGGAACCAACGGCAAGGGAGAGAAGGGCCCCCTTAAAGGTGCGGTTGTGCTTATAGATGAGCCCCGCGGGGATCACAAACCCGACGCCGATGAGGAGATTTGCAAGTTCCCCAACGAACACGCTTCCCGTTCCCTTGCACACGAGGCGGACGAGCAGTTTGATGACGACGATGATACAGCCCGAGACGGGTCCCATGGCGAACGTTCCGATGAAGAGCGGTATATCCGAAAGGTCGTATTCCAAAAATCCCGGGAATGCGAACGGAAGCGAGAAGCTGAAAACATGCAAAATCCCCGCAAGAGCACCGAAGAGGGCGATCATGGCGATCCGCGTCGTGCTGAAAAATGTGCGGCTTTCCTTCATAAGAACACCTCTGAAAAATTTTTTTCGGATATTCCTTGAAAAAACGCCCCGCAGGATCCTTCGACAAGCTCAGGATGACGCGGGGCGTGAAAAATCATGCTTCTTTTCTCATCCGGACTATACCGTCGGTGCGGGAATTTCACTCGCTCGGCCCCGAAGGGTTCGCAGACTTTACTGCCGGTGGAGACTTTCACTCCGCCCCAAAGAATATTCGATCGATTCGATATTATAGCTGCCGTTTTCGCATTTGTCAAGCATTCACATGACGTCATGCTCGTAGACGGGAAATTTTTCGCAGAGCGCGGCCACCTTTTCCGTCACTGCGGGGATCGCCTCCTCTCTGCCGCGGATGATCTCCGTCACAAGGTCGGCGATGTAGGCGGCCTCCCTCTCCCTCATGCCGCGGGAGGTGATCGCGGGCGTCCCAACGCGCAGGCCGCTCGTCACAAAGGGAGAGGCCGTCTCGAAGGGGATCGTATTCTTGTTCGCCGTGATGTGCGCTTTGTCAAGCAGACCTTCCAGCTCCTTTCCCGTGATATTTTCCCCTCTCAGATCGAGCAGCATCAGGTGGTTGTCCGTGCCGCCCGAGACGAGACGGACGTTTTTCTGAAGGAATCTCTCGGACATGGCTGCCGCATTTTTGATGATCTGCCCTTGGTAATTTTTAAATTCGGGAGAAAGAGCCTCCCTGAAGGCGACCGCCTTTGCCGCAATGACATGCTCGAGCGGCCCTCCCTGCGTCCCGGGGAAAATGGCCTTGTCGAGTGCCTTTGCGTACTTCTCTTTACACATAATGACGCCCCCGCGCGGCCCGCGCAGCGTCTTGTGGGTCGTGGAGGTGACAAAATCGGCGTAGGGCACGGGCGAGGGATGCAGGCCCGCCGCCACGAGCCCCGCGATGTGGGCGATGTCTGCCATCATCACCGCGCCGACCTTGTCGCAGATGGCACGGATGTGCTCAAAGTCGATGATCCTTGGATACGCGCTCGCGCCCGACACGATCATTTTTGGCCTGCACTGAAGCGCAATTTTCTCCATCTCGTCGTAATCGATGCGCTCCGTCTCCGCGTTCACGCCATAGGGTACGATGTGAAAGTACATGCCCGAGTAGTTGACGGGGGAGCCGTGGGTCAGATGTCCCCCGTGTGAGAGGTCCATGCCCATGACCGTGTCGCCCGGTTTGCAGACGGTAAAATAGACGGCAAAGTTTGCCTGTGCGCCGCTGTGGGGCTGAACGTTGGCATGCTCGCAGCCGAAGAGCTCCTTCAATCGGTCGCGGGCAAGCTCCTCCACGACGTCCACATATTCGCAGCCGCCGTAATACCGCTTCCCGGGGTACCCTTCTGCATATTTATTTGTGAGATGGCTGCCCATTGCCGCCATCACGGCGGGAGAGACAATGTTCTCGCTCGCAATGAGTTCGAGATTTCCCCTCTGGCGGGCAAGCTCCTTCTCCATGGCCTCCGCGAGCTCGGGGTCGGCTTTTCTAACCGTCGTCAAATCGATCATCGTGCTTCCTCTCTGAAATGGTTTTCGTTCATCATAGCACAAAGCAACAAAAAAAGCAAGGGAATCGCCCTTGCTTCTTCTCTTCATGGAAATGCCCGCACAGCCCCCTCGCTGTCCCTGTAGGGGAAGCAAGAAGAATTGGTCCCTCATCCCGCCCCGCGCACATTCTATCTGTGACTAAGCGCGGCACGAGCACCGCCCTTGGTGCGAAGTAGCCCTCGAAGAGGGCGAGCGAATCTCATCCCTAAGTACGGGGCTCCGTGGGGTGACGGCGTCATGCTGAGCAGGAAAGAAAGAACAGGGTCTAAGGTGACTTACCCGAAGCATCTCGCCGCACCTAATTACGGACCATTCCAACTCACGTCATGGTGAGCTCCGTCGAACCATCACCGCAATTTTTAATTTTTAATTTTAAATTCAGAATTCTCTTGCTGCCCCTGTAGGGGAAGTGGCCTTCAGGCCAAAGGGGTTTTGAAACCCCTCAGCCGCTGAAGCGACAGCTCCCCTATAAGGGGAGCCGAGAGAACCCCTTTAGGCAGCAAGGGCGGCGTGACAGCTTCTCATGCGGGTAGAGTCCCGCATTCGGTCAGTATTTGCCCGTGCATATGGGCAAATGCCAAGAAAATTT
>CANQWI010000034.1 GCA_947627515.1 uncultured Clostridia bacterium
CCTCAGGTATAAGGGGGGAGGCACTCTTTTTGCTCCCCTCGGGGAGGCGAGGATACTCCCTCCCGTGGAGACTCACCCCTTCCCAAGGGGCGTGGGAGGTCCTCTTTTTTCGCCCGCCCCCTTCCTAAGGGGGCGGGGTAGGGGTGGGGGTTCGATCCTTCACTATACCGCACCGCATTGCGATGCAGATGCACGGTCAAACGGTTTCGCAGATGATATGATCGTTGGTATAAACGCAGATCTCGGAGGCGATCTTGAGGGATTTTCTCGCGATCTCCTCTGCGGAAAAGTCGGTGTTCTGAGAGAGTGCGCGGGCCGCGGCCAAGGCGTAGTTCCCGCCGCTCCCGATGGCGCAGATACCCTCATCGGGCTCGATGACCTCCCCTGTGCCCGAGAGAATGAGAAGCGTATCCTTGTCGGCCGTGATCATCATCGCGTCCAGCCTTCTGCCGAACTTGTCATTTCGCCAAAGCTCCGCAAGCTCGACCGCAGAGCGCATGAGGTTGCCCGCAAATTTATTCAGCATGCCCTCAAAGCGTTCGGAGAGGGCGAAGGCGTCCGTGACGGAGCCTGCAAAGCCCATGACGACCCTTCCCCCGTAGATGCGCCGCACCTTGACGGCAGAGTTTTTGAAGACAACGCTCTCGCCCATGGTGACCTGTCCGTCCCCCGCGATCGCCGTAACGCCGTCCTTTTTGACGGCACAGATGGTCGTTCCGTGAAATTCCATACCTTCCTCCGTTTCGCAAATTCCCTTTTTATGTACCCCGCCCAACTATCCTTCAAACATCCCTACAGTGCAAGTGTTTCTCTGTATTTTTCGATCTCGGCAAGCGCACGCTCGGCGAGCAAGCGGCGTCTCTCCCCCTTGTCGCGGACCTCATAAAACCCGCCCTCGAGCACGCCGTAGTTGGCATTCATGGGCTGAAAGTCCCTGTTCGGCGTCGCGATATAGCGGGAGAGGGCTCCCATGACCGTAGTCGAGGGGGGCACGACGGTCTCCCTGCCGTTCAGCCTTCGCCAAAGCTGGATGCCCGCCAGAAGCCCGCTCGCGGCACTCTCCACATACCCCTCGACGCCCGTCATCTGCCCCGCAAAGAAGAGCATGGGGTTGTTTTTTGCCGAAAAATCGGCGTTCAGGATGTCGGGCGACTGCAAAAAGGTGTTGCGGTGCATGACGCCGTAGCGCAGAAATTCGGCATTCCTGAGGGCGGGGACCAGCGAAAATACCCGCCTCTGCTCCCCGAATTTCAGATTCGTCTGACAGCCGACGAGGTTATAGCTCGTGCCCGCGGCGTTCTCCCGCCTCAGCTGCAACACAGCATACGGGCGGGTGCCGTCCTCAAGGGTCAGGCCGACGGGCTTGAGGGTGCCGAAGCGCAGCGTGTCCCTTCCCCGCGCGGCCATGACCTCGACGGGCATGCAGCCCTCGAAGATCTCTCCCTTTTCGAAATCGTGCAGAGTCGCCCGCTCGGCGTGGATGAGCTCGAAAACAAACCGCTCATACTCCTCCCTTGTCATGGGGCAGTTGAGATAGTCCCCCGTGCCCCTGCCGTAGCGGTCCTGCGTGAAGGTCTTGGAAAAATCGACGCTCTCCGCGGAGACGATGGGGGCCGACGCGTCGTAAAAATGCAGTCCCCCGCCGTATTCGTCGGAGATGCTCTCAGCGAGCCTTTCATCCGTCAGAGGCCCCGTCGCGATGATGCCGCTTTTGGGAAGCTCCTCGACGATTTTGTGCGATATATGCACGTTTTTGAGGGAGGAGAGCCTCTTTGTGACGAGGGAGGAGAACGCTTCTCTGTCCACCGCAAGGGCCCCGCCCGCGGGCACACGGGAGCATGCCGCCGCCTCCATCGTGACGGAGCCGAGCCGCCGCATTTCCTCCTTCAGAAGGCCGCAAGCGTTGCCGTAGACATCGTCGCTCTTGAGAGAATTGGAGCAGACGAGCTCACACAGATCCGCGCTCGTGTGTGCGGGAGAAAATTTAAGGGGCTTCATGTCGATGAGCTCGACCTCAACCCCATGCTTTGCAAGAAAGTGCGCGGCCTCACAGCCTGCAAGCCCCGCACCGACGATCCCGATCATTTTTCTTCATTCTCCGAGGGCTTTTTGTAGCCGCAGGCTCTGTCTGCGCACCGCACGACGCCCCGCGCGGTCTTGACGACGGGCCCGCCGCACTTGGGACATTTCTCCCCCGTCGGCATATCCCAGCTCATGAATTTGCACGCGGGATAGCCGCTGCAGCCGTAATATGCCTTCCCCGTGCGGGAGCGGAGCTTCTTGGTGGGCCTGCCGCAGTCGGGGCAAATGCCCTCGAGAACCTCGTCCTCCTTCCTTTCGCCGAATGGCAGGGTGGACCTGCAGGTCGGATAATTGGGGCAGGCGAGGAATTTCCCGTACCTGCCGCTCTTGACGACCATCATCGCGCCGCACTTGGGGCAGGGGACCTCGGAGATCTCGTCCTCCGATTCGCTGACGATGTTGGAGCAGGCGGGATAGCCGCTGCAGGCGAGATATTTGCCGTATTTCCCCGTCTTGCGCACCATGGGACGGCCGCATTTTTCGCAGAGGATCTGCGTCATTTCGTCGCCGTCCGTTGAGGCAAAGCGGAGCTGCTTTTCAAAGGGAGGATAGAACTCCCCGATGATGGCACGCCAATCCTTGCCGCCCTCCTCGATCTCGTCCAGCCGCTCCTCCATGCCCGCCGTGAAGCCGACGTCCATGATGTCTGTAAAATAGTGCACGAGCATGTCGGTGATCTTGTAGGCGATCTCCGTGGGCTTCATGTACTTGCCGTCCTTTTCGACATACTTGCGCTTATTGAGCACGGAAATGATGGACGCATAGGTGGAGGGACGGCCGATGCCCTTGTCCTCCATCGCCTTGACGAGGGAGGCGTCCGTGTAGCGGATGGGCGGCTTGGTAAATTTCTGCTCGGGCTTCACGCCGAGACAGTCCAGCCTGTCCCCTGCCTTGAGGGGCGGGAGAAGCCCCCTGCTCTCGTCCTCTGCGCCCTCGGGCTTTACCTCTGTCCAGACGGCGGTGAAGCCTGCAAAGCGCAGAGCCTTGCCGCTCGCCTTCAGCCCGTAGCTGCCGTTGACGATGTCTGCCTGCACCGAGTCATAGAGGGCCTCGGCCATCTGCGAGGCGATGAAACGCTCATAGATGAGCTTGTAGACACTGTAGTGCTTCCTGTCGAGAAGCTTCTTGACGGCCTCGGGGGTACGGGCAAGGTCGATGGGACGGATGGCCTCATGGGCGTCCTGTGCGCCCTTTTTCGACGCATAGATGTTGGGCTTTTCGGGAAGATACTCTCTCCCGTAGTGGGCGGCGATGTACTCCCTTGCCGCCTGCTGGGCCTCTGCGGAGACGCGGGTAGAGTCGGTACGGATATAGGTGACAAAGGCGATGTGCCCCTCCCCTTCAACGTCGATGCCCTCATAGAGGTGCTGAGCCATGAGCATGGTCTCTGGCGCGGAGAGCCCAAGCTTATTGGACGCATCCTGCTGGAGGGTGGACGTCGTAAAGGGTGCGGGGGCATGTGAGCGCGTGACCGTCTTTTTGACGTTGCCGACAAGATACTCGCCCGCATTCAGCGCGGCAAGGGCCTTGTCTGCCTGCTCCTTGTTCCCGATCTTCAGCTTCTTATTGTTGAATTTCTCAAGCGCGGCACGGAAGGAGGCGTGCTTTTTTTCGGGGTCCTGCAGCTCGCAGAGGACGGTCCAGTACTCCTCGGGTACAAAGGCCGCGATCTCCCGCTCCCGCTCGACGACAAGCCGCAGCGCGACGGACTGCACCCGTCCTGCAGAGAGCCCATTCTGGATCTTGTTGTTGAGAAGAGGGGAAAGCTTGTAGCCCACGAGACGGTCCAAGACTCTCCTCGCCTGCTGTGCGTCGACGAGGTTATAGTTGATGGTCCGCGGGTTCTGAAGGGCGTGCTCGACGGCGCGGGGGGAGATCTCGTTGAACTCGATGCGGTTTTTCCCGTCCTCGGGAAGCCCTAAAACGGTCTGAAGATGCCACGAGATGGCCTCTCCCTCGCGGTCGGGGTCGGTCGCGAGATACACTCTGTCTGCCCGCCGTGCCTCCTCGGTGAGACGCCTGATGGTGTCCTCCTTCCCGGGGGAGGTCACATAGCGGGGCTCAAAGTTCCTTTCGACGGAGACGCCGAGCGTCTTCTGCGGCAGATCGCGGATGTGGCCGCCCGAGGCGTCCACACGGTATTTGCCCTTGAGGTATTTTGAAATTGTCTTCGCCTTGCTCGGCGATTCTACGATAATAAGATCCATAATTGACTGTCAGAATTTCCTTTTCAGAGAGCGGCGTACTTGTTGCCGCCCGTTTTTGTGGCGAGGCCCTTGATCTCGAGTGCGGACAGGGCCGCCGATGCCTCGAAGATGCGCATGCCGAGGTCCTCCGCAAGCGATGCGACGTGCGATTCCCCCTTTTCGCGCAGATATTGCAAAATTCTTCCCTCGTCTCCCTCGACGACGGGCTTCTCCTTCTTCTTGGTCTCGATGCCGTAGAAGGAGAGAATGTCCTCAGCTGATGTGACGAGCATCGCGCCTGAGCGGATGAGCTCGTTACAGCCCTCTCCCTGCTCGATGCCGATGCTGTAGGGCAGAGCAAAGACGTCCCGTCCGTAGTCGACGGCGCGGTTTGCCGTGATGAGTGCGCCGCTGCTCTTTGCCGCCGAAAGCACGAGAACCCCCTCGGACAGCCCCGCGAGAATGCGGTTCCTGTAATGGAAGGACCACTTTGCGGCACCCTTCCCGGGCGGGTTCTCGCTCAGGATGAGCCCCTTTCTTGCGATCGTCTCCTTCTTGGAGGCATGCATGGCGGGATAGCAGGTATCCAGCCCGCAGGGGAGCACGCTGATGAGGCTCCCCGACGGAAGCGCGCCCTCGATGGCCGCGGAGTCTCCCCCTTCGGCAAGCCCCGTGACGATCGTAAAATGCTCGGCAAGCTCCCTTGCGATCCTCTCCCCTGCCTCCATCGCAAATTTGGGGGTCTTGCGGGAGCCGACGATACAGAATTTACGCCTTGAAAGAAGCTCCCGATTCCCCATGCCGTAGAGAAGAAGGGGCGGGTCGGAGGCGTTGCGGAGCAGCTCGGGATAGTCCTTGGAAAGACAGGTGACAAGAAACATTCCCTGCCTCTCGAGCGCGGCGATCGCGGCGTCGGTAGCGGCCTCCTCCTCGCGTGTGAGACGGCGCAGCACACCCTCTCCGCGGAGAAAGGCGAGCCCCGCGCGGTTGTTCATACCCTTGACGGCGGCAGCATAGATCACCGCCTTTTCTTCGGAGGAATACATCTTTTAACCCTTATCGAACAGGCGATAGGACACCGCCTCAAAGACGTGCTTGGGCTGGATCTCCTCGCTGGCGTCGAGGTCGGCGATGGTGCGGGCAACCTTGATGATGCGGGCCCTTGCCCTTGCGGAGAGCTTCATGCGCTCGAAGGCGTCGCGGAGGATCTTGTCCCCCTCGCGGGTGAGCGTGCAGAACTCCTGTATCTCCTTCTCCCCCATCTCCGCATTGGTGTGGATGGAGGAGCCCTCGAATCTCGCCCTCTGGATACGGCGGGCCGCATTGACGCGCTTTTGCACGGACGCCGAATCCTCGCTCGAATCCTCCGAGGTGAGGTCGTCGTAGGTGATATTATCGACCTCTACCTGAAGATCGATACGGTCGAGAAGGGGTCCAGAGATCTTTCTCCTGTACCGTCTGATCTCGGCGGGCGTGCAGGTGCAGGTCCTGTCCGTGGAGCCGTAGTTGCCGCAGGGGCAGGGATTCATACTCGCGCAGAGCATGAAGCGTGCGGGGTATGTAAAGGTCCCGCCTGCACGGGAGACGGTGATGCAGCCGTCCTCGAGGGGCTGGCGCAGTGCCTCGAGCGTGGAGCGTTTGTACTCGGGCAATTCATCCAAAAAGAGCACGCCGCCGTGTGCGAGGGAGATTTCCCCCGGATGCACGATCTTGTTGCCGCCGCCGCACATGGAGACGGTGGTCGCCGTGTGGTGCGGGGTGCGGAAGGGACGCTCGGAGACGATGCCCTCCTCCCCCAAAACGCCCGCGACGGAGTGGATCTTGGTGATCTCGAGAGCCTCCTCAAAGGTGAGGTCGGGCATGACGGTGGGAAGGCACCTGGCGAGCATGGTCTTGCCTGTCCCGGGAGGGCCCGACATGAGCATATTGTGCCCGCCTGCGACGGCGATCTCGAGCGCACGCCGTGCGATGGGCTGGCCCTTGACATATTTGAGGTCCGCGGAGGCCCTTCTGTGCCGCCCGGGGACGAATTCCTTCATCTCGATGGGCGGGATGGGCTGCATGCCGACGAGATGCCTTACGACCTCGCTCAAAGACGCCGCGGGATAGACCTCAGCCTCGCCGAGATATCTCGCCTCCTCCGCGTTCTCCGCGGGGATGATGAATTTGGAAAAGCCGTGCGACTTTGCCGAGATCAGGATGGGCAAAAGGCCGTTGATGGGACGGATGTCGCCCGTGAGCGCGAGCTCGCCCAAAAAAACAATGTCCTTGACGTCTGCCCCGAGCAGCTGCTCGCTCGCCTTAAGAAGGCTGATGGCGATGGCGAGGTCAAAGGCGGCCCCCTCCTTTTTGAGATCCGCGGGCGCAAAATTGATGGTGATGCGATTCATGGGGAACAAAAGCCCGCTGTTCTTGAGCGCGGAGCGGACGCGCTCCTTGCTCTCCTTGACGGCCGTGTCGGGAAGGCCGACCATGTCGTACGAGGGAACGCCCTTGTTGACGTCTGCCTCGACCTCGACGGGGATCCCCTCGAGACCGTTCAGCGCGTAACAGATGATTTTTGCGATCATAATTTTTCTCCCCTTGGTTATTCGATATCAAAAGAATTTCGCCATGAACGCTGCGGGCATGGGCACCGAGAAGGTGAACACCGCAAACAGTGCAAAGCAGACGAGAAGGAGCACGAGTGCGGTGATCGTCACAGCCCTTGCGGCCTTCCCCTTTCCTCCCTCGAGGCCCATGCACTCCTCAGCCGCATATGCCGCAAGCATAAAGGCGAAGAGATAGGCAAGAAGGAGAAACCCGAGTGTCCCGCCGCCGAACGCAGCGGTGATGAGTGCGACCGCGATCCCGATGAGGGGCGGGAGGATACGGCGAAGCTCCTTCCCCTCCTCGGAGAGGTTTTTCGCGATTTTGACGATTTTATAGACGGCATAGACGATGCCGATGAGCCCGCAGACTGCCGCGACGGCATTGACGACGACGGCGGTGACGGCATAGCTCTCGCCCGCGCCCTTGAAGAGGACGAGGAAGGGGCTCCATGCCGAGGGGACGGAGCCGAGCTCGTTTACCCCCACAAAGCCGCCCGCAAATGCCCTCCAGCCGAGCGTGAAGATGTTGGCCGAGGAGGCAGGACCCTCATAGAACTTGAGAAGGGGCGCGTAGACGGGGATGATGAAGAGGAGAGAGAGAAGCACCGTGCCGAGGATGAGCGCGACGGGGAAGGTAAACCCTGCCGCAAGATTCTTGTAGCGGTTTTCGGAGACGGTCGCGGCGACCTTGGAGGTATCCCTCCCGCCGTCCTCGCCCGCAGGCTGCGCCTCGCACTCCGCGATGGCCTTGTCGAGATAGTAGCGGTTTGCCTTCACCTGACGGACGCAGCCCGCCGCATACAGGGCGCAGACGCCGAGGACGGGGATGAGCATCGCGC
The DNA here is from genome assembly GCA_947627515.1 of uncultured Clostridia bacterium. Taxonomy (GTDB): domain Bacteria; phylum Bacillota; class Clostridia; order Christensenellales; family Borkfalkiaceae; genus Gallimonas. The sequence continues at coordinate 7,699 of CANQWI010000034.1, forward strand.
CGTTGACGCAGATGGCCGCCGCCGCGGAGAGCCCGCCGAAGAGGAGCGGGAGAAGCCCCGTGAGGCTGACCCTCCGCATCCCTCTTCTGTAGAAGGTGTCGACGCAGTAGAGCGCGAGAAGCAGGAAGAACACGCCCGCCGTGAGCGGTGTGCCGAGGTGGCCGAGCGAGAAGGAGAGGCCGCACAGGGCGTACAGGAGCGAGAACACAAAGCCCGCCCTGTCGCTCTTCAAGAGCCTTCTCACAAAGAAGAACCCGAGCACGAGGATGCCGAAGGAGAAGAGCATGGGCATGAATCTGAGGCCGAAGGGGCTGATGCCGAACATCGCGGTCCCGAGGGCGAGAAGATCCATGCCGAGCACGTTATACACGCCCTCGACGTGGTAGACGTTCCTGTCGCGGTTGGAAAGGTCGGTGGAGTAGCTGTCGCCGACCCGCATTTCCGTGAGCGTGAGAAGGGAATAGAGCTCGGCCCTTGTGAAGGAATCGTAGGATGTGACGTTCTCCTGCGGAATGGACGCCTCTGTGGGGTACGTCATGGTCGCCTTGGTCTCCGAGTCAGCGGAGGTGTAGGCTGAAAGCGAGGTATTGATCGGCCCGTCGAGAAGGGCCTCCGCTCTTGTCTTGGCCTGCTCTGCGGTCTCCCCTGTGTCGGGCGTTGCGGAATAGACGGTCGCGTGGATGAGGTACCGCTCCGCACTGTGCGCCGTCACGCTGCTCGTGGGCTTGCCGACAAACAGCACCTCTGCGATGCGGAGGTTTGCCGACGTCGCGGAGAGCTCCCAATAGTCATAGCTCGAGATCGAGTAGGGCGTCGAGAAGGTGAAGGGGTGCACCCAGCGATAGAGGGCGTTCCCTTCGACATCCTCGGGGGCCTTTTCTCCCTCGGGAACGGATGTGTACAGATTCTCGAGCTTGGCCGTCACGGATCTGCTGAAGGTGGCGTCGTAGTTTGTCGCACTTCTCAGAGTAACGCCCGCGGGGGTGCCCGCCTCCGAATAGATCGCGCTGACATAGAGGTAGACGTCCTCCATTGTGAGGCTGATGTTACGGGTCTTCTCCTCGCCGTCCTCATCGAGATACCTCTCGGGTGCGGAGGAATCGAGACGGAAAATGACGGTGGAGCTCTTCATATCGCCGTTGGCGTCTGCCGTGGGAGCTCTCAGCTCGAAGTCCTCTCCCTCATTGCGGAGGGAGCCGAGCGTCCCCAGCCCGATGGCGAGGAACACGAGAGCCACCGCGAGAAAGGCGATGAAAAACGGGGTGATCTTTTTTGCTGCATTGCTTGATTTCTTCATAAGAGGTATTCCCTATTATAATTAGTCTTTTCCTATTCTAACCGATTGCATTAAAATTGTAAATGATTTTTTTGGATATTTCCGAAAAATTTTTTCGGGATGTTGTCCTTTTCTGCAAAACGCGGGGGAAAGAAACAAAAAAACGGTCTGCCGTGACCTTCGGCAGACCGAATTTTTTACTTCTTTTCCTTGATCTTGGCAGCCTTGCCCGTGCGGCCGCGCAGGTAGTAGAGCTTTGCCCTCCTGACCTTGCCCCGTCTCACCACGTTGACATAGGCGACCTTGGGGGAATGGAGCGGGAAGCAACGCTCGACCCCGACGCCGAACGAAAGACGGCGCACGGTGAACGTCTCGCGGATACTGCCGCCCTTCTTGGCAATGACGACGCCCTCGAAGTTCTGGATACGCTCCTTGCCGCCCTCGATGATGCGGTAGCCGACCTTGACGGTGTCACCCACGTTAAACTTGGGCACGCTTTCCTTGAGGCCCTCCGCTTCGATCTGTTCGATGAGTCCCATGACTTTACCTCCTGTATTACGCGGCGTTCGTGCCAAAAATGCAGAGGACCGCCCGAAGTCAACAGTCATTATAAAGGATTTTCGGAAATAATGCAACCGATTTGCATGCAAAATTAAAAATTAAAAAGTAAAAATTAAAAATTATGGCGGGAGAGAATTGGAATGGTGCAGGAGTGGAAATTGGAGTTGAGTCCTCATTCCGAGCCCCGTAAGGGGCGAGCGAATCTCTCTATAAGGACGGAGCTCCGTAGGTCTATGAGATCCGCTCGCCTCCGGCTCGGGATAAGGAGTTGGGATGAGAACAAGGCGGGGATGAGGAGGAACCCCTTTGGCCTGAAGGCCACTTCCCCTGAAAGGGCAGCAAGGGAATTCTAAATTGAAAATTAAAAATTAAAAATTGTGGTGGGGCGTATTTGGAATGACACCCCCTCCCCTACCCCTCCCCCTCAAAAAGGGGGAGGGCGAGTATGTTGACCCCCGTGGGTTTTTCTCCCTCATTCCGCCCCGTGCGCATTCTATTTGTGACTAAGCGCGGCACGAGCACCGCCCTTGGTGCGAAGTAGCCCCCGCAGGGGGCGAGCGAATCTCATTCCTGAGTACGAGGGTCCGTGGGTTTTGATGAGATCCACTCGCCTACGGCTCGGGATGAGGAGTTGGGGCGGGACGAGGAGGAACCCCTCAGTCACACAAGGGCGCGTGACAGCTTCTCATGCGGGTAGAGTCCCGCATTCGGTCAGCATTTGCCCGTGCGTATGGGCAAATGCCAAGAAAATTTTGCGTCAAGAGTTATCAACTCTTGACAGAACTGCAAAATTTTCCCCTATGAGGGGAGCCGAGGATAAGGTGATGGTTCGACTACGCTCACCATGACCGATTGGGAATGAACCCCCACCCCTACCCCGCCCCCTTAGAAAGGGGGCAGGCGAGAGGAAGAATGCCATTAGAATGGCCCGTAGAGAACAAGCCCTTATTCTTATTCTCCCAACCATAATTTTTAATTTTTAATTTTTAATTCTCAATCCCCCCCACCGCAATTTTTAATTTTTAATTTTCAATTTTTTTCACCTGCCTGACGCCCTGCACGACGGCGTAGGCGTCGCGGCGAAGCAAGGTGCGGGAGAGCAGCTCTCCGTTTTCATACACCAAAAGATAGCTCTCGCTCGCCACGCCCTGTCTGGGCGCACGGAGCAGTTTATCTTCCTCCCCCTCCACGACCTTCTCCTCGGGCGGGTCGGCGACGAGGAGCACTCTGCTCTCCACCTCATATTTTTTGCCGTCGGGGAGGCCGTAAAGGGTAAACTCCACCCTCCCGCCGCCAACGCGGCCGAGGATGTACACCGGCGTGTCGTAGGGGTTTACAAATCTCAGATCGGCCCCCTCTGAGACCATCGCGTCACGGGAATAGGGCACATAGCCGACGGTGAGAGAGTGCGGATGGCTCTCCGTCACCCGCATCCCCGCGAGGAGGGCGGCGTTCATCAGGGTGGTGCTCACCTGACAGACGCCCCCGCCGACGCCCGGGACAAATTCCCCGCCCGAGATGATGTTGGCCTCTTGAAAGCCGTTCTCCCGCGTCCTTTTTCCCACGACCGCATTGAAGGAAAGCTCCGCATGCGGCGCGACCACCGTCCCCGCGAGCCTACCCGCGGCGAGAGCGATGTTGTGCGAGCGGGGGGAATTCGACCCGTCAAAGCGAGTAAGAAAGGATGCAAGCGGGCGCGTACGTGCGCGGAGAGCTCCCTCCGTCACGGCCGCCTTGACGGGAAAGGTGCGCAGGGTCGCCTCACTTTCTCCATCCCTCAGGGCTTTTGCAACATCTTCAAGAAGCCCTTTGTAGTCGCACGCCCGTCCGTCCCTTTCCCGTGTATAGACAAAGCCCGCGGCCGAAAAGGAGAGCGTCGCATCGGTGGGAGAATATGCAAAACGCGCACATAAGTGCGAGATTTCCTCCTCCGCATCCACCCAGACACGGGTCACCCGCGCATGCAGCTCCTCTCCCTTTTTTGCATGACGCAGAAGGGAGGGAAGGTCGTCCGCAAACCCCGTCTCAAAGCATTCATCCCCCTCCTCTGTGTGAATGACAAAGGGGGGAAGGGCAGAGGCGAGCCTTGCGCGGACCTCAGCCTCGGCCGCCGCATAGGGAAGGCCGCCGACCTCGACGCCGTCCACTGCGACCCCCGCTTTTACCCGTCCGAACGTCCAACCGCCCAAAAAAAACGCGCTCCCCATCAGTGAAAGCGCGAGCATGATCATGGAAAATTTTTTCATCCGCGCCTCAAAAGCGGAGCCCGAGTGCGGCAAGCAGAGCGTCGTCCGCTTCGAAGTGCGGGAGACCGACCCTTCGCGAAGAGGCCTCCGCATGAAAATCCGACCCGCCCGACCTGAGCAGTCCCCTGTCCTCTGCATACCGCCCGAAATACTCCGTCTCCCTGAGAGTATGCTGCGAATGAACGCATTCTATTCCGTCGAGGCCGCGCGACTTTAGGTCGTCCATGAGCCGCAGCCTTTTATCCTCTTCCATCTGAATACGGCCGGGGTGGGCGAGCACAGCGATGCCGCCCGTCCTGTGAATGACCTCGAGTGCGTCGAGGGGCGAGGGCCTGCCGAGCTCCGAATAAGCGGGCCTGCCGACGTCAAACAGCTCCTCATAGAGGTCGCGGGAGGGAGCGTTCATCCTTTTTGCGACGGCGCGGACGAGGTGCATCGTGTGCAGCGGCGCGTCCCTGACGGCCATCTCTGCGAGGGCGTCCTCGAGCGTGACATGGATGTGAAGATAGGCGTTTGCCTTCTCTAAAATATCCTGCGCACGGAGCAGGGCCCCCTCCCTTCTCTCCTGCAAAAAAGCGTCATATGCTGCATTTTTTTGACAGCGATAGCCCAAAATATGCACCTTGCAGCCCGCGTATGCGGAGACCTCCCAGCCGTTGACAAAGAGAAGCCCCTCCCGCGCCGCGGCAGCCCGCTTTTCCTCAAGACCCCCCATCGAATCGTGGTCGGTCATGGAGATGAGGGAAAGGCCCGCAGTCCTTGCCATGTGTGCGATCTCGTCGGGGGAATGCCTCCCGTCCGAATAAAACGTGTGAATGTGAAGGTCCGCTCTCATGGTACGATCCTCCCCCCTTGGATCCTGATCCTGTTGCACTCCGCGCCGTAGAGGACGCGCTCGGCATGCGTGCAGGTCAGAATACACTGCACATCCCCGATGCGGGCGAGGAGCTTTTTGCGGCGGGGCAGATCGAGCTCGCTCATCACATCGTCCAAAATGAGCACGGGGGACTCCCCCGTGAGCTGTTCGAAGATTTTAAGCTCGGCAAGCTTGAGGGAGAGGGCCGCCGTCCGCGCCTGCCCCTGCGAGGCAAAACCGCGTGCCTCCATGCCGTCGATGCAGATACGCACATCGTCGCGGTGCGGGCCAACGGAGGTAAATCCGAGCCGTATGTCCTTCTCCCGAGAATTGTCAAATTCTCTTACAAGTCTTGTCCTGATCTCCTCCTCGGTCTCCTCCCGCTCATGCGCCCCGACGGTGAGCGTCTCGCCGCCGTCCGTGAGGAAGGAATGCGCCTCCTCGGCAAGGGGGGAGAGCTCCTTTAAAAAAGCCCTGCGCCGCACGATGATGCGGGAAGCATAGAGGCTGAGCTGCTCATCCCAGACGGGCAGCGTCTCCAAAATCAGAGATATATCGTGATTTTTCAGCAAATTGTTGCGCTGATCGAGGATCCTCTGATATCTGAGAAGGGCCGTGCAGTACTCCCGTGAGGTCTGCGAGATGGAGAGATTCAAAAACCGTCTCCGCTCCTCGGGCCCGTCCTGCACGAGCCGCAGCTCCCCCGGAGAAAAGAACACGGCGTTCATGTTTCCGAGGAAATCCACGGCGCGGGAAAGCTTATTATCATTTACAAAGAGCTCCCGCTTGTTTTCATAGATGTCCGCACGGAGAGTGACGCGGCCGAACCGCGTCATGACCTCGGCCCCGATGCTTGCCCCGCTCTCCCCGTGACGGATGAGCCGCTTGTCCTGCCTGATCCTGAGCGAGGAGCCCGTGCAGAGGTAATAGACCGCCTCGGCGCAGTTGGTCTTGCCCTGCGCGTTCCTGCCCGTGAGGACATTGAGCCCCTCTCCGAAGGAAAAGGTCTCGTCCGCGTAGTTTCTGAAGTTGTGCAGGGTCAATTTTTTGATCACCATGGCGATTTTACCGTAAAATCACTTTCTTTTCGGGCAAATTTGTATTATAATGGGGAGGAAGAGAATTCTTCTCCCTTTATTATAACAAATTCACGAAAAAAACTCAAACTGTTTGTGAGGATAAAATGGCAGAAAATACGCAGTACACCTATTTGTGGAAGAAGGTCCGCGAGCGGGCGGAGCGCACCATCAACCCCCTCTCCTTCGAGCGGTTTATCCGTGCCCTCGAACCCGTGGACGTGATGAACGGCATCCTCGTGCTGAGGGCAGAGGACGAGCTCGTCGCAAAGACGGTCACCGCGCACCATGCGGACCAGCTCAGAGAGGCTGCAAAGGCCGCAGACGTCGGCCTCAATGACGTCGCCATCATCGTGGAGGGCAGTGAAGAGTATACGCTCGACAACATTCCCGACGCCTATGAGGACACCCCCGTCGCCGTGGACAAGCGGTACACCTTTGACTCCTTTGTCGTGGGCTCCTCCAATAAATTTGTCTATGCGGCCGCAAGATCGGTTGCGAGCGACCCCGGTGCGGAGTACAATCCGCTCTACATCTACGGCGGGACGGGACTCGGGAAGACGCACCTCATGCAGGCCATCGTCAATGAGCTGAAGGAGAAAAAGCCCGCCCTCAAGGTCATGTACACGACGAGCGAACAGTTTTTGAACGAATTTGTCGACAGCCTCGCAAGAAAGGGCGAGGGCAGGGAATCCCGCTTCCGCAACCGCTACAGGAACGTGGACGTGCTCCTCATCGACGACATCCAGTTCTGGGCGGGAAAGCGCGGCGTGCAGGAGGCCTTTTTCCACACCTTCAACGAGCTCTCCTCCCAGAAAAAGCAGATCGTCATTTCCTCGGACTGCCCCGCAAAGGACTTGCCGACGCTTGAGGAGAGGCTGCGCACCCGCTTTGAGGGAGGACTCATCGCCGACATCCAGCCGCCCGACCTTGAGACCAAGATCGCCATTTTAAAGCGCAAGGCACTCGAGAAGAAGTGCCTCGTTCCCGACGATGTGCTCGCCTTTCTCGCAAGGAACACGGATACCAACATCCGCACCCTCGAGGGCAGGCTGAACACCGTCATTTTCGCAAGCAAGCTGCATGAGGAGCCCATCACACTTTCCCTTGCCGCAATGGCCCTGCAGGAGGCCATCAACGTGGATGAGACCGCCGTCGCTACGCCCGAGACAATTATCCGTGCGACATGTACGCATTTTTCCATCCGAAGGGAGGAGCTGCTCGGCAAGAACAAGCGGGCCGAACTCGTGCGCGCACGGCAGATCTGCACCTATCTCATGTGCGAAATGCTGGCTCTCCCCCTCGTCTCCATCGGAAAGGAGATGGGCGGCAGGGACCACGCCACGGTCATTTACTCCCGCGACAAAATTGCCTCGCTCATCAAGGTCTCCGACGCCACTGCAAAGGACGTCAACGATATCAAGAGCGCGGTGCTGAAGGAGTAGGTTTCGAACGATTTGTTTTTAAGGGCAAAAACAAATCGTTCGAGCGAATACGCTGTGTGCATCAATTAAGCTGGCTGCGGAAGCGTTATATGCATGGACAACAAGCGCGAGGTATCGCGCAAATTGAGTGCGCTGCCGCAAAAGCATGGTTTTGCTCCGCGCAGTAATTTAGAAATTTGATGATTTCTTTTTTCAAGGGCAAAAAAGAAATCATCGAGCGAATAAGCCTTGTGCATCAATCAGGCTGGCCTCGGAAGCATTATATGCATGGACAACAAGCGCGAGGTATCGCGCAAATTGAGTGCGCTTAGGCGGGGCAACCCCGCCACGCGCCGTAAGATTGAATGAGGGGCAGGGATATGGGATGATTATTTCAAATCACGTCATGGTGAGCGTAGTCGAACCATCACCTTATTTCTCGCTGCCCCTGAAGGGAAAGTGGCCTTCAGGCCAAAGGGGTTTCACCTCATCCCGCCCCGCGCACATTCTATTTGTGACTAAGCGCGGCACGAGCGCCGCCCTTGGTGCGAAGTAGGCGAAGCCGAGTGGATCTCATCAAAACCCATGGACTCCAACAAGCTCGCCCTCCCCCTCATACCTGAGGGGGAGGGGTAGGGGAGGGGGTGATTCAAAATGATAAGGT